>DYKY01000227.1 GCA_020722365.1 Thermoflexus sp.
TCACAGCCTTTAACGCTTTCTATTTAACCACGAACCGGCGAAATGTCAAATCGATATAAGTCGGTGGTCACGCCGTTCAGCACGGATTTGATGCGGTGGACGTTCCTGCTACCGAGCGACCGGCTGCTAAATCTGCAAGAAATCCACCCGCTCGAAGTGCGCGTCAGCCGTGGCGCAATGAACGATCCCATACTGCTGACACGTCGCCACATGCAACGCATCGGTCGGCAACAGGAGATAACGCCCACCTAATGCTAAACTGTTTTCCTGCTCGCGCGCGCTGACATTGACGATCCGCAAACCCTCGGCCTGCAGCGCCAGCAGATAGCCCCAAAAATCCTCACACACTTGATAACAGGCCGCGGCTAACAGCATCCTGCATCAACTGTTTCTTGATCCTGGTGATTTTGGTCGTCGCCAACAATTCAGAGCCTTTGCCCACCAGCAAGGCGTAGAACACTTCATTCAAGACGAAATCAGAGGTCACGGCGTGGATGCGCTTGTCTTCGATGCGGTTCAGGAACTCAGCGCAGGCGTCCTGGTATGCCGGTGTGCCCAGGGCGAAGTACGTAAAGATGTTGGCATCCACAAAAATATCAGCCTTGCCGGAGAACTCCCCCAGGTTCATCCTACCGTTCCTTTCAACAACGATTGCTCGTACGCCTCGTGCAGCGTTTCTACCGTCACGCGTGGACGCACAAAGCCTTTGAAGCGCGCGGTCATGTTCTTAGGTTTGATGAGGACATAATTCTCATGGTGGACTACCTCAATCTCGCCTAAGTTCCGAAAAAGCTGGCGGGGCAGAAAAAGCCCCTGTTCGGTCATCTTGACGGCCGGCAAAGTCGTCATAGCTGGCTCCTTTCAATTCTCTGAACGGTCGCTCACGTGACTTCAATGCAAGCGACTCTACCTCCATTATACTCCACTTACCTGCGGTCAGCCATTGACTCAGGGCGATCCGGCGTACCTTTGCGGGAAGGGTGTCGCGGCAAGCACCTGGGCCACAAAAGTGAGAGTTGAGAGCTATTGTGGGGAAAATGATAGCGCATTTTGACGATTTTGCCACTGCCGCCGTTCGTGGATGCCGGTGGATGACCACCCCTCAGCGTGCCGCTCTTCGATCCGGCGAGGTACGCCTGCTCCTGAATCGCTGCCAGTCCACTCGAAGTGGTTGCCGACGTTGCCGGTGGGCGCGCCGCCCAGCACGGATTTGACGCGGTTGCCTTCCCTGCTTCTGAGCAGGCTCCGTCGTAGCGGAGAACGGCGCGCCAGCAGGCGCTCGCGGATGCCCTGAGGAGCATAGCGGGCTTCGTTGGATTCGCGCACCACCTGCCCCTGCTGCTGACGCCGCCGCAAGTACGTCTCCACTTCCGCCTGGCGCTGGAGGTAATAGCCGAGCACGGCGTACACGTCTGCAAGATTCAGCGTTGGATACTGGTAGACGATTTCTTCCGCCGTCGCGCCCTCCTCGAAGGCCGACACCACCGTGTCCAGGGTGACGCGCGTGTCGCCAACCCGGATGACGCCGTTCGCGTCCGTGAACAACGGCGGCGGTTCAGCAACAATCGTCAAGGTCAGGCTGTCGGTCTCTAGTTCCATTGCGAGTGCGTTCCTTTTTTCACAAGCAAGCTTTGTGCGATTTGCCCCTATCATACCGCAGACCCGGAGAATTGTCTATATCGACGCGCCGTTCGAATGACCGCGCCTGCTCTCCAGGAAAGCTCACCTTTGCCGTGACGGACGACACCGGCCAGCAGTTCACCCACCACGACGGCGCGGTGACGGCAGGCACCCCCCGCGAGGACAAAGCCATTGGTGCCGCGCGGCGACCCAGCAAGCGCCTGGCAAAGGGGGGATATGCCAATGGATGCGCAAAACCGCAGCCTGGGCCGATGAAAACGCGGTAACGCGATACACAGACAGGGCACGAGCACAATCGCCCAGGGAACCTACGCGACACTGTGGGGTGGTCATTTTCTATGTATTGTGTTAGAATGTGGGTAATGCAATTTACTGATGTGGAGGAGGAAACGTGCCGGAAATCAGTCGCTTTTTCGGGATCCTTGTGCTCCTCAACTACAATGATCACGTCCCGCCACATTTTCACGTGCGGTATGGAGAGCAGCAAGCGCTGATGGCCATTGAATCCTTAACGTTATTGGCCGGACATCTTTCGCCCAGAGTTTTGGGGATGGTCGTCGAGTGGGCGACACAACATCAAGTGGAGTTGATGAAAAACTGGAACCTGGCACGTCAACAGGCTCCATTGCATCGATCCTTTGGAGTAAGGTAATGTTAGAGGATATCATCGAAGTGCGCGTGGTGGATGAATGGCGGCTTTTTCTGCGTTTCGAGGATGGCGTCGAAGGACACATCGACGTGGCCGACCTTATCCCATTCACGGGTGTTTTTGCACCACTCAAGGACAAGCACTACTTCGCGCGCGTCCGCGTGGATGCTGAATCGGGCACGATCTGTTGGCCCAACGGCGCTGATCTCGATCCCGACGTGCTCTATGCACGTATCACCGGTGAACCGATCCAGGTCACCGATCCGGTACACCTCCTCACAGCATAAGGCCGTTCCAAGGAAATAACTCGTCAAAGCTCTGGCGTCTTCTCAGGGATTTGCCCTTGACGTTGCGTAATTTAAATCTTGGAACTACCTAGGCCGGCCATCCTCCCGTTTGGCCGGACTGTGGGAAAACTTCCGTGTCGTCCCAAAAAGCAAACCACGGGGTGGCATAGTCGCCGATCACGGCTACAACTCCGTGACGCGGGGTGCGGATGCCAGAGCTTGCGCCAGTCGTTGGCGCGCCGTTGGCGCACACGGGGCGGTTTCCAATGCCGCGCGGCGCACCATGCCGCGTTCCAGGGCTTGGACCACGGCCTTGTCGAGGTGTTCCTGGCTCAAGGGGCTGGCGGCGACGTCGAGCAAAGTCCGCAGCGGGGTCGTCACGCGATACCCTGACCATGGTAAGCCACGCACGGTGAAGAAAGTTGTTGCTGTCTCAACAGTGGTTTGTCCTGGTATGATCTCCCACCAACATGGTGGTGCACATTGCGCATTGGGAAGTAGCATAGTTTCCACAAACTCCGATTTCTGTTTGCTGGTCAAGGTAGGAGGCGGTGTAAACGTCGGTTGCGGTGTTGGTGTGACGCTCGCGGACGGCGCAGCGGTAAGTGTCGGCGCTGGCGTTGCAGTAGGAGTCGATGTAACTATGGCCGTAGGTGTAAGTGTTGATTTGAGAAGTGTGCAGGTGTAGCAGTTGGCGTTTCATTCAGACTGATAGGAGTGGGGTTGCATCCTGCCATCGCCAACCATACAACTGCAAGCACGCAAAAGAATCTCGGAGTTAAGAACATGGTATGTGGTTTCATCTGTGTTTCATCCTACTTACTTGCTAAGGCAATCCACTCTGCCATATTTGTGGCCATCCAGTTGTATCGTGCGGCGCCGAAACTGTCGTTAGCAAACCCCCGATAAGCCCACCCTAAGAACATATCAGCAAATTCCTCATTGGGGGTTGATGCAGTGTTTTGTTGCCAGGGCCAAGTGCTACCTTTGACGAGTTGGTATCCCCGCCAGCTTTGTTTCTGGGATCCTGTTCTCAGAACTTCACCATCCACTGCAATTTGTGCAGATGTTATATCAGCGTAAGCATTATAGTTCCCTCTTGCGCTATCCCATCCTGTCAATTGAGCCAAACCATGCCCTAGTTCATGCGCAGTATTTTGCCTGCCATATTTCCAATACGCCGCGCTGCCAACGGCATCGATCCAAATTTCTCCCCGTGAACCGACTTGTGACCATCCTCATCCATCTACAGTGCCCGGGTTCTTTTGGACAAAGGTGATATGACCATATGTGTGATAAAATGCCTGCTTGGCAGTCACGCGACTACGGGGGATGAACGGATCTCCCGATTTGCGTGCCGTTAAGTTGTCCTGATGGCGACCAGAGTTCATTACACCGGCCAAAGCGCTACCCACTGCCACGACACCGGCTTGCACCACATATTGACTTGTTGTGTCCCAATCGCCCGCATACGAGACCCAGAAGGTTGGCATTTTGGGAAGAGGAATACACTTTCCTGCTGCATCGAAGGAATCACAGGCTTTGTGCCCACTCGGATCCGTATACCTGAGCGGCGAATTCAGGACATAGCCATACCGGTTGAGACTCTGCGGATTGGCCGGGCTGGGGACCATCGTATCCGCCTG
>DYKY01000228.1 GCA_020722365.1 Thermoflexus sp.
GCTGCCAGCGGCGGACGGTCAACTCGGAAGGCCGCCCGTCCTCCGTGCCATCCCAGCCCTCCATCGGCAGGATGCAGAAGCGGTTGCCGATCTTGAACGCGAATGTTCGCGCGCCATCCTTCATCGTATACGGTTGGGCCAACGGCGCGTCTGAGCCGGTCGACAACTCGGCGTCGAAGCCCAAAGCAATGCCGGATTCGTCCAGATACGCCTGGAACGCCTCGGCAGTTTTCAGTGTAGCAATACGACGATAGGTCATGATGTCTCCTCCAAAATGATGTCAACGGATTTAACGGACTCAACGGATTAAGAGAAACTAAAATCCGTTCCATCCGTTCAATCCGTTGACGAAATTTACAGTGTTGACAAGGCGCGCCGGATAATCTCGATCAGCGCGTCGAGGTCGGCGCGCGGGCGGGTCGGATCGGTGTGCAGGAACAACGTGCGCGCCAGGATGTCCAGCGTGTTCGGGCACATGTCGGGCGTGTACGCAACGGGGACTTCGGCGCGTTTGTAGGCGTCCATGCCCGGATGGTGCGCCCCTTGCTGCTTCAAGACCGGTTCCCAATTCGTGTAGACGTGCCGTCCGCTATCGATGGGCGTACTGGCGGACACGCCCTGCTCGTGCAGTTGGGCCAACACATCGCGCACGCGCTCCGGCGTCTCGAACAGCAGCGCCAGCGTCGTCCCGCAGTCGCCTTCGATGTCGTGAATGGGGTTGAAGGTGAAGTCGCCCACGCCGTCCAGGGCCTGAATCATCAGCCGCTTCTCGGTCAGCATCGCGTCCAGCATCCCATCGAGCCGCGCCAACTGCACGCGCAGCACGGCGCTGAGGATCTCGTTGATGCGAAAATTCATCCCTGCGAAGAAGGGCGTGGTAATCCGCGACTCTCGTTTCGCTATAATTTAAATTGCAAAATGATTTTTTATATGAGTAAACAGACATCTTGAGCTACTACATATAGTATTCGCATATTTTAAAAGCCGTATTCACATCATTATTCAATGAAAATGGTGATAATTTTTCCCACTGTGAGACTTGAAAAAGGCTCTTTTGGGGGTTTGCCCCCCCACTTAAATCATTTTTTAACCAAATTTCTAGCGAAAGGACAGCGCGAAGCGTGATCGCGGAAAACCGACCCGCCATCGTGGAAAACCAGCGCGCGATGGTAGACGGTCTCGTCATCCGTGACCATCACCCCACCCTCGCCGCAGGTGATGATCTTGTAGTGGTTGAACGAGAACGCCCCCGCGTCGCCGATGGAGCCGAGACGCTTGCCGCCGTATGAACCGCCGTCCGCCTGGCAGGCGTCTTCGAGCACTTTAACGTTGTGTCGCCGGGCCACCGCCATCAGCGCGTCCATGTTACTCGGCAATCCCACCATGTGCACGGGAATGATCGCTCTAGTGCGCGGCGTGATCTTGCGCTCCGCGTCCACCGGATCGAGGGTGAGCGACGCATCCACCTCGGCGATGATGGGCACTGCGCCAACCGCCAGCGGCGCGAGCGCCGTCGCCATAAAGGTGTAGGCGGGGACGATCACCTCGTCGCCGGGGCCGACGCCCAATCCCACCAAGGCGGCGATGAGCGCCGCCGTGCCGCTGGTCACGGCGACGGCGTGCCTCGCCCCGATCTTGGCGGCCCACTCCGCCTCGAACCTGGCCGATTCGCTCTCGTCGCCGTCCAGATAGCGAAAGAGCTTCTTCGATTCGATGACGCGCTGCACGGCGTCCGCTTCTTCCTTTCCAATGATATACATATAGAGTCTCTCCTCAAGTATAAACCACGAATCTACACGAATTTCCACCAATTAAATAGACAATATTAGTGTAAATTGGTGAAGAGTCTACTGCAAAAAGCCTTTCTTAACCGCCAAGACGCCAAGGGCGCCAAGAAAACAAAAGGATGCGTAAGTAATTTGTAACTATTCAAGCGTGTAGGCCGACCACGAATTCAACCACGGATGGAGATCGAATAAACGAATGGGCGCCTGCCTAACGCACGTTTTTGGTTGGCCCGAGGCCTAAATTCGTTTATTCGTTCCCTGATTCGTGGTCGGCAAGCTCTACACCGGAACAGTTACAGTAATTTTAGTAAAGTCGTGCATTTTCGTAAATTTTACTCATCTGCTTGTAAAAAATCTTGGCGTACTTGGCGACTTGGCGGTTTTTTCAGTGGAATCATCAACTAGCGTATCAAATGCGCATGCTTTCCTGCGATCAGGTGTTCCACATCCTGCCGCTCGATCAGCGGGATGTTCTGCGGGATCGTCATCTTCAGTGCCGCCATCGCGTTGCCATATTCCAGGCCCATCTGCACATCCCTGTTGAGGAGGCCGTATAGCAGACCCGCGTCGAAAGCGTCGCCGGCGCCGAGGCGGTTGACGACGCGTATGCTGTACGTGTCGGCCTGATAGAACCGGTCACCATCGTAGGCAACGCTGCCATCGCCGCCGCAGGTCAAGGCTACAACATCCGGTGCATAACTCGCAAAAATCTGCCGGACAACGGTTTCGCGCGCATCCTGAGCGCCAAGCAACACCCAGGCATCCGTCTCGGCGGCGATGATCAGGTTGACGTGAGGCAAAATCGCTTGCCAAGCCGCCCGCGCCGCCTCCGGCAACCATAACAGCGAGCGGTAATTCAAGTCGAAAGAGACGCGCAGTCCCAAACCACGGGCGCACCGCACGATATCGAGCGTGCTCTGGCAGCAGGTCGCGCTCAACGCGGGGGTGATGCCGGTCAAGTGTAGCCACTCGGCCTGCGCGATGCAGTCCCAGTCAAGGTCATCGGCCACCAGCGTCGCGGCGGCGCTGTGCGCGCGGTCGTAGATCGTCTTTGTGGGACGGGGATCCGCTCCCCACTCGACGCAGAAGATGCCCACGCGACCTTCGTCAGTCCAGACCACGGAGCCAGTATCGACACCGTAGGCGCGAATGCCGTTGACCACTTTGCGCCCCAAAGCAGTGCGCGGCAGCTTGCCAATCTAGCCCGCGTGAACACCGAGCCGTTCCAGACCAATAGCGACGTTGGCCTCAGACCCGCCGACATAGACTGTGAACTGGTCACAATGCTCAATCAACTCATACGGCGGCGGCGCGAGCATCAGCATCGTCTCGCCAAGCGCGAATACACGCACAGCATGACATGAAGTTTTCGACATCGTGGGCATCCACAGCGAGCCTTCAGCTATCAGCCATCAGATTTTTTGCCTGGCTGAAAGCTGATTGCTGACCGCTGACAGCTAAAGCAACCCCATCGCCCTGAATCCGTCCAGCATCGCTTGCGCTTTGTCCGCAGGAACGGGCAGGATCGGCGCTTTGGGCACACCTACGTCGATGCCGCGCGCGTGCAATCCGGCGTAGCACGCCGCATTGGTCGAACTGGGGATGTGCAAAATCTGCCGCGCCTTCACCACCTGGCGCTGAAGCTGTGACGCCGTCTCATAATCACGCGCTTGATACATATCCCACAACTTGACCATAAGCTCCGGGAAAACGTTTGCCACCCCAGAGACGCAGCCCTGCGCGCCGAACATGAACGCCGGCAGTGCGAAGCCCTCCGTACCAACGATGAAGCGAAAGTCGGGCCGGTCTTCCATCGCCAGCACAAAGTGCGCGAACTCGATGTAGCCGAAGCCGCTGTCCTTGATCCCCTGCACCCCCACATCCGCCAGATGGCGCAGGAAAGGTGGAGTGATGGCTACACCAGAGGCCTTGGGGTTGTTGTAGACGTACACGGGGATGCTCACCGCTTGCACCAGGGAGCGATAGAATTCCACGACAGTCGGCTCGTCATGGTGATGATAGAACGGCGGCACCGCCGCCACGTAATCCGCGCCGACACTCTCGGCATGTTTCGCCAACGCCACCGACTGCGCCGTCGATGCTGTACCCACGTGCGCCACTATGGTGATACGCCCTTTGACCTGGTCCACAACGATTTCGTGGACTTGCTCGCGTTCTTCAAGCGTCATAATCGGCCCCGAGCCATACGTGCCGCAGATGAACAACCCGTGGCTGCCCTTCTCAATCTGGAACTCCACCAGATTCCGTAGGCCAGCTTCGTAGACGTCGCCAGCTTCGGTGAACGGCGTCGTCAATGGAGGAATAATCCCGAACAGTTCTTTGGTCATGATGTTGCACTCCTTGATTAAGATTGTTGAAACGGATACTGCGGCTCGAACCCGGTCAGATTTCGAGCCTTAGCGA
>DYKY01000229.1 GCA_020722365.1 Thermoflexus sp.
AGAATGGGAGAATGAGCGAATCAGCGAATGAGCGAATCAGCGAATCAGCGAATGAACGAATGGGAGAATGAGCGAATGGATGAATGGGAGAATGGCGAAGCAATCATCCCTTCCCCTCCCCCTATCTCTCTATCTCTATCTCTATCTCTATCTCTATCTCTATCTCTATCTCACGTCCATCGCTCGCCGCCATCGACGAAGAGCACGTCGCCGGTGACGTAGTCTGCATCAATGAGGTAGAGTAGCGCCTTCACCACGTCGTCGGGCGATCCCCACCGTTGCAGCAATGTCTTTGCGGCAATGCGGTCGTTCTGCTCTGGCGTGTAACCCGGCGGCGGCAGCACCGGCCCCGGCGCAATGGCATTGACGCGTACGGTCGGCGCCAACGCCACGGCCAGATTGCGAGTAAGGCCGAGTAAGCCATGTTTGCCGACGCTGTGCGCCAGATATGCGGGGAACGGCCCAAAGGCGGCTTGATCCAGGATGTTGACGATCAAACCGCTCCCTCGCGTCGTCATTCCTGGCGCAAAAGCCTGAGCGAGCAAAAACGGCCCATCGAGCAGCGTGCCGAGCACAACATGCCAGTCCTCCAACGTCGTCTCGTGCAGTTGCTTGCGGACGAAGGGCGAGGCGCTGTTCACCAGGATATCCACGCCGCCGAACGTCGCTTCGATGGCGCGCACCAGCCCGGCGACGGCTTCAGGGTCGCCGAGATCCGCCTGTACAGTCAACGCCTCGACGCCCAGCGCGCGGGCTTCGGCGGCGGTCTCCTCCGCCGGACCCGCCGAGCTGTTGTAGTGGACGACCACATTCGCGCCGTTGCGCGCCAGCGCCAGCGTAAGCGCCCGTCCCACCCGCACCGCGCCGCCGGTTACCAAAGCTGTTTTTCCTCGAGGATTCATCGTACACTCCTTATCTCAATGGATTTAACGGATGGAACGGATTATAAGAGGAAAACGCAAAAGCGCATTGACGCTTTGCGGCTTATGCACTATTATTGTCGTACATTTTAATGCGACGGTGTTCCCAACTTGTTCAGTTGGCCTGTGAAGGAAACGACGGGGTTGTGACCGCAGACTATCCGACTAACGACGACCAGACTGTTTTTTGCAGGAGGAACTATGGCAATTGAATTCCTCTCGATCGTGGTGTTTACCTTTGCGCTGGCATTGTTGGTGCTCGGCGCGATCACCTGGTGGATGGAACGCGGCAGAAGGCAGACGCTTGGGGTGCTGATGATGGGCAGCGCGTTGGTGATCGCCGGCGCTTACGCCTTTCTGGGCAGCCGCTTCGCCATCGCCGTGTTTGGACGGCTGATCATCACCGTGGACCTGCCGCGCTTGATGGCGACGGCGGTGGTCTATACCATCGGGGTGCTGCTGGGCTTCGGCCTCGCGGGTGGCGCCTTTCTGTGGATTTCAGGGCGTTTGATTGAACCAACCAGGCTAGAGCGACAGTTAGTGACGTTTATTGCCGTCGTGTTATTGGTGGCGCTCGTCATCAGCATCATCGCGGTGCGCATCAGCCATTAGGCAGCTTAGTGGGGAAAAATTAGGAAGATGGAGTAGGAAGTATGGAGTAGGGAAGAAACCCTCCCTTGCTCCATACTCCTTAATCCGTATTCCCTACTATCCCTGCTGCGCGCCGGCCGATTTCCACCGCGTAGTTCGTGCCGCGATCCCAGGGGTACACCTGGCTCATGTTCGTCATGTAGAGGTGGGGGATGGGCGTCTGGATAGGCGGGATGTTCTGCGAATGGTTGAGGAAAGGCACGGGCTGTGCGTAGATTTCGCTGAACTTCCAGAATTTGCGGATCCACGAGCGGTCGAAAGCCGGATTGAGACGTTGGAGAGCAGGGATGAAGGTCTCCAGCATCACCTCTGGTTCCATCTCGAAGTAAGGGTGGCCCGGCGCGAGGTAGTCGCCGCAGTAGATGAGGTGATCGCCGCCATAATGCTGTTTGTCGATGTAGTTGGTATGTTCGACGAAGGCCAGGAAAGGGAAGCCCTCGCGCTTGGGGATGTTGATCCAGTAATGCTCGTGGGTGACGGGCTGTTTGAGCGCCATCACCATCACCACCGCTCCCATCGATTTCAGGTTGTCTAACCCGGCGGTATATGACGCGGGCAGCATCGGCGTACGCTCTCTGAGCATCTGTGGCGAGCACGTCGCCAGCACGCGCTCGTGGAGGGGCGCTTCGTCGCGCAGTTCCAGGCAGATCTGCCCACCGGCCTCAGGATGGATGCCGCGCACGTGCGTGTTCAGGCGAACGTCGCCGCCCAGCGCGCGCACCTTGTCGACCAGCGCATCCACAAAGCCCTGAAACCCGCCGGCGAAGTAGCCGAGTTTGGGGCTGCGGGCCACGATCCGCGCCCAGAACCACGCCATGTTGACCTGCTGGTAATAGTCGCCGAATTTGCCTTCGAGCAGCGGCTGCCAGAAGGCCTCGTAGGCGCGGGCGCCGACGGCGCGCGTGAGCCAGGCGTGCGCTGTGACCTGCTCCAACGGTTGCCAGCGCGGATTGTAGCGGATGTAGGCCGTCGCCAGCCCCACGCGGAAGCGCGCCGGTAAGGGAATCGGCTTGAAGGCCAGGACGCGCAGCGCCGTCGCCGCCAGATCGCCCAGGTTGGCAAGTTGCTTGCCGAGCGGTACCTTCTCCAGCCACGGGCCGAACAGCGGTTTGTTGATAGGGTACAGTCGCCCGTCTTTGTAGATGGACGTGACCGGCGAAGGGAAGAAAACCCGGTCGGCAAAGTCCAGTTCATCCACCAGCGCCAGGATGTCCCGATCCCCGGCAAAGATGTGATGGTAGAAGCGTTCCAGGGGCCACTCCCAGGCCTCGTCTTTGAACCCCGCCGCCAGCCCGCCGGCGTAGGGCCGCGCCTCGTAGACGGTGACACGATGGCCTGCTTTGAGCAAGTCGTAGGCCGCGCTCAGGCCGGCCACCCCTGCGCCGATGATGCCGATATTCATAGATGCGGTATTGAGCATAGCGTCTCCTGTAAGGTCGGTAGATCAGACTACAAAAGTCTCACGAAGCATCTGCTTGAGCAAACATCTGCGTCGAACAATCGATTCGCAAGATACAGTACGTGCTGAGACTTTTGTAGTCTTTACTGTTTACTGATGTAAGTATACACCGAATCTCGCTGGTGATTACCCATATCTCACCGCAGAGCACGCTGGGGCCGCAGAGAGATATGAAAGAAGCTTTCTCCGTGCGCTTTGCGACCTCTGCGGTGAAATGAATCGCCCGCATCGTGCAACATGTGGGTAATCACCAGCGATATTGCTCTTTCTCCATCTTGTATTCGTGAAGGCGTGTGATTTTTCGCGTTGAAAGCATATTGGCGAGTAGAAGCCCTTGCGAAGGTCGCTCCTGCGCCTTCGCAAGGGTGAGTATTGGAGACGTCAACTGCCGCTACTTCAGTGATTCCTCAGCACCAACGGCAAGTAAATTGAATGTTGCACAAAGCCCGTGACAGTAACAGTGTGCGTGGCGGTGACGGGATCGCCGCAGGCGGCCGTGGCGGTGACAACGACGGTGTAGACGCCTTCCGGCCAGGTGTACTCGGCGCTCTCGCCGGTCGCGCCGTTGTCCCACGCCAGGCTAACGCCGGTGGCGTCGGAGGGTGTGTAGGCGGCGTGGAGCGTGACCACCGTCCCGCTGAGGGCGCTGGTCGGCCCGCTGATACCGACCGACTGCACCGGCGTGCAGGCGCTCGTCACGGTGACGGTGTGCATGGCGGTGACTGGGTTGCCACAGGCCCCCGTGGCTGTAAGAACGACAGTGTGAATGCCGATCTCCGTCCACGTGTAAACCGTACTGCTGCCGAACGCGCCGTTGTCCCACTCCAGCGTAACGCCGCCGGCAATGTCGTCAGTGGCGGTGTAGATGCCATAGAGCGTGATAGGCGTTCCGGTAAGCGCCGTCGTCGGCCCCTCGATGCGCGCCGATTCCACCACCGGGCAAACAACCGTGACAGCATGCGTGTCGGTTACGACGTTATTACCGACGTCGGTAGCCGTGATACAGGCGGTGTAGCTACCTTCCGGCCAGACATGCACAGTACTGTTGCCGGTGCTCCCATCATCCCAAAGAAGTTCAACGCCCGTGGCGTCGGTGGGTACATAGGCGGCCTGGAGCGTCACCGCTGTGCCGGTGAGCGCGCGGGTTG
>DYKY01000230.1 GCA_020722365.1 Thermoflexus sp.
TAAGGTCCTCCTTGGAAACAATCCGGTAGTCTTATGGTCTGGTAGTCTTTAGTCTTGTAGTCTGGTAGTGATTTTCGACCTCATCCGTTGCAGAGTTTGCTGCTAAAGCTCCAGAATGAAGTCGCGGATGGCCAGAGCCGCTTTTGCGCCGTCGCCCACGGAGACACTGAGTTGGGCGGGATTGTCGGCGCGCACGTCCCCGATGGCGTACAGCCCGGCAACTTTCGTCCGCATCTTCTCATCCGTGACGATGTAGCCCCACTTGTTGGTCTCGACCAGATCGGCCACGAACGCGCTGTAGGGTGAATATCCCACGTAGATGAAGACACCGTCGGCGGGGTAAAGGTGTTCCGCTTTGGTCTCTCGATCCACCGCGACGACGCCGGTCACGGTTTTGTCGCCCTGAATCGCCGTCACCTGTTGGTTGAACAGGAGTTTGCTCTTGGGGTGGCTCTTGATGCGCTCTTGCAGGATGTGCTCGGCGCGCGTATAGGGCAGGAATTCGAGGAAGGTGACGTGTTTCGCGTATTCGAGGACTTGTAGCCCTTCCTGCAGGCCGGAATTGCCCGCGCCGATGATGACGACGTTCTTATCCTTGAAGAATGGTCCGTCACACGTAGCGCAATACGACACGCCGCGCCCGTAGAACTCTTTTTCGCCGGGGACGTTGAGCGGCTTCGGGCGGCTACCGGTGGCAACGACCACGGTTTTGCCGGTGTAGACCTGTCCGCCTTCGGTATGGACCTCGATTTCGCCTGCTTTGAGCGGGTTGACCTTGACCACTTCGTCGAACTCGATGATCTCCGCGCCGAAGCGCTCCGCCTGCCGACGGAACCGGTCGAGCAGTTCTGCGCCGTTGACGCCCTCCGGGAATCCCGGATAGTTCTCGATCATTTCGGTCGTTGCTGCCAGGCCGCCGGCGCCTTCTCGTTCCAGGATCAGCGTCTTTTGCCCATCGCGCGCGGTATAGATAGCGGTCGTCAATCCTGCCGCCCCTGCGCCGATGATGACGACATCGTACATCCCACCGCTGATTTCGGTTTTGGTTGGTTCGGAACCAAGCGTGAAGTCAAACATAGTTTCTCCTCCCTGTTGTTTTATCACCAAGCCCGGCAGGTGCGCCGGGCTTGAATCGATTTTGTGCGCTATGTATGGGCGCACATCTGGACGTCACGTGATGCTAGGCCAGCGCCGCCTTGATTGCATTGACGATCATATAGGGTGGGGCCGCGCCTTCCACCCGGCCGGTCCCATTAATGACGTTGAGCGGCACGCCCATCACGTTAAAGCGATCGGCGAGATCCGGGAATTCCATCGACTCAACGACTTCGGCAACAACCTTATTACTCGCCACAGCCATATCGTAGGCCAGGATGGCCGCGCGCGGGCAGTACGGGCAGGTGGGCGTGACGAAGACCTGGATGTTGACCGGTTTGGTCAGCCCGTTCAGGAAACTCATTGTTGGTGGATCGAGGTCCGGCTTCCCTTCGCTGGCGCGTTGGATGCCATACAACAACGTCGAGAATTCGTGCCCCGACGGGATGCCGTAATAGCGCAGGCCGTAATCGCGCGCGCCGGCGATCACCGTTGCCGGCGCCATCGTGATGTTGTACGCGGCAGCCTTGTCGGGCGCGGTGTCGAAGTCGTAGACTTCGGCTGTGAGTTTGGCCGATGTCGCTGCGACCTCTTGCGCTAACTGCACAATTTCCTTGCAGTATTCACAGCCGTTCTTGGTTGTGAAAACGACAAGCCGCACATCGTCGGTGAGACCTGCCAGCATTTCGGTTACATTTTTAACGATTTCATCATTCAGCAAAGCCATGTTTATCTACCCCCTAAGTTTGATTTTCCACACTAACTTCATTATTGTAGCATATAACAAATCATGGTCAAGAAAATTCGAGCCGCGCGCGACTTTTCTAATAGATTTCTAATGTTGTGTTATACTCGCCCTGGTGACGATGAGGAGGCAGCATGTACGATCTGGTGTTTTTGCACGCGCCGAGCGTCTATGATTTCCGCGAGCGCGCGACGTTGTGGGGACCGATATCGGACCTGGTGCCCTCAACGCCGGTCTTCGATATGTATCCGATCGGCTTCGCCACGCTGATGGCGCACGCGCAGCAGGCCGGATTCCGCGTGCGGATTGCGAACCTGGCGGCGCGAATGGTGCGTTCAGCGCGTTTCAAGCCGGAGAAGTTCGTGCAAGCCATTGAAACGCGCGCGTTCGGCATCGACCTGCACTGGCTGCCACACGCGCATGGCGCGTTGGAAGTCGCGCGCTTAGCCAAAACTTACCACCCGGATACGCCTATCATTTTCGGCGGCTACTCCGCAACGTATTTTCACGAAGAGTTGATCCGCTACCCGTTCGTCGATTACGTGCTGCGCGGGGATTCAACCGAAGCCCCCCTGGAGCAGCTTTTGCAGCACATCGTCGCTGGGACTGCCCCTGTCGATGTGCCGAACCTGACGTGGAAAGATCGCCAGGACGTCGCGCACATCAACCCGCTGACGTACATTCCGGAGGATTTGGACCATCTGATCCTTGATTATCACCCGCTGGTCAAATCCGTGGTGCGCGACCGCGATCTGCTCAACTACGCGCCGTTCAGCCATTGGCTGGAGTATCCGATTATGGCCTCGCTCACTGTAAAAGGATGTACGCAGAATTGCACAATCTGTGGCGGATCGGCGTTCGCTGCGCAGCATCTCTCCGGGCGACAACGACCGGCGTACCGTTCGCCGGAGAAGCTGGCGGAGGATGTGCGGCGGATGGGGCGGCTGAGCCGCGCGCCGGTCTTCATCCTGGGCGACTTGCGCCAGCCGGGGCCAGACTACGCACAGCGTTTTTTCCGCGCCGTGCAAGGCTTCGATGGCGCGGTGATTGTGGAATTCTTCTATCCGGTAGATCGCGTTTATATGGAGGAACTGGCGGCGGCGTTGCCGAATTTCCTGGTGGAATTCTCGCCGGAATCGCACGATCCGGCGGTGCGGCGCGCTTCGGGCAAGGGATATTCCAATCAAGGCATCGAGGAGACGATTGCGGCGTGTCTCGATGCGGGGGCGCGGCGCTTCGACCTCTTCTTTATGATCGGGCTGGCACAGCAGACGCCGGCCTCGGCGTTGGAGACGGTGGACTACTGCCGCGCGCTGTTAACGCGCTTCGACGATGGCCGGCTGATCCCGTTCACGTCGCCGCTGGCGCCCTTCCTCGATCCCGGCAGCCGGGCCTACGAGCAGGCTACCGAAGTGGGTTACATCCGTCACGCAGAAACATTGGAGGACCACCGCCGGCTGCTGCTGCAACCGACGTGGAAGCACATCCTTTCCTACGAAACGCGCTGGATGGACCGCGATACGATCGCCGCAGTCACCTATGAAGCCGGCTTTCGGCTGAACCGCCTCAAGCGTGAGGTGGGGCTGATCAGCGTCGAGAAAGCAGAGGAGACCGAGGCGCGGATCGCCGAGGCTCGCGCGTTGATGGGCGAGATTGAAGGACTGATGGCGCGCCTGGACCCACCCGCCCTGGAGCATGCGCTCCTGGCGCTCAAACCGCGCATCGATGCCGCCAACACATCCACGGTATGCAACAAGGCCGAACTTGACGTGGATGTGGGGCGGATGCCCTTCAAGCTGTTCAATCTCGCGCGGGTGGGGTTGGGATTGGAGAGCGATTGACGACTTATGCACTTCACGTGTCCTGTGAGTCTTCCTCATTGGACATCTGAGCCTCGCTTGTCGACGGTCGCCGGAGAAGGTCATCGATCATTTGGAGCAACTGCTGCATATCCATAGGTTTGCTGACATATTGATTGACGCCGGCCTCGAGGCTGCGCTCGCGGTCGCCGGGCATCGTCAATGCCGTGATCGCGATGATGGGTGTGTCACCCACGTCGGCATCGGCGCGAATGAGGCGTGTGGCTTCCAGACCATTCATACCGGGCATTTGGATGTCCCTCAGCATCAAGACAGGGTGGTGTTGGCGCGTGGCTTCAACCGCAGCTGCGCCGTCTTTGACGGCAATGGTGGCATAGCCGGCCATGTTGAGCATGTGGCAGAAGACTTTGCTGTTCATCGGATTATCCTCGGCGACCAGGATAAGTGGATCACCACAGCAATTGCGATTTTGCGGGTGCTCCATTTTTCCAACATGCACTCAA
>DYKY01000044.1:0-23399 GCA_020722365.1 Thermoflexus sp.
GGTGATTACCCATATCTTACCGCAGAGCACGCTGAGGCCGCAGAGAGATATAAAAGAAGCTTTCTCTGCGTGCTTTGCGACCTCTGCGGTGAATGAATCGCATGCATAGTGCAACATGTGGGTAATCACCAAACGCTGTGCCCTTGAATCTTACCCCGCTTGTGATAAAATAGACGTTCATAGATGAATTTTAGACCCGCCCCACCCTTCTAGTGGATGGGTCGAGTAAGGAGACAGAGATATGACCCGTAAAGTGTTGATTATTGTCGGAGCTTTCGTTATTGTTATGGCGTTAACTGTTGGCGCTTTCGGTGGAGGCTTTCTCATTGGGCGTCTGACCGGACGTTCTAAAGGAGCGGCAACCGCCACTTGCCCGGTTTGTCCAGAACCCACCGTAGTCGAGATAGGTGGGGAAGACATACCTACCGTAGAAGCAACTCCCATACCACAACCCCCTACAGATAGCGGTACACCCACAGTCGTCTCAACGGATTTCGATTACGAGCTTATCGGGGAAGTGTTGGGGCTTTTGGAGGAGCAGTTCTACGGCGAATTGCCCGACCAGCAAACATTGACTTACGGTGCAATCCGCGGGATGTTGCTGACGCTCGACGATCCCTACACCTCATTTATCGATCCACAGATCACGGCAATTCTTAACGAAGATGCCAGTGGCTCTTTCGAGGGCATCGGCGCCCATGTGACTATGCGCGAAGATGGATATCTCGAAATCGCCGACCTCATTCCGGGACAACCAGCAGAGGCAGCGGGCATCCTTCCTGGTGATATTATTCTGGCTGTGGGTGATCAATCAATCGTGGGATTGGGACTCTACGAAGCCATCAGCTACATCCGAGGGCCGGCCGGAACTGATGCCGTATTAACGATTCTCCGCGCTGATGAGGAAGAACCCCTCATCATTACAGTGACGCGTGCACGTATTGAAGTCCCTATTGTCGAATACCGCATGCTGGACGACGGGATTGGCTACGTACTGCTAACCGAGTTCGATGCGAACGCAGCCGACAGCGTTCAGGATGCACTCAAAGACTTGCTGCGGCAGAAACCCAAGGGTCTCATCTTCGATTTGCGTTCGAATCCCGGCGGTTGGCTAGATCAATCCATCAAGGTAGCAGACTTGTTTTTGAACGAAGGGCTGGTGGCGATTGAGCGCGACAGCTCGGGTAGTGAGCAACAGTTCTACTCTTACGACGGTGATATTGGCGAGGATATCCCCATGGTAGTTTTAGTCAATCGTGGTAGCGCCAGCGCTTCAGAAATCGTCGCCGGTGCGCTTCATGATCGGGGACGCGCGGTGTTAATCGGCACGAAGACGCTTGGCAAAGGCTCGGTACAGCGCCCCAACGCGCTCAGCGATGGCTCGCAATTGCGCGTGACCATCGCGCGTTGGTACACGCCAAATGATAACAGCATCCACGGCGATGGATTGGAACCGGACATCCTCGTTGAATTTCCAAACGACACGCCATCCGGCGAAGATCCGCAGTTGGAGCGCGCCATCGAATATCTCATACAGGGACAATAAAGCACGTGAATGATGTTAAGGTGGTGGCGACCAACCGCAAGGCGCGCCACGAGTATTTCATTGAAGACCGATACGAAGCCGGCATCGTGTTGACCGGTACAGAGATCAAATCGGTGCGCGCGGGCACAGTCAGCTTGGGTGAAGGATACGTGCAGGTGCGCAACGGCGAGTTGTGGCTGTACGAGGTTCACATCGCGCAGTACGAGCAAGCCGGGCGATCTTCACACGATCCCAAGCGCCCACGCAAACTGTTGATGCACCGTAAGGAAATCACACGACTGCAAAGCAGCGTACAAGAACGCGGTTACACCATTGTCCCGCTGCGAATGTACATCAAAGGGAAATTGGCGAAGGTAGAGATCGGCGTGGTGCGCGGTAAGCGTCAATATGACAAGCGTGAGGTTATCGCCAAACGCGACGCCGATCGCCGTGTCCGGCGCGAGTGGAAAGAGTTCGAGCGCGGATGATGCATTTGACATCGGACACACCTGCGCTATAATACCTACCGTTATTTAACGATAAGGAGCAAGTAGCGGATGTCGGAAGAATTGGCGCAACCAACCTCGATTAGTGACCTTCAACCCAAGATGTGTTTGCAAGGCGCAATCACACGCACAGAACTCTACGGGGCCTTCGTTGACCTGGGGCTTGAACGAGAAGGGTTGATTCATATCTCCCGCCTGTCAGAGCAGCGGGTCAAAAAAGTTAGCGACCAGGTCAAAGTCGGCGACAGAGTCAAAGTCTGGGTACAGAGCGTCGATCCTGAAAAGGGTCGTATTGCCCTGACGATGGTCGAGCCGTCGGCTGTGGAATGGGACGATTTAGCCGAGGGACAGATTCGCACCGGTAAGGTCGTGCGGCTAGAGCGTTACGGCGTTTTTGTCGATCTAGGCGCTGAACGGCCTGGGCTGCTACACGTGCGCGAGATGGGTCAATTCGTGCGCAATCCTGCCGATGTGGTCAAGGTTGGCGAGACGGTCGAAGTAAAAATCCTGAAACTCGACCGCCGCAAGCGCCAGATCGACCTGACGATGCAGCTTGAAGCCGAGGATATGGACGAGGAGGAAAGCGACGAAGAACCCACGTCGTCGGCGATGGAGATCGCTTTCCAGCAAGCCCAGGCAATGTCGAACGAGCGTAAATCGCGCAACCGTAAGAACAAGCAACGCGAGACGCGTCGCGATAACATGGAAGACATCTACCGGCGCACTCTCCAACAGCGGGAGTAATCCGGCACGGGCCCTAACGCGAATTAAGATGGGGCAGAAACCTGCCCCATCTTTGCTGTTGTGGTTTCACCACAATCTTTATCTCCTTACGTTGATCGTCTCACTCAAGATCACATTATCTGTGCGCGCGCCGGCTTCAGCCCAGAGTACCGGCAACCGCGTATTGTCGCGCAGCAGATAAATCCCCACCGAGATGCTATACTCACCCTCCGGCATATCCAGTGGCAGCGCGAGCCGGTGTTGGTCGCGGACATAGCGATCGGTTGGCCAGAGATTTGTCGGAAAACCTGCCGGATTCAGATGGTCCGATTGCGTCCAAATGTGGCCTTCAGGATAAACCACGTGAACGAAGGACTGGTATGTTTCGGTCATCGCCTGCCGCGCATTCCAGTATACAGTCACATCCAACGTGCGACCTGGCTTAAGATGGGGGCTGGAGAGGTCGAAGCCCAGAAGCGCAATCTCTCCGCCAAAATCGGCGGATTGTTGGTAACGTGCCGCCCGCGCTTCTCCTGGTGCTGAAGTGTAGTGGAACCATTCGACATGGTCGAAGAGCAACAGCTTGAGTAAAAGCACGCCTACCAAGCAAATTGCCAACCACCTGACCGTTTTTGCATCGCCGCACCTGATCTCAATGGGTTTGACCTCGGATTTAGGGAAACGCCACACAGCTATCAGGAAAGCGACAAGACCTATCCCGGCGATGATCCACCCGGCGACGCGTGGCGGCGTGTCTTCGAAGCTTAGCAACACCTCATGATCCCCTGCCGGTACCCGCAGTGTGACAAATCCTTCCGGAGTAGCAAGGGTGATAGGCGTTTCTTGCCCGTCCACGTAGGCTTTCCAGCCGGGGAAATGGAACAGATACAGCCGCAAGAGCGTCTCGCGCGGCGCCTGTACCATAAAACGGTTGCGCCATGGAACATCGGTCAACGCAGTAACGGTGGTATCGTCGGAAATGGTATAGTGGTTGACGCGATCGATAGGTGGAGAACGATAGGAGTTTAGTAGCGACTGTGTTGGACCAGGGATTACATCGACAGTGGTGGGGATAAAGTCATCCGTTGACGTCGTCCCGCGCCAACGTCCTTGCAGTTCGAAACTCTGTAAAGTCAGGGGATCGGTCGGCCCGAAATCGGGCGGCCAGGGGATTGGATACAGCCCCGGCAGCGTCGTGATGAGGATTGCACCACACAAAACGACCAATAGCGCCGCCCGGCGTCGCTCAGGTAGTGCGACATTGCCCAGAGAAGCGACCAGAGGGATCGACAGCGCCGCCAAAGGGCCAAGGAAACGCCAGGGAAACTGGTAAAACGCCATGCCGGGTATAGTCTCCCAGACCCAAAGGCTGTTGGGTGTGATCAGCCAAAAACACAAGAGGCTGCTTAGCATGTAGAAACAAACGCGACGAAATTGTGTCGTTTTTCCATATCTCGCCAGCGCCACGATAAAACCGGCGGCAGCAAGTGCTACCAGCAGCGGCCCGGCGCTCATTGGAGGATTGTTCGTCGCAGCGCGCCAGTCTATTGGACGCAAGAAAGCCAGCAAGTCTCGCAGTAAAACGAAGTGATTGCGGAAATCATAATGTCCCTCGCCGGCCACGTCGAGGCGAATGAAGCTACGCTCAAGGAGAAAAGGCAGCCAGAAAAAAGCCGTTAACATCACTGTTAATACCCCGGCCAGGAGTGCCCAGCCAAAGCGTGTGTGATTCTTGCCGATCAACCAATGCCACGCCGACAGCGCCATTAACAACAGCATCGTCGTGAGGCCGGTGAGGTTGTGGCTCAACAATGTCAGTGCTGCTGACAGAATTGCCGCCACATAGATGGCTCTGCCACCACCAGTCCAAAGGCGCTCCCAACTCCACAATGCCCACGGAACGATAGCCAACGCGAAGACTTCCGGCAAGTCACCACGCACATGAGGGTTGATCAGCATGATGTAGGGGGCAAAAGCAAAAGCCAACGCGCCGAGTACTCCCCCACCCTGCCCGCCAAATTCGCGCCCCAGAAGATAGGCGCCAACCGCACCAAGCAGCGCTGCGCCGACAAACAGTGTCCTTGCACCCGCAACGGCATGGGCTGGCTGAAACAATGTCACCCAGTTGCCCAGGTGATAGATCAGCGGCGCGTAGTAGTTGAAAATTGGATAGCCGTAACCATAGTAGAAATTCGCGGCCCAGCGGGGATAGGGATTGCCTGCACGCAGGCTATACCCCATCTCGGCAATACGGAAGATGTGTAGCTCAGCATCGTTGGCAGTCGGTAAACCCGGATTGGCTAAAAACGGCCACACTGCCATCAGACCGATAAGCAGTGCGATCAACAGCCCCCTATCCCACTGCTGCCAGAGGTTGATTCGCGTTGTCACACTACCCATGGTTACGAAAATTCAAGGCAAATTATGATAGACGCCGCAGGCGAAAGGCAAAGTCGGGGTCGGGAGTGAATTTCGCATAGTCATTTTTTATTTCATAGCGACACATTAAATACAAATTCGCCTGCCTCTTTGTGACTACGCGAAACATCAGTTCTCCATGTCGAAGCGAAACCCGTGACCACGTACTGTGGTAAGATAATTCCGGTCAGGGTCTAACTCGGCCAGGCGCTCCCGAAGGCGATAGACCAACGCATCAACCGCCTGATCGGTAACGCCGCCCACTGCGTCCGGCCATACCGCGCGAATCACATCCTCGCGCGTGACTACTGCGCCCTTGGATTTCACCAACATCGCTAAAAGCGTAAATTGGGCCGGGGACAACGGTGGGTTCAACTCCTCACGCCCCAAACGCACGCGCCGAGCGTCCTCATCGACGACCAGGCGTCCTGGCGGGAAGATCTCCTCCAACGGCAACGTCGCCTCGCCGGCCACAAAACCGATTTGGAGCGTCGTCGCCAACGAGATCTCATCGCCATCATGCAAACGATAAAGTTGCCCACGCACCCGCTCCCCGTTGACAAAAGTACCGTTCTTGCTCCCCAAATCGCGCAGCACATAGCCGTCCACGTCCCATTCGATGCGTACATGATAGCGGGAAATCTGGCGCTCCGGCAAGACGACATCGCAATCTGCAGCACGCCCTAGCGTGACCGGCTCATGGCCCAGCGGCCACCGCATCCCCGCCAAAGCCCCCTTATAGATGACCAATAACGGCTGGTTTTGCTCGTTCATGTCACTTTCTCCACACTCAAATCAGATAACAAAAGCCTCAACTTGACAATCTGCCCTCAAGCGATTATCATCAGCACTATGGTCAAGCTGCTGGAACCACAAACGATGTTGAAGGGTCGCTATAAAATCGCCGGGCCGATCGGACAGGGCGGTATGGGCGCTGTCTATCGCGCTGAAGACACTCTACTTCCAGGACGCATCTGTGCCGTCAAAGAAATCGCCCCGGATCCCGACATCGAACCCGAGATGCTGACACAACTGCAAGACCAGTTCCGCCAGGAAGCCTCTGTTCTGGCGCGGCTAGATCATCCCAATCTGCCCAAGGTCTCCGACTATTTCACCCACCGAGGGCGCGAATACCTGGTCATGGATTTTGTGCCCGGCCATGATCTACGCGAACTCATCGACAACGCTCTAAAAGAAAACCGCTTCATCGAAGAAGAGCAGGTACTCGATTGGGCCGATCAGCTGTGCAGCGCACTAGCATACTTGCACGCACAGACCCCGCCCATTTTACACCGAGACATCAAACCGTCCAACATCAAAGTGACACCTACAGGATTAATCAAACTGGTGGATTTCGGACTGGTGAAACTTCTCACCAGCGACGATGCGCGCACCGTCACCGTCGTTCAGGGACAAGGCACCGCGGCCTATACCCCTCTCGAGCAATACGGCGGCGACGACACCCACACTGATATCCGCAGTGATATTTATTCACTGGGTGCGACCCTCTACCACCTGCTGACCGGACGCTCTCCAATGACAGCGCGGGAACGCTTCCTGCGACCTGAAGCCCTGGTATTCCCGCGCGCAATCAACCCTGCCATTTCTCCCGGCGTCGAACATGCTATTTTGCTCGCACTGGCGCTGCATCCCGACAAACGCCCCGCAACGATGACCGACTTTCAAACTATATTACATCAGGCAGTCATGTCGACACAGATTACACCATTGCCGCTCAATGTCCGTGAATGGCGCGGGGCCTTGCGCGCCAACTTCCCGCTCATCGTGATCGCCGGGATACTGATGCTCCTGGCACTGACCATAACGCCTTAGTGTTCTTCCTCAACGTACTGGTGACGCCGACTTTGTGCGAGATAGAGCAGCGTCGTCGGTATGAGTACAATAACACCGGCCAACACCGTCACAACCACAGCCACATATTCGCGTCCGACGATGCTGTACAGCCAACCCGATAACCAATAACGCCCCAAAGCGATCACAACCACGTAAACGAACAGTCCTGCAATCAACCCGACCAGGGCAACACGCATAGCAACGAGGATACTGAGTTCCCGTTGTCGCGCCCAGAGAAAACCGAAAAAGGCCACAAGTAACGCGCCGCCAATCCCCCATCGTAACAACACAGCCCCCTCCACCACCGGCAAATAGAGTGGATCTGGGAGTTGTTGGATTCTCACCGGCAACGGCGTGGGGGTTGGGGTTGGCGTTGGGGTCGGCGTAGGCGTGGGGGTTGGCGTCGGGGTCGGCGTGGACGTAGGCTCAATCGCCGTAATCTCAATAGGGCCTTCAGCGCGTATCGTGAGCTGCAAACGCACCGAGGAAAGCGCCGGTTCAGACTGTGCAGTAATGTCCAATTGTCCCTCGCGGTCCAACACGATGGAAGTCGTCGCCACACCACCATACGCCTCGGCGACGACAATACGCTCAATGTCTTCTTGCGGATATGTGAGTATAAATTGCACAGGTGTCCCATCAGGTATTGGATGCCCATTGTGATCGACAATCATACCCGTGCGTAGGTTAAGAATACCGCCTTTAAGAATTTCAGAGCGTTCCGTTTCCGTGAGTACTTCACCGGTCGCGCCAACGATGTCCAGCGAGATCAATTGGTTCGGAGAAGGCATTGTCTGCCGCGCAATGGAGTAGTTAAGGGCCGGAATATCCACCGGGGAGGCCCCCGAAGCTACCAGATCGCCGAATAATGCGCGTGCGCCCGCATTCACAAAAGCCGGGCCAGACGAATACAGTACGTAGAAATAATCCAGCTTGCTGATTTCGGTGCTATCCAGTTCATAAGGCGGGCCAAACGCAAGGACCACAATATTGCCGGTCACATTATGAGCTTGCTTAGATAAGAAGGTCTTCAAGGCATAGCTGCTTGGATCACTGGACTGCAATCCGGTCGTCGCAAAAACAACCCAGCGCGCGTTACTGATTGCATTCAAGACAACGGTAGCAATTGAAGGCGGGCCCTCGGTTAACGTAACTTCCTGTTCGGCAGTCAGCGCATTCTGTAACTGCTGAAACGTGAAGTATTGCACTGCGCCCGCAGAAATGATGTCCGTTCCACTGGGGCCATAGAGCCGCAACGCCACCTCCCGCAATTCATTCGCCTGCAAGAGCGGGAACGATTGATAATCGGCATAGGGTTGGACATACCGCTCCTGCGTGAAGATGACGATAGAATCTCCTTCCTGAAATGCCGGCGCGGTTACATCGGTTGACAAAGGCACGATGCGAGTCAATGCATTGCTCGCCACCTCATCATCCACAGAGCGCTCCGTATCAAAAATAGCCAGCCGGTCAGGGTCAAGCCGCACCGTGTCCCAGGAGAAATCATCCTGATACGCACGCATTTTCATGCTTAATAGCCGGTAAACAGCAGCGTCTACAATCGCTCGAAAAGTCGCCTCGGTCTTGTAGCGTGAAGCGAGATAACTCAAGGTATCTCGCACGTTCGCGAAATGCGCTTTCCAGTCCTCACTGTCGGCCGCAAAACGGTTGAGCATCAACAAATCATTGCCAGCGACCAACGCATCTTGCGCCACGCGGCGTACGTTGAACGACAATCCCCGCGGATCGTAGGAATAGTGAACAGATTTCAGCCCCAGATTATCGGAGACTAAAATCCCCCCGGCCTGCCGCCACGGAGCAAATTCGGCTAAAGCCATCACCGATTGTAGCGCCTGGGCATCCAAACTGATGGGGCGTGTGGCCTGGCGAATATTACCTTGGAAACCGCGATAGCGGATATGGGTAACGAGAAAACCATCGACCACGTTGTCGTCACCCATCACGCCTTGCGCAACGGCAAAGAAAGGCGCCAACTCAATCTGCCGGAGTTGCTCCAACGTCTTTTGCACCGTGGGAACCTCATCCTCAAGCGAGCGGTCGGCCCCGCCCAATCCCGGCAGATGACGCGGCACCACTAACAAACGACCTTCGCTGCCACGATGCAGCCCATGCACGTAAGCCTTGCCTAATTCGCCCACCCAAAAGGGGTCTCCACCGAATGTATTCACGCCCAAATCCGAAACATCGCCGGGTCGTGGTGTATACGAGACATCAAGATTAGGGCCAAGGTATAGATTGATACCAAGCGCCGCCAGCTCCTCACCCAAAACACTGCCGGCAACTTCAACTAAAGCCGGATTCCATGTCGCGCCAAGAGCCATCGGCGAGGGCATAAAAGTGGTATTGGAAATAAACGAGGTGACAGGAATACCGTCAAGGCTGGCGCTAACCGCGACAAAAAGCGGGACGTAGGGAGACACAATGTTATCTCCCAGCTCTTCATAAGGCATTTCCGATTCAGCTTTCCAGACGTCCCAGGCAATCTGCTGCAAACGGTTGGTAATCGAAAGGACTTCGGAGGGCGCAATCAGCGACGCGCCGAAATTGCCATTCTGAGGCCGTAAGAGTACACCCCCAATGCTGTAATCGCGCACCAACGCAGCGATCTCAGAATCATCGCCGACGTCAAGACCCGGAAAAGCCACCAGCACCAACTGCCCAACTCTGGCTTCGGCGGACATTTGGTCCATTAACGCTAGGACAGGGTCAGGCGATGTCTCCTGTGCCTTTACCGATGGGACAACCGACAGCAACAGAAACAACACCAAAGCCCTGCGACACAACAGACGGGTGTGCATATTCTCCTCCACCGCTATTTTAACGCAGAGAGGGCAGTCTGGCAAGCACACAACTTGACTACCGTTCAAGCCCTGGTACACTTTCCGCTTGTCAGGAGGCAGTCAATCATGAAAATCGCACAACGTACGTGGACCCACCTCGTGTGGGTTGCTCTGCTCGCCCTATGTATACTCAGCGCCTGTGGGCAGAAACCACTGCTGCAGGATGTGTCCGTCGCGCCAGACACCATCACCCCCGACGCCGATGGTCAGACAGATTTAACCAGGATTACGTTTACGCTCAATCGAACTGCCATTGTCAGCATTACCCTGACCGACGCGGGCGGACAGGCGTATACCTTTCGCGCCCCGCGCCGTCTGAGCTTGAATGACCAGCCGTATACCGTCTACTTTGGCGGTGTGGTGGATGGCTTTACCCTACCCGGCGAAGCCAACGAGTTCATCATTGCCAAACGCATGCTGGCGGACGGTGTATACACCTGGGAAATCCGAGCAGAGACCGAAGCAGGTGAGAGCGCCGTGGCCACGGGAACGCTGACCATACAGAATGCCGACACATCATTGCCAGGTATCCGCAGCTTCGCCGTCTCTCCCAAAACTTTCTCGCCGAACCAGGATGGCATTGACGACCGCGTGCGCATCAACCTGACGTTGGACAAAGATGTAGAAGACTTGCGCGTCTACCTCCAGGGGCCAGATGGTACGCCCCATGCCATCCCGGAGGACGAACAAGTCACCCAACTGAACGCGAAGGGCTGGCACACCTACGACTACGACGGCGGCATCGACGCTGGGGCTGAACCGCCGCCTGACGGGGTGTATACAGTTTTCGCCGAGGCGCAGGATAAGATGGGGCAACGGGTCACCGCCAGAGAAACACTCGAAATTGTCAACGCCGGTCTGCCTCGCGCCTACATCCTCAACGGAGAGGTTAAGTATTCGGCGACTTCGATCGTCATCTCCGAGACGCTATGCTTCACGCTCACCGTCGAGAATGATAGCACCACCCCACTGCGCACAACCGGACCATGGCCCGGCGTCACCTATCGCAGCGACCAGAATTTTAACACGTTGGGGTATTCGGAAGAATCCGGCGTTTTCCGCGTCGCTATGGACTTCGATACAAGCCTGCGCAACTACCCCTTCCGCTGGGGTATCGGGCAACCCGGGGTCGACCTCGTGCAAATTGGTGAAAACTGGTATCTACCGCCCAGCGCACGCTCGCTCGTGACCGGATGCGTGCAGATCGTGGAGGTCCCCGTGCGCAACCCGCTCTATTATTGGACGGGTCTAATTCATGAGGATGTCGCCATCGCAGCGGTGAACAACCGTGTTGATCCCAATTTCGTAACCATCTGGGAACCGTAAAGCGCACAGGACTCGTTATGTCGCCCAACACTAGCCCCACCCTGACCGTTATCATCGTTTCATGGAACGTTAAAAATCTGCTAGACGACTGCGTGTTATCGCTACGCGAAGAAATAAAACGAACGGTCGCGCGGACAACAGTCGAGGTGGTCGACAACGCCTCGACAGATGGCTCGGCGGAGATGCTACGCGAGCGTCATCCCTGGGTCCATTTGCACGCCAGCACGGAGAACCTGGGGTTCGTGCGCGGCAACAATCTAATTCTCGAACGCCTGCAACAGCAGGACTATGTGTGGTTACTCAATCCCGACACCACAATCCGACCGGGGGCATTGTCGATTCTGCTACGCTTTTTTGAGGACCACCCGCGCGCGGGACTCATCGGCCCGCAGTTGCTCAACCCCGACGGCTCGGCGCAGACCAGCGCCTTTCGTTTCCCCGACCTGCTGCAACCGCTCTTCGACCTGGGATGGCTGCCGCAACGCTTCTACTACACACGATTCAACGGGCGCTATCCGGATACGAACGGGCAACCATATCGCATCGATCACCCCCTCGGCGCGGCAATGATGGCGCGCGGCGCAGCAATCCAGCAGGTAGGCGTGTTGGACCCGCAATTCTTCATGTACTGCGAGGAAATCGACTGGGCCTGGCGAATGCAGAAAGCCGGGTGGGAGACGTGGCTGGTTCCCGAAGCCAAAGTTACCCACTACGGCGGCGCAAGCACCAACCAGGCGCGCCCGGCAACGACGGCCTATCTCTGGGAAAGCCGCGCCAAACTCTATCGCAAACACCGCGATCCCCTCACGCGCGCGCTGGTGAGTGCTGTCGTGCGGCGCACCTTCTCCAGAAAAGCAGTCGACGCCCCCAACGTAGAATGGCGCGATGCCTACACCAAAATCGTCGCCGCCTGGCAAACTGTATGACTATCCGACTGTATGACTATCCGACTATCAGACCAACAACTAAACTATGCTCAAAGCCGTCATTTTGACCCTCAACGAAGAACGCCACATCGCCGCCTGTATCGACAGCCTGCGCTGGACAGACGGCATTGTTGTCCTGGACAGCTTCAGCAGCGACGCGACCGTTGCACTCGCACAGCAGGCTGGCGCAGAGATCATCCGGCACCGCTTCGAGAACTATTCACAGCAGCGCAATGTCGCGTTGGAGCGCGTCGAAGCGGAGTGGATCTTCTTCGTGGATGCGGACGAGCGTGCCACGCCGGCCCTCGGCGCGGAAATCCGCAACGTCATCGCCCATCAGGACAAAGTCGGGTGGTGGGTGCCGCGCCATAACTACATCTTCGGCCATCGCATGCGCGGCGCCGGGTGGTGGCCCGACCACCAACTGCGCGTGCTGCGCCGCGACCACGCGCACTACGACCCCAACCGCGCCGTCCACGAAGAGGCGATTCTTGATGGCGAGGCCGGATACCTGACGCAACCTTTCATCCACTACAACTACGAGACGTTGCAGCAATTCATCGCCAAGCAGCGCAAATACACCGATTTCGACGCCGGTATCCTGGTCCAAAAGGGCGTCAAACCCAAGTTCTACACGCCCTACACGCAAATCCCGCGCCATTTCTGGTGGCGATTCGTCACGCTGGGCGGCTGGCGCGACGGGCTGCACGGCATCCTGCTTTCGGGACTGATGAGCTACTACGAAATGCGCAAGTATCAACGCGTCCGCAAAGTACAGCGGTCAGCCGTCAACAATTAACGGTCAGCCGTCAGCAGTTAGCTTTCAGCGATCAGCTTTCAGGTATTAACAATACAACAGTACGCTAGACAAAAGTAGAAAATCGAGGATCAGACGCTTATATGGTTCACGTATCATGCACGCATCAAGCATCACGTATCACATTTCGCCTTCTATGCCTGCTCATCTTCATCCTGCCACAAACAACCTACGCCGCAGGAATCCCGGACCGGCGCTTCGGCGTGGTGGAGAGCTATGTCGCCCCCCAGGCCGCCGGTGCGCTCGGCGCCGGCTGGACGCGCGTGACTTTCGAGTGGAACCAGATCCAGCCCAACAACGCCAACGAATGGAACGAGCGTCCGGTTGCCGATGCCGTGCTCGACGCCGAATGTGCCGCGGGCCGTGAAATCGTCGGGCTGATCTCGGCCACACCCGGCTGGGCCATCGATCATAGCAAGGGCATAGGCGTGCCCGCCGGCCTATTCCTGCCCAACGACCACCCCGACAACACCTGGGCGACGTTTATCCGCAAATTGATGACACACCACGCGGGACGCATCCAACACTGGATCATCTGGAACGAACCCGATATCTGGGACACGGGCTTTCAATCGTGGGGCGGCACAGTCGACGATTTCGTCCAGTTGATGCGGGTGACCTACACCGTCGCGCACGAAGTCAATCCCAACATCGTCATCCACCTGCCTGCCGTCACCCACTGGTGGGATGTCAACTACGGGCGCGAGTTGTTTCTCCGCCGCTACCTGCAAGCCCTCACCGCCGATTCAATGGCGGGCGCAAACAACTACTACTTCGACGCCCTGACGCTGCATCTCTACTTCAACCCGGATTCGGTGTACGATCTCAGTCGCTTCTATCTGAACCTGTTGGGCGAATTCGGTATCTACAAGCCCTTGTGGATCGCCGAGACGAACGCGGCCCCTTCCAACGATCCGGCGTGGCCTGTGGCGAATCCGCAGTTCAACATCACGCAAGAGGATCAAGCTGCATACATCATCCAGAGTTTTGCCATGGCGCTCGCCGCCGGAGCACAGCGCGTCGCCGTCTACAAAATGGCGGACCTGGCAAGCGACACCGCCAACCCGGAGCCATTCGGACTGGTGCGGCAAGATGGCAGCCGCCGCCCGGCATTCACTGCCTACCAGGTCGCTACACGTTATCTCGCCGGATTCACACACGCCAGCCTCGACCGGCGCGACGATGCTGCCGTTGTCACCGTAGAGCGCGACGGCGGCTGGACGACCGTCGCCTGGGCGCGCGGTCCCGCCGACGTCACCGTGCAGGTGGCAGCGCACGCGGAATCGGCGCAGCTCGTCGACTGGCGCGGCGACCACCGCAGCCTGGCAGCGCGCGACGGCGTCTACACGATAACAGTACCTGCCAGCCCTTGCCATCACGCAGGCAATCCATGTCTCATCGGCGGCAGCCCTTACCTGATTGTCGAAGGCGCTGTCGCTGCCGGAGCGCCGCCGCTCAGCCAGCCTACGCAAGGGCAAGCCGCCACAGCCACGCCTGGATCAGCCCCCGCAGATGAGATCATAACGCCGACTGTGACAAGCACAGTCAAACCAACTGCCACACCCACAATGACACCGACGCTTACGCCAACGCGCACACCGCGTCCCACGAGAACGCCGGCAAGGATACCGACAAACACTCCGACGGCCACGGCCACTCCAACCTCAATACCCTCTGCGACTCCCACGCCTGTTGCGTTCCCCCTGCCAGCCGCGACGCCATCACCTGCCCCCACAGCGCCATTGCGCACAATATCGCTCGCCGTCGGGGGCACGCTCATAGGCGCGATGGGTGTACTATGGCTCATCGTCCGAAAAAGCAGGCGGGGATGAGCAAAAAACGCCGCGCAGATGCGATCCGGCGCACACCGCCTCTGCTCCTCGCCAGTCTTACACTGCTCGGCGTTGCTATCGCACTTCTCATCCTCTCGGCAACCTTCGAGGCGCCACCGGCTGCTCCAAGGGTATCCGTCCTGGCGCAGCCCCCGCCGCCGTGGGATCACCTCCCCACCCGCATCCCCGTACCGACAGAGACACCCACACCCACCACAACACCAGAGGCGAACCAACCGCTCAGGACGATGCAACTCGCGCTGCTCCGCGATGCGTTCGAGGTCGCGGAGGTAGCCTGGGAGGAAGCAGTCCGCGTCACGCCGGAGGACAGCCTACATCGCGGGCGCGTGATGCGCGAAGGCGCGCGGCTGGCGCTCCTGCAAGGCGACATCAACACCGCCGAGGATCGCATCTGGGATGCCGTCCGCGTCTCGGCGCAAGAGGCCGAAACCTGGGCGCTCGCCGGTATGATCCTGGCGCGACAGGGAGAACCGGAAGTTGCCGAGCTGGCCTTACGAGTCGCCGAGACCCTCGACCCCGGGCTGGCGCCCGATGTTTTCGCCGATCGCTGGCGCGCGGCGCGTCAAGCCCGCAATGGCGACGCGATGGCGGCGCTCGCGCAGACATACAGCAGCCGCGAGCCGGAGAATCCCCTCGGGTTCTACTATCGCGCCGCCGCGATGCTCGCTTCCAAAGAAAGCGACGCTGCCCTACACCATCTGCTCATCCAACTGCGCGCCGAGCCGAACAGCGCCGCCGTTCTCTGGTTCACACTCGGAGAGGCCTACCTTGCAGAGCGCGCTTACAATGAGGCATTTATCGTCTTCGCCGTAGCGGAAGAGCGTTTCCAGGCCGGCGATCAGAGCCTCTACCTGGCCAGCGATGATCCGCTGCGCGATCTCAACATCAACCGCGGGCGCGCGCTGTTGGGCATCAGCGACCCCGAGCCCTGCGCCCAGGCCGAATCGCTGCTGGACCGGTGGAATGCCCCCGCCGACCTCATCGACCGCGCGCGTTTCTGCCAGACCCCTACCCCCACCCTCACGCCATGGATTCCGGTCCAGACAACGCTCTATCCCCCAAGATAAATCAAGCCCATAATCAAAAAAAAGTCCAAGCCATCCGCGCCAAACGGATGTCCATAAATAACTCCTAATGCTGTATTTTACAAACCGCGATACACTTCTCCGCGCGGAGCAATTCTAACAACTAAAACCACCAACCGATCATCCTCATGTTATACACAACACGCCAGTCCCCTGCACGGACACGATAGAGATTCGGATGCCCAACCAACTTCTTCGCGCCAGCCGGATAAGGATTCTCAGCGATACACTCCATGCTGTTATCGTCAAGAAAAGGCCCTGAGGATTTTGAAAACCCTCAGGGCGTTTGACATTCTTTAAGCAGTCGCAGCCGCGAACTCTCCCACGCCGTAGACTTGCTCCCGCTCGCGGCGGAACTGGCGGGTGTAAAGGTCGTAGTAGTGGCCGCGCGCGCGGATCAGTTCGCTGTGCGTGCCCACTTCGACGATGCGCCCGGCCTTGAGGACGAGAATGCGGTCGGCGCGCTTGATCGTCGAGAGCCGGTGCGCGATGACGAAGCTCGTGCGGCCCACCATCAACGCCTCCATCCCCCGCTGCACGCTCACCTCGGTCAGCGTGTCCACCGAACTGGTCGCCTCGTCGAGGATGAGGATAGCCGGGTCGGCGAGCACGGCCCGCGCGATGCTCACAAGCTGCTTCTGCCCCACGGAGAGCAGGTTGCCGCCCTCGCCCACGTCCTCGTTGTAGCCTTTGTCCATTGCCACGATGAAGTCGTGCGCGTGTGCGATTTTCGCTGCCGCCTCCACCTCCTCATCGGTGGCATCCAGCTTACCGTAGCGAATGTTATCGCGGATGGTGCCGGAGAACAGATGCGGCGTCTGCAGCACCACACCGATGCGCGATTGGATCGCGTGTTGCGTCAGCGTGGTGTAGTCGCGCCCGTCGATTAGGACGACGCCTTCCGTCGGCTCGTAGAAGCGGCACAGCAGGTTGACAATCGTCGTCTTGCCGCCACCGGTCGGTCCGACGATGGCAATGTGCTCGCCCGGCTCAACATGCAGGTTGAAGTCGGTCAGCACGTCCTTCCCTTCTTCATAGCGGAAGGTCACGTCCTCGAAGGCCACTTCGCCGCGCACAGAACCGGGGTCAAACGCACCCTCGCGATCCACCACGTCGGGCTTGGCGTCGATCAGCGAGAACACCCGCTCCGCCGACGCCACCGACCGTTGCATCTCCGCGTAGACGCGCGCCAGGTCCTGGATCGGCCACATGATGAACGTCAGGTATGACAGAAACGCCTGGATGCCGCCAATGGTGATCCCCATTTGCGATACGCCCGCATTGCGCGCCTGCAGACCGCCATACCATACCACCGCTCCAATCCCGAACGCGCCGACGATCTGCACAGCCGGCAGGAACAGCGCCGAGAGCCACGCGGCCCGGTAAGCGGCGTGATACATCGCGCGCGAGGTGTCGCTGAACTCTTCCAGGTTCTTCTTCTCGCGCACCAGCGCCTTGACCACCCGCACGCCGGCGATGCTCTCGTTGTACGCGCCGGTGATCATCGAATTCAACTTGCGCACGTCGCGATACTGCACCAGGATGCGCTGCCGAAAGTGGAACGAGACCGCGATCATCAACGGGATGACACCCGCGACGATGAGCGTCAGCCGCCAGTTGATGATCATCATAAACGTGAGCGATGTGACAATGTTGAGTGTAGCCCAGGTCACATCCAGAAAGCCCCACGTCACCAGGTCGGCAATGCGCCCAGAATCGGATGTGACGCGCGACATGATCCAGCCCACCGGCGTTTTGTCGAAGTACGAGAACGAGAGCGCCTGCAAGTGGTTGAAGAGTTGCTTGCGCATGTCGTACTGCACGCGCTCGCCCAGGACACCCGCCAGGTAGACGAAACAAAACACCGTGATCGCCTGAAAGACGGCCAGACCGCCGTACCTGATCAGCAGTTGCGTGAGCCGCGCCGTGTCTCCGGCGATGATTCCCTCGTCGATGAGCTGCTTGCCCAGGTAGGTGAAGTACGAGTCAGACACCGACGTCAGCGCGATCATCACGACAAACCCCAGAATCCAGCGCCAGTACGGCGTTACCTGGCGCATGATCCGCATGACCACGCGCCCGTTGAACTTCGTCGTGAATTCTTCTTCTTCAAATCCATAAGTTTGTGCCATTGTTGTTACCTCTGGTAATCGGTAATCAGGAATTGGTAATGAGTGATCGGTACGGTTTACGCCAGTACGCCTTCCGGCTCGAAAGCGAGCACGGACGAGGTCAGTTCGACTTCGCGGTCCACTTCCGCTTCTACTTCTTCTTCGATGCGCGACTGGATGTCGTAGATGTTGCGATACAGCCCGGGTTGTTGAATCAGGTCAGCGTGTGCGCCGGATTGAACGATGCGCCCTTTGTCGAGCACCACAATCAGATCGGCGTTCATCACCGTCTGGATGCGGTGTGCGACGATGAAGGTTGTACGTCCCGGAATAAGCACGTCCAACGCCTGCTGAATCTGCTCTTCGGTCTCGGTGTCCACCGACGAGGTGGCGTCGTCCAATACCAGGATGCGCGGATCCTTGAGCAGCGCGCGCGCAATCGCCACACGCTGGCGCTGCCCGCCGGAGAGCGTCACACCCTTCTCGCCGACAATCGTATCGTACCCCTGCGGGAACGTCAGGATGATGTCGTGGATGGCCGCCGCCTGCGCCGCCTGTTCGATTTCTTCCTGCGTCACCTCGCGGTTCGCCCCGTAAGCGATGTTGTCGCGGATGCTGCGCGAGAAGAGGAACGGCTCCTGCTCAACAATGCCGATAGTGCGTCGCAACAGGCTGCGCGGGTATTCCTTCAACTCGACACCGTCGAGGGTAAGGCTGCCCTCCTGGTAGTCGTAGAAGCGCAGCAGCAGGTTGATGATGCTGGTCTTCCCCGATCCCGTGGAACCGAGCAAGGCCACCACCTCGCCCGGCGCGCAACGGAAGGAGATGTCGTGTAACACCTCAACGGGCTTGAGTTCCTCTTCTTTTTTCTCCGATTCGGCGTCCTTCTTCTTGTCTTTCTTCTTTTTGTCGTGCTTCTTCTTGTCGTCTGCATCCTGCAAGACCGCCATCGGCTCGTAGGAGAAGCTGACATGCTCGAAGGTCAGCGCGCCGCGAATCGGCGTATCCGGCGGGACCGATCCCGCCACGATGTCCTCGCGCTCCTGCTCGACGACATCCGCCACGCGGCGATAGGAGACCAGACCGGTCGAGACTTGCACGATCAGCCGGCCGAGGTTGCGCATTGGCCAGATAATCCAGACGAGCATCCCCATCACGGCAATGTACGTCCCCACGGTGATCGCCCCGCGCATAGCCATCGTCGCACTCACAGCCTGCACCAGGATTGTCTGGCCGGCGCAGAGAATGTCGGAGAGCGGCCAGTAGAGTGAGTGCATGATGAGCAACTTCTTGCCCAGGCGATAGCGTTCCCAGTTCTCACGGTCAAACTTGTCGATCTCGTAGGGCTGGCGGGCAAACGCCTTGACGACGCGCACGCCGGTCAGGTTTTCCTGAAGCACCGTCGAAAGTTTCGCCTCCTGGTCCTGATAGCGGTCATACGCCTTGGAGACACGCCCAAAGAACCAGTAGGACATCAGGACAACTACCGGCATCACAACAATGGACAACAGCCCGATCTGCGTATTCATGCGCAGCAGCATCGTGAAGTTGACGACGAACAGCGCCACGATCCGCCCGATGCCCAACGCTTGATCGGCGTAGAAACGGCGCATCGCGTCCACATCCGAGGTGGAGCGCTGAATCAGCTCGCCGGTCTTGGCGTAGTCGTGAAAGGCGAAGGGCAGCCGCTGCATGTGGTCGTAGAGATAATCGCGCAGCCGCAGGGCGATCCCTTCCGCCGTCTCCGCCGACCATATGCCGCGCAGATAGGCAAACGCCCCTTCCAGGGCAGCCAGTCCCACGAAAGATAAAGCAAGCCAGGGCAAGTGCTGCGAATTCCGCCCTTCGCCCACTACCGTGTCGATCACGTACTGCACAACGCGGTAGTAATAGACGCGCGTGAACGCTCCCAAGACGATGGCGACCATCGCGCCGAGATACAGCAGGCGGAAGCCGGTCAACACACGCCACAGCCCCACCAGGCGGTTTTTGTGCACCGCAGATTTCAAATCGTATGTGAGTTTCTGCAAAAGTTTTGAATCCAAGTTTTGGGACATTTCAACCACCTACACACAACCTTCTGACGAAAAACTGAACACATGCCAGAGACGCAAAAAGCGAGCGGGTGCTCTCTGCGCACTATGGGCCAGATAGAAACTAGCCCTCCCCAACTTCGTTGAGGCCCGCTCGCCGGTGTTACCGTATTGACCGCGATTCCGCCTGCCCGTTCCGCACAAGTACGGATTAGGCCGAGGTTCATCACGACGTTTCTTAAACGCGATGTTTACCTGTGGGAAAAGACGGTCAAAGGGTCATCCCGGCGGCTCGGGGCCTCCTGGTACGGAAGCGACACGGGGCATGAGAACAACCTCCACTTTTGTGATGAGCTTACTGAACAAGTTAGCCATTGCCAAACCTCCATAACATAAAGCTGAGAAAATTTCACGTGGACAACACCGAACCGTCGCGTGGACGGGCTGCAAAGCATTTAGCATCTTACCACGGTTATGAAAACTTGCAAGAGTGTTGTCAAAATCCTCCTGTCCGGTATAATTCCGATCACAACACCAAACTCGTACCCATCTCTGTAACGGAGATTCACTATTCCCCGTTTAGGATTATACTGTAGCTTGATAACTCAGGAGAAACGATATGACAAAGGAACCAAAAACTGCCACACTCAAACCGCGCACCACGCGCCGGACACAACTCTGGATCAGTTTAGGGATGCTGCTTGTCCTTCTACTGTGCATCACCTCCTCAACATTCGCCACGTTCTACACCGATTTCCTCTGGTTCAAGAGCCTGGACTACACTCAAATCTTCACCACACGTCTGACAACGTCAGTGGTGTTGGCTGTCGTCACCGCCCTGATTGCCACGGCATTCTTGGTGCTGAACTGGAGCTTCCTGCCGCACTGGATCGCGCCGAAAGAGTATTTCACCGTCAAAAGCCCCAACGGAACACGGCGGGGCGCTAGCAACGCGCCGCCGGCCACGTACTCTACACGTCCACTGCGCCTGTTCTTCACCGGAGCGGCGGTGCTCGCCGGCATCATCATCGGGCTGACGTTCGGCGGACTATGGCGTGTCTACCTGTTAGCCAACAACGGCATTCCCTTCGGAGTCGCCGATCCGATCTTCCAGCAGGATATCGGGTTCTACATTTTCACACTCCCGTGGTTGGAGGCGCTGCTGATCCGTGCAAAAGTGCTGGTCGCATTGGCATTCGTCGGCGTCATCGGGCGCTACGCAATCTTCGGGCAGATGAAGTCTCGTGTGACCACTGCTCACATGTCGATCCTTGGCGCGGTGTGGCTGTTGCTCATCGGGTTGGGGTGGTTACTCAATCGCTATGGATTGTTACAAGCCACAAACGGTGTTGTCTTTGGCGCCGGCTACACCGACATCCACGCGCGTATGCCGCTGTATGTCATCCAGGCCGTGCTCTTCTTCGCCGCTACCATCATCCTGATCCTCAATGCCTTCATCCGCAAATGGAAACTGCTGCTCATCATCGGGATTTTCTGGCTGGCGATCTCGGCGCTCGGACCGGGCTATCCTGCCGCTATCCAGCAGTTCACCGTCGAACCGAACGAGTTCATCCTCGAAAAGCCCTACATCGAGCACAACATCCGTTACACGCGCCATGCCTACGGGTTAGACAAGATCACAGAACAAACGTACCCGGCAACAGGAACCATCACCGCGCAAGACCTCGAAACCAACAGCGACATTCTCGGCAACGTCCGCCTGTGGGATTACCGGCCGCTGCTGCGCACATACAGCCAGCTCCAGGAAATTCGCCTCTACTACAGCTTCAACGAAGTGGACGTCGACCAGTACACCATCGACGGTCAATTGCGCCAGGTGATGCTCGCCGCGCGCGAGATTAACGCGGATGAACTGGCGGATCAGGCCAAGACCTGGATCAACCAACACCTGATCTTTACCCACGGCTACGGACTCGCGCTCAACTATGTCAACGAAGTGAGCCGTGAGGGCCTGCCCAATCTAATCGTGCGCGACATCCCGCCGATCAGTAAAGCGCCGGAATTGGAAATCGAACGCCCGCAGATTTACTTCGGCGAATCGACCAACAATTACGTTGTGGTCAATGCCAAAGAAGACGAGTTCGACTATCCGCAAGGCGACAGCAATGTCTACACGCGCTATAGCGGCTCCGATGGAGTTGCGTTGGGCGGTCTCCTGCGGCGTATACTGCTGGCGACGCGTTTTGGCAGCACGCAACTGCTTCTCTCGCCTGCTATCACCAGAGACGGTCGCGTTCTTTTCCACCGTACCATCCACGAGCGCGCTGAGACCATCGCGCCGATGCTGTGGTTCGACGATGATCCCTACCCCGTCATCGCCGAGACCGCCGACGGCGTTAGCGGCATTGTCTGGCTACTCGATGCCTACACCTGGACGGACCACTTCCCCTACTCCGAACCGCTCGGCGGCGTCAACTACATCCGCAACAGCGTCAAAGTCTCCATCGACGCCTATACAGGCGAGGTTAACTTTTATCTGATCGACCCGAATGACCCCATCGCCGCCACCTATGCGCGCATCTTCCCCGACCTCTTCAAACCGGCGGAGGCGATGCCGCAGGTGCTGCGCGAGCACTGGCGCTACCCGGAGACGCTGTTTCTGTACCAGTCGAATATGTACGCCACCTACCACATGCGCGATCCGCAGGTCTTCTACAACCGCGAGGACCTGTGGGACATCCCGCAAGAACTGGTGGAGACCGCCCAGCAAGCCATGGAACCCTACTACGTCATCATGCGTGCGCCCGGGTCTGAGCAGGTGGAATTCATGCTCATCCGCCCCTATACGCCCAAGCAGCGCCAGAACATGGTCGCCTGGCTCTACGCCGATTGCGATGGCGACGATTACGGGGAACTGAGCATCGTCAAGCTTTCAAAAGACAAGCTGGTGTACGGGCCATTGCAGGTCGAGGCGCGCGCCGACCAGGACCCGCTCATCTCGCAACAGCTTTCATTATGGAACCAGCGCGGCTCGCGGGTGCTGCGCGGCAACCTGTTGGTCATTCCGATTGAGGATACCTTCCTCTACGTCGAGCCACTCTACCTGGAAGCCGAATCAGGCCAATTGCCGGAGCTGATACGCATCATCGTCGCCTACGATGACCGCGTCGTTATGGCAGAGACATTGAGCGAGGCTCTGCTGCAAGTCCTCAACGGCGAGGGCCTCAAGGATGAGGATGGCACAACACCTGTCGCTATAGAAGGCGACCTGGAAACGCTCGCGGCCCGGGCTTGGGAACATTACCAGGCCGCCCAAGCCTGCCTCGAAGCCGGCGACTGGACCTGCTACGGGCGCGAGCAAGCCGCCCTGGAAGAAATCCTCCGCGCCATGGTGGGGGAA
>DYKY01000044.1:23499-25296 GCA_020722365.1 Thermoflexus sp.
AATGGCAAAGTGGTCGACGCGCAAGGCCGGGAAGTGCGTCTGCGCGGAACGTGCGTCGGCGGCTGGATGAATATGGAGAACTTCATCAACGGCTACCCCGGCTCGGAACACGCGCTGCGCGCCACGATGGCCGATACGATCGGCGAAAGCAAAGCGCACTTCTTCTTCGAGCGCCTGCTCGACTATTTCCTCTCTGAGGACGACATTGCCTTCATGAAAGTGCAGGGCGCGACCGTGGTGCGACTGTCGGTCAACTATCGACACTTTGAACGGGACACCGAACCATTCACCTACCTCGAAAGCGGTTTCGCACGGTTGGAACAGGCTGTTGGCTGGTGCGCCAAACACGGCCTCTATGCCATCCTCGACATGCACGCCGTCCAGGGCAACCAGAACACCGACTGGCACTCCGACAACGCAACCCGCCACGCGCTTTTCTGGCAGCATCCGCACTTCCAGGACCGCTGGGTGGCCTTGTGGGAAGCACTGGCAGAACGCTTCAAGGGCAACGCCGCCGTTGCCGGGTACAACGTGATGAACGAGCCGGCCAGTGGTAACCCGCGCGGGCGACTGAACGGCATGGGCGAGCCGAAATGGGACCAGATCAACGCGCTCTACCGGCGTATCGTCAGCGCCATCCGCGCCATCGACCCCGACCACATCATCATCCTGGAGGGCGACAACTACTCCAGCCGCTTCGCCGGATTCGAGGCGCCCTTCGCCGACAATCTGCTCTACAGCAGCCACAATTACACCCGGCCCGGCTTCGGCCCCGGCCCCTACCCCACCGGCGAGTGGAACCGAGCGTGGCAGGAAGCCAACCTTCTTGCCCACGAAGGCACGCAGTTCATGCAGAAGTACAACGTCCCGCTGTGGGCGGGCGAATTCGGCAGCCCGTACAACGGCGCTGCCGCCGAAATTCCCGACCGGATGCGCGCGCTGGATGACCAGATCGGCGTCTTCGAGCAGTACGGCATCCATTGGACCACCTGGACGTACAAAGACGTCGGTGTGATGGGCTGGGTCTACCTCCACCCCGAATCCGAGTACATCCAGCGCACCAAACATAGCCTGGAAACCAAAATCCTCCTCAACAGCGATTTCTGGATGGGCTGGCTGCCGACCACACCCGCCAAAGACCTCGTCCACACCCTGGCGCACGAAATCGTCGAGACCGTGGGCGATGAGGACATCACCGTCGCCGGCATCGAACGCTACCTCACCCAGGCGACCATGGCAACCTACATCGGCGCGCTGCTGCAAATCCCCTACGCCAAGCTCTTCAAGGGGCTGTCCGAGGCCGAACTTGACCGCATCCTGCAATCGTTCGCCTTTAAGAACTGCATCGTCCACCCCCAACTGGACGCGGTGATGACCAGACATATGAATAGAAGGTAAACCATGGCAACTGATTCACTCGTTGGGTTTGAGATTATTGCGCGATCGACAGTTGAACACGAAGGGGTAGGCTACGGCCTGGTGCGTGGGCAGGCAGACCGCACACGCTACCTGGTCGTCCAGGGTGACACAACGGGCTTCGTCGGCGACCCGCACGGCGACATGCTGCTCTGCCCGCTGACGCCCGGCAACGCCGCCGCCCTGCGCGCCAGACTGCCCTGGCTGACCCCCACCCCATTGGGCCTGCATACGTCGGCGGGCTTCGGCGACCGGCTCGGCGTCGCCACACCGGGGCACATCAAGGCCGTGGAACGCTATCCCGGCATCGCGCCGATCTTCGCCCAGCAGTCGGTGCGCGAGAACGCCCGCACCGGCCGCACGCCGCAGCAGGTGCTGGAC
>DYKY01000045.1:0-1562 GCA_020722365.1 Thermoflexus sp.
TTTTTCTTCCAGGCGTCCCATTTCGGGGTCAAATGTACCTGGGGAAACTGCGAGAATCCTCGCGCATTTTTGACCAAACCTGACTGTATCCTTCCTATTGTACACACAACAAAGTTTTTGCTGATACGGCGTGATGATCTACCCCTAGTAATTTCGCAGTGCAAGCCCCATTCCGCCTGCGCCGCCTGTAATAACTGCAACTTTTGTCATAGCTCGATTCTCCATACTGGGTGGTTAAGTTCTCCAAATCATAACACACAAATGGCATCTAAGCGCCAACAGCAAGCCAACCCCAAAGCGCGTTTCCCCGTCGCCGGCACGCGCCAAAGGCACGGCCGGGTTAATGCCCTTGTTAGGCGCGCCCCACAAATTGCCTCTTCTCCTCACCTGGCATGCCCTGAAGCGCACTTGGCTTGACCCCCACAGTCATCAACTTGTCATATCCACTCGACGACAGAGGCAACGGTAACGAGCAACATCAGGCGGCGGTTCCGATTTGATCGTCATTTGATTGGCCTGGCAATAAAAACCGAGGAGATCTACGTCCGAGGCTTGCGCAACGCCATCGGCATTGCCTTTCGCCCGGGACCAACAAATTGTGGGCCAGCAAAAACGGGCGCGACCGGATGGGCGACGACCTGCCGCCGGAAACGGTCTACCTGATCCGGCAAGGCGACGAGGCGGGCTGGCCGCGCTGCCACTTACTGTCGACCACTGTGTCATCTGCCGGGTCTCTCCGATAGGCTGCTAGTCAACGGCGATCCCAAACGCCATGCTCAATAACGTGAAGCGGACGGTCTTCCCCAAAATGGCAGCGGTCAAAAACTTCCACCAGCGCATCCTTGCGATACCGGCGAGGATACCGCCCATATCAAAAATGGGATTGGGAATCGCTGCCAGAACAAAGATCACGATAACGCCCCACCGCTGAAATTTGGGCCGCAGCCAGCGCAGCCACTGCATCTGCTTTTCTCGCAGACCTGCCACCGTTGTGCCCTCATCCAGGTTAGGACTCATCCCCAATCCCAACGTGTAGCCCGTCATCTCACCCACGGCCGCGCCGCAGCCGGCCAATATGCCCACCAGATACGGGTTGAGCACTGCGCCAAAGGCCACCACGGTAAAACTCGGGGCGGGAAAAATGAGTGTCGCGTTGCCCAAAATGCTGATGATAAGGACACCCAGATAGCCATACTCGGCGTATTTTTGTACGATGTCGCGTGTGGCATAAATCACAATGGCGATGCCGATGGAAAAACCGATCATCACCCAGCGCAACACAGCCTGTTTCCGGTCAGGATGAGAAACTTGGGATTGGGAATCGTCTGGGTTCTCGGACAAGGATACCCTCCTCAAAAAGTCACGTTGTCTTTAGTCTTGTAGCCGGAGCGGCAAGCTACCGCACGGCAACCTGCTGCGGCATTTTCACCCAACCTCATTTTATACGGGATTTCGATAATTGTCGAAATTGCCCACAGTCCATATTCCCTTTCAGTGCTTTTGCATTACAATATAGATGCTACACTGACATTCTTACATCTCTCGCAATCAACATTCAAAAG
>DYKY01000045.1:1662-25271 GCA_020722365.1 Thermoflexus sp.
AAAGGAGGGCCACATGTCTGGATGGATAGGCAAAACGACAACCGATTTGAATTTTCGGGCGGGCACAGGGTTGGATTACCCGATCCTCGCCGTGCTGCCCGAAGGGACGGTGTTCAACATTTTAGATGAGGTCAGCATCAATTGGCTGCACGTCCGCGTGGACGAACAGGAGGGTTACGTTTACCGAAGCTACACGCAACTGCCACGCGCGGGCAAAACTGCGATACCGCTCGCTGTACGCAGCATGCCGGGCGAAACCCTCCCTGTCGTCGTGGCGCTGTACGAAGACACGCAACTGCTCGTCTTCGACGAAGAAGGCGGCTGGTATGAAGTCATCGCGCTGGGCATGGCCGGCTACGTGCCGGTGGAGGCCATCGTGTTCCCGCAGATCGGGAAGACCACCGACACCGTCAACTTGCGGGCGGAAGCCGATACCGAGAGCATAATCCTCGAAGTGCTGCCGCCGGGCACGCAAGTCCACATCTGGCGAAGCGAGGACGGGTGGCTGTACGTGGCCGATACCGTGCGCTCCGGCTATCTCCACAGCAGCTACGTGCAGGTCGGACCGCCGGAACCAACAGGAGAACAGGGCGGCGAAAAGCCCGTACCCTTCCCCGAAGTCCCCTTGGAACCACCCGAGGCGGAGAAAATCCGGCTTGGCCCCGCCCCCACTTACATCGAACGCCAGATCGCCGGCTTGTGGAACCGCATGGGCGGCCTTCTCAAAGCCCTGGCCGCGCACCACGCCATCGATCCCGCGACCGCCGTCGCCGTGCTGACGGTGGAATCCGGCGGGCGCGCCTTCGACGCCAACAGGCGTATGATCATCCGCTTCGAGAACCACGTTTTCTACGATCGCTGGGGCAAGGACAACCTCGCCGTCTACCAGCAGCACTTCCAGTACAACGCCAATCAACGTTGGACAGACCACCAATGGCGTCCCGCCGCCCACGAAGCGTGGCGCACGTGTCACACCGGCCAGGATGAGGAGTGGCGCGTCTTCGAGTTCGCCCGCAGCCTGAACGATACGGCGGCCAAACTCTCCATCAGCATGGGCGGCGCGCAGATCATGGGCTTCAACTACCCCACCCTTGGCTACGACACCGTCCAGCAGATGTTCGACGCCTTCTCCGCCAGCGAACGCGACCAGATCATCGGCTTCTTCAACTTCATCCGAGGCCGCACGTCCGAATCCCGGCGCATCGCCGCGCTACAAGCCCTGGACTTCGTTGCCTTCGCGCAACTGTACAACGGCGCAGGCCAGGCGACCCAATACGGCAACGCCATCCACAGCGCCTACGATACGTTCTACAAGCTGCCGCAGGGCTGATTGGCCTTGCGAAGCAGAACGGGGCACGGCTCGGATGGATTTTCATGCTCGCGCTAGCCTGGGCAAGCATCTTCAAAGGTGCAAGCGATTCAGGAAGTCGCCCGGCAGTGGGGACTGGATAAAACAGGCTTCTACGTGCGGGCCAATGCCGCCGCACCCGGCGTCACACCGCACATGCACTGGCATATCATGGGGCCAGGCATACCATAAGTGACAAGTTAACTAATCCCGCTCCATCCACTCGAACTCGAACTCACCGATGCGCACGGTGTCGCCCTCCTGGACGCCCGCGTCGCGCAGCGCGTCCAACACGCCTTCGTGTTCGAGATAATGGTGCAGGCGCAACAGCGCGTCATCCCACTTGGTCTGCGTGCGGTAAACGGCGCGCTCGATCTTACCTCCGTGTACGCGCCAGAAGCCCTCGGATTCGCGCACTACGGTAAAGCTGTCGTCCTCTTCCGGCTCGAAGCGGATCATCGCCGGAGCCGGCTGTGGCAGTTCGGGCAATGGCGCGTCTTGCACCATCTGGTAGGCGCGCCCTATCAACTGGCGTGTGCCCATCTGCGCGATGGCTGAAATGCCCATCACGTCGTGATAGCCGCGCTCGGCGAAAAGGGCCTGCATCTCCGGGAACAGCGCCTGCACCCCGGGGATGTCCAGCTTGTTGATGACGACGATCTGCGGTTTGTCGATCAGGCCATGGCCGAAAGCCGCCAATTCGGCGTTGATTGCCTCGAAATCCGCCAGCGGATCGAGCGCCGAACCATCCAGCAGATGGATCAGCACGCGCGTACGCTCGATGTGGCGCAGGAATTCGTGCCCCAGACCGCGACCCTCGCTGGCCCCTTCGATCAGCCCCGGCAAATCCGCCATGACGAAGGTCTCGTCCATGCTCAACGCCACGACACCCAGATTAGGGTGCAGCGTGGTGAAGGGATAATCGGCGATTTCCGGCCTGGCGGCGGTGGTCACGGAAAGCAGCGTGGACTTACCCGCGTTGGGCATCCCCACCAACCCGACGTCGGCGAGCAGCTTCAGTTCCAGGCGCAGCCAACGCTCTTCGCCAGGATCGCCAAATTCAGCGATGCGCGGCGCCTGGTTCGTCGCCGAGGCGAAGCGGATGTTGCCCCGCCCGCCGCGCCCCCCCACCGCGACGACGGCGCGCTGTCCCACTTCGACAAGATCGGCCAAAAGCTCGCCCGTCTCCGCATCGTAGATCACCGTGCCGGGCGGCGCTTGGATCACCAGATCTTCGCCGCCAGCTCCCGTCCGGTCCTTGTTGCGTCCCGGCTCGCCGTCGGCAGCAACGAATTCCTTCTTGTGAGCAAAATGATACAGCGTGTTCAAATGGCTGCTCACAGCGAAAACTACATCGCCGCCCTTGCCGCCGTCGCCGCCCGAAGGTCCGCCAAACGGAATATACTTCTCACGGCGAAAATACACGCCGCCTTTACCGCCGTGACCGCCCGTCACGTGAATTTTGACTTGATCGTAAAACATAATGTCTCTCTTTTGAAAATCTTAAAGACCCTAAGGGTTTAAACCCTTAGGGTCTTCTGAACAGACCAGCCTCAGTAGATCACAAAATGCTCCGAGGGGATCGCCAGATCCCCGTTCTGGTCTGGATCTGGCGATCCAGACCAAGCAAAATTAGCTCTAGTGAATCCTTGAACTAACGCGTCCCCAAAACCGCGTGAAGCGCCTCGCACGCCGGACAACCACCGCCAGGTCGGATAATGGCATATCCATCCTGAGGGTCGTATCCATAGCGCACGAAATCGATGTTCCAGACGATAATACAGCGCACCATCCCGGTGCTACTGCCCAACTGCACGGCCTCAGCGAGCCACGCGGCTTGCTGGGCATTGTTCGTGCCGCGCGCCCAGGCGAATTGATCGGAGAACGTCTCCACGCCTTCTTGTGAGGCATACCCCATTTCGGTGTAGAACAGCTTGCGCGTCCCACGGAAGATATTGTAGTACAACTCGGTCTGCGGCAAGAAATACCACGAGTGATGTGTACTGCCGGTGGGATGCCCACTGCGTGCCGAGGGGGATGTCGCCCCAGCGTTATGATGCGCGCCGATGTAGTCCATACAATTGGCGGCCCCAGCGTTGTACAGTCCCTCCATCCACGGTTGATCATCATAACCACAACCGCCATTGGCGCAGTCGGTGAGCTTTGAACCGCCGAACCAACCGGTCGGTGAAGGCGCGGCGCTGATAACGGCTGTACCGGCGTTAGCCCCCTTGATCGCGTTGTAGGACTTGCACAGCAGGTTGGTGTACGACTGCGGGCTGATAAGTTCGCCCTGCCACTCGCGGTCGATGTTCGGCTCGTTCCACACCTCGATGGCATCCGCGCCCGCTGCCGCCAATCCCGCAACCCAACTGGCGAACTGGTCCTCAAACCCTGCTTGAGTTACCATACCCGGGCTGCCCAACGCGCTCAACTGAATTTTGAACCCATTAGCGCGGGCGGCGCTGACGAGTGCAGACGCATCCTCTCCATAGTGGACCTGCACCTTCATCCAGTTCATCCCGGCATGATGCATCTTATCGCTGTAGGGCAGACCTACATCGCGCACGTGTCCGCCCAACTCAAAACTGCCACCGGAAACCGGGGCAACAATGGGCGTCACCGGGTTCGGAGCCGGCGTTGCGACGGCCTGCTCGCCAACCTGGATTGCAAGGTAAATCGCGCCGCCCTCAATCGCTTTGTCGCCGGCCTGAATCTGCCAGTTGCCCTTATACGCGCCGTCGGCGTTTGGCGCAACCAGCTCCACGCTGATGTCCACGTTCTCGCCGGCCTTGACTGCGCCGATCTCGACTTTGGACACCTCGGTCATCTGCTCGCCGGAAACAAAGACCAGCGCGGTATCTTCCGGCCAGTCTGAACTACCGGCGTTTTGCATGCGCCAGGTCTTGGTGAACTTCTCTTCTTTCTCGAAGCGCGTGTTGTCGGGCACGGTCACATCGGCGACAAAGCGGGCTTTCAACCCTTCAGCGGGGGCCTCAGCGGGCGTTACTGTCGTCGTCTCAGTCCCTCCCGCCTCCACCGTCTCTGTGACGGCAGCAGTCTCGGTCATCACGGGCGCGGGCGCAGCGACCAACACCGCCAGCGAGCCTTTATCCAGGCCGGCAAGGTTCGCCGAAATTGTATACGTACCGGTGACGGCAGGCGCGACCCAGGCAAACTGCGGCTGCGTCAGCGCCGTCGTCGACTTGACCTGCGTCTGCCCATCAGGGCCGGTCACCTGCCACACAATCTCAGGCATAGTAGACGCTGCGGCTGCTGCCGTTTGCGTCTTGTACTCGGCCACACCGGTCAGGATATCCGGCAGGTTCCCTTCAGCCAGCAGATCGCGCAGCGCCACACCGCCCAGATGATAGCGCTCAATCAGCGCCAACCGCGCGCGCAACCACTGCGGTGTGCCGAGCCAGTAGGCAGCCTCCCCCACGGTCATGCGGGTCGCCCCTGTCGCCACGTCGGTCTCCACCGTCGAAACCGCGCCGAGCTTGAAGTTCAGCGCCGTTCCCGGCGTGACGCTTTCCGTCAGCGTCTCCACCACCTGAATCCCCCCGATCGGCGTGAGAATCTCGCCCAACGTGAGGAGTTTTGCGCCATCGGTGCTCAACGTCGAGTAAACAGGAATCAGCTTGTGGCGGTTCACCTGCGTCACGCCCCACACAATCATCTGCTCGGCCAGGCCGCCCGGCGTATACGCACCGGGCTCGAGCGGCATCACCACACGCAGTTGATCGGCAGCCGCGCCCAACGCCGCCCAGTCATAGCCGCCTGTGTTCCACGAGCCGTCTGCCGCGCGTTGCGGCGTGTCGACGACCACGGCCAACCAGAGGCCGTTCTGCTGCAAAGCAGCCGCCAGATCGGTCACAAACCCGGCGTAAGCGTCGCGAGTCTCCGGCTGCACCATACGATAATCGAGCACCAACCCGCTGTACCCACCGTTCTGCACAATACCAGACAAGGTCTGCACGTGGGTCGCGCGGTCCGTGTCGTCTTTGAGCATGTCGCTGACGAGCGCCCAGTTGGGATCGCGGCCCGGCGCCCAGTTGCGCACGGTCGGAACCAGCGTCAGCGCACCACCCTGCGCCGTCGGCAACTGCGTCGCATCGCCGGTCACGCCCCCCATCGTCCCTACGAGGATGCCCGGTACGTCAACCTCGGTCAGCACAGTCTCCGGCGCCGGCGTCAACGATGCTGGCAATGGATAGGTATTCACCTCGGCTGCAATCTTCTGCGCCGTCATTCCCGTTTGCATCACCATCACCGATTTGGGCAGCGACGTCACGTCAGCCCGCAACATTTCAGCAGCTCGATCAAGCTGCGTGGGCAGCCAGCGCCATGCCTCGCCATCCCAGGCATACAGATCGAGTGTCTCCCATGGTTCCGCCTCGTTGGGGATGACAACTTCCATCGTCGCGGGGCCGGAAACATCCTTGCCACGCAAGTTGATGGCGTAGTAAGGGCTTTTGGGAGTCAAATTAGCCGGAAGGCCGGTCAGCGCCGGCTGCAAGTCCTCAGACAGTGTCCCGCCGACGAAATCCGCGCGCGGGGTCGACGCCAATTTTACCCGCACCTTGCGCTCCACCGGATCGGCCAGGCTGATACGCAGCCCATCCGGATGCTCCAAAACGCGATTGTTGGCATCCAACACTGTGAACCCACCTTCGAACGCGCCCGATAGCTGCGCCAACGACAGCTTGGGCAGCAACAGGGCCAGGATCACAATCACCACCAGCGCGGCAAGCACGCCGAGCAACCAGCGCCGCCCCTTGAACAATGCACCGACGCGCGCAAAGGACGCGCCAACTCCGGTCAATAGGCCACTCACCTTCTCGCCCGCCGAGGGCTTCGCGGACTCAAGGTCCGCAATGCTAACCACAGACGGCGCATCAACGCTCTTCGCAGGCACATCAACATCGATGTGTGTTTCAGCCCCCACCGACGCCTCTGTCGGCATATCGGCCTGCACAGCACGCACTGGCGATGCAGCAGGCGGTTCGACCGGCTCCGGCCTCAGCGCCGACTGCGGTTCTACCGCCACACCCTCGGGTCTAAGCTGTGATTCTACGACCTCATTCGGCTGATTCTCATCACTCATTTGAACCTCCACACAGAGTCAAGCCACATTTAGCAACTGCATAGCAAGGCGCTTTCGGCAGCACGGTCAGAAACCGGCCCCCTGTCGAAATTTAACACAGGTGCGCGCCCCAAAACACAATAGAGTCATTTTATCACAGGCTCATGGTTTGGCAAGACTTAGAAAAAGAAAAGTTGCTTTGACTTTTCCCTCAAAACATAGCATAATGAGGATAGAAGAAAAATGAGAGCTTGTCGGCGAAATGCACACGCGACTATCGTGTTTCGCCGCAAAAGTACAAAGGTTTGAAGACTTGGGACTTTTGACTTGAGACGAATTTGTAGGAGGGAAAGTGTGGCTGAGATTGCTTTACGCCAATATGAAAGTGAAATCGACCATCTCATAGAGGAAGCCCGCTACCTGGAAGCGCTGGCGCATGCCCGCCATATTCTCCGCCAGCACCCACGCTACATTGGCGCTTATTACCTGCTCGGTAAAACAATGTTGGAAGCGGACCAACCGGAGTTGGCGATCGATATGTTCCAGCGCGCGCTATATGCCGATCCAGAACACCTGATGGCGCGCATCGGTTTGACGTTGGCCCATCAGCATGTGGACAATCTCGACGCAGCAATCTGGAATCTGGAACGCGCTGTCGAACTCAACCCTGGCGACGCCGAACTGACCGATGAACTTCGCCAGCTCTATGCACGCCGCGACGGCGTTGAGCCGGAGCGTGTCCCGCTCAACCGCGCCAGCCTCGCGCGTCTTTATATGCGCGGAAACCGGCCCGGTCGCGCCGTCGAAGAATTGCGCGCGCTGCTGGCCGAGAATCCGCAGCGTCTCGACCTGCGCCTGGCTCTGGCGGAGGCGTACTGGCGCGACGATCAGATCGTGCAGGCAGCGGACACCTGCCAGGCTCTGCTGACCGATGCGCGCTATTGCCTCAAGGCCAACCTGCTGTTGGGCGCACTGTGGATCGACAGCGGGCAAGAGGAAGGACAAACCTACCTCAATCGCGCCCAGGAAGTCGATATCGAGAACACCGTTGCCAATGAGATGTTCGGGGCGGCCTCACCCCTGAAACCGCGTGAAGTGAGTATCGAACACCTGACGTACAGACCCGACACACTGGATGTCGATCGGCAGGCCAAATGGTTCCAGAAGCTCGAAGCGGCCTCCGTGAGCGTCAGCCTTGCTGCGATGCAGCCCGAGATGACCGCGACCGAGGCCCGCCTGGTCGATATCACCGCCGGGCTGGAGGCGCAAATCGAGATCCCCGATTGGCTGCGCGAGTTGGGCGGCGAGGAAGGTGGCGCGCCGAGTTGGATGGCCGACATCGGCGCGGAACCTGAGGCAGCAGCGCCTGCCGTCGAAGCGCCGAAGCCCGATTGGTTGCGCGCAGAAGAAGTCGAAGCGATCACTGCCGAAGGGGTCGAACCCGAAGCGGGTCTCCCTGACTGGCTGCGTGGCGCCGAACCCGAGGAATTTGCCCCAGGAGCGGCCGGCGAAGGGTTGGGGCTGGAAGAAAAGATCGGGGAATCAGAGGGCCTGCCCGACTGGCTCAGTGAACTGGAACCGGCAACGCAGGTTGAGGAAGGCGCACCTCCAACAGGCGCGCCTGAAACGGGCATACCTGACTGGCTGCAGGCCTTGCAACCGGCCGCCCCCGCTGCCGAGGAGATTCCCTTACCGGCGGAGGGGCTGCCCGACTGGCTGAGCGAACTCAGGCGCCCTGGTGAAGGGACAAAGACAGTCGAAGGCGCGCCTTCTCTTGAGGTTGCGCCCACAGAAGAGGCGCCAGATTGGTTAGCAAGCCTGCAACCTGCCGCCCCCGCCGCAGAAGAAGAGATGGCTGAGGAAGAGGAGTTGCCCGACTGGATGAAAGACTTCGGCGGCGTAGGCGAAACCACAGAAAAGGTTCTCGCCACCGAAGAGGGCGTGCTGCCGGATTGGCTCACCGCGTTCCAACCCGAAGAAACCGCCGAAGCCGTTATGCCCACCGAGGAAGCGCCTGAGGCGGGCGCGCCTGAGGCAGGCGCGCCTGAGACAGGCGTGGCCGAAACGGGCATTCCTGATTGGCTCAGCGAACTACAGCCGGTCACCGGGGTTGAAGCGGAAGCCGAAGCAACCGAGGAAAACTTGCTCGACTGGCTGGGCGAAATTCCAGAGGAAGAGATGACCGTCGCAGCAGAAGCGGCCCTGCCTGAAGAGACAGCTTTTGGCGAAGAAATCGGCGGTTTCCCCGTCGAACAACTGGCGGAAGAACCCGCACCCACGGTCGAGGAAACGCCTGTCGCCGAAGGGTTCTTCGGGTGGGAGGCATTCGGCGAAGAGATTACCGAAGTCGAAGCCGTACACTTCATCGAAGAAGAAGTCGGCGCCGCGGCGCCCGTTGCTGAAGGCGAGATGCTCTCCGGTGATGACGCCCTCGCCTGGCTCGAAAGTCTCGCCGCGGGCAAGGAAAAGGAACTTCGCGCCCAGGCCGAGGCGGAAGCACAGGCTCGCGTCGCCGAAATCCTCGGTCGTGAGCCTGCTGAACCGAAAGCGGCCATCGAAGAACCTGGACCTGTTATGGAAGAAGCGCCTGCTGCCGAAGACATCTTCGGGCCGGAAGCACTCGGTGAAGAAATCAGCGAGGCCGAAGCTGCGCCCGTCGAAATCGCAGAAGGCGAGCTCGACTGGGAAAGCCTGGCGGAACAGCTTGAGGGCGTCGAAGGAGAAATCCCCGTGGCCCCCATCGCTGAAGGCGAGGATGCCCTGGCCTGGCTTGAGAGCCTCGCTGTGGGCGAGGCAGAGGAGTTCTTCGCCGAACCCGAAGCCGAAGTCGAAGCCGCAGAACCGGAGCCGCTCGCCGAAGTTCCCCTGGAGGAAGCGCCCGCGGCGGAAGGCTTCTTCGGATGGGAAGCCTTTGGCGAGGAAATCACCGAAATCGCTCCCCCTGCCGCCGAAGGCGACTTTATGTCCGGCGATGATGCCCTGGCCTGGCTGGAAAGTCTCGCCGCCGGCAAGGAAGAAGAACTCCGCGCTCAGGCCGAGGCCGAAGCCCAGGCCCGCGTCGCCGAAATCCTGGGCCGCAAACCTGAAGTCAAGCCCACCGAACCGGAACCGGTTGTCGAAGCCCCCTCCCTGGTCGTGGAAGAAGCCCCCACCGTTGAGGGATTCTTTGGGTGGGAATCATTCGGCGAGGAGATTGCCGAAGTCGAAGCCGGGGCGCCCGCCATCGAAGAAGTCGTTCCCGAAGAAGCCGAAGGTATCGCCGAGAGTGTCGTCGAAAGCGACTTCCTGTCCGGCGACGATGCACTCGCCTGGCTCAGCAGCCTGGCTGCGGGCAAGGAGGAGGAACTCCGCGCTCAGGCCGAGGCCGAGACGCAGGCCCGCGTCGCCGAAATACTGGGCCGCAGAGCCGAACCCAAAGTCGCAGCGCCGCCGGTCCCCGTCGTTGAGGAACCGGTCAGCGAAAAACCCGTCGAAGTCCCTGTCGCCGAGGGTGACGTGATGTCCGGTGACGATGCGCTCGCCTGGCTCAGCAGCCTGGCTGCGGGCAAGGAGGAGGAACTCCGCGCTCAAGCTGAAGCTGAAGCGCAAGCCCGCGTCGCCGAAATACTGGGCCGCAGAGCCGCACCCAAAGTCGCAGCGCCGCCGGCCCCCGTCGTTGAGGAACCGGTCAGCGAAAAACCCGTCGAAGTCCCTGTCGCCGAGGGTGACGTGATGTCCGGTGACGATGCGCTCGCCTGGCTCAGCAGCCTGGCTGCGGGCAAGGAGGAGGAACTCCGCGCTCAAGCTGAAGCTGAAGCGCAAGCCCGCGTCGCCGAAATACTGGGCCGCAGAGCCGCACCCAAAGTCGCAGCGCCGCCGGCCCCCGTCGTTGAGGAACCGGTCAGCAAAAAACCCGTCGAAGTCCCTGTCGCCGAGGGTGATGTGATGTCCGGCGACGATGCGCTCGCCTGGCTCAGCAGTCTGGCCGCGGGCAAGGAGGAGGAACTCCGCGCTCAGGCTGAAGCTGAAGCGCAAGCCCGCGTCGCCGAAATCCTCGGGCGCAAACCGAAATCCAAAGTCGCAATACCGGAGGAAACACCCGCACCGGCCGTTGCCGAACCCCCCACACCCGAACCGGTTAGCGCGGTCGCCCCTGTCGTGCAAGCTCCGGTAACCGTCGAAGAGACCGTCGCCGAAGAAGAAGCCGTTGGGAAGGAAATCGTCGTCGCACCGGAACCTGTCGCCGTAACGCCACAGGTAGCGCCACAGCCGGTCCTCGTCGAGGTGGAACCGGGCGAGGTCACCGAGTACGTTGGGCTGCTGGCTCAGGCGCGCGCAGCGTGGAAAGCAGGTGACGTCCAAACGGCGTTAGCGCATTACGGCGAACTCATCCAGGCGGAGGCCGGGCTGGATGACGTTATCGCCGATCTACAAGCGGCTGCCGCCGAACAGCCGAAGAACGGCGCGCTCTTACAGTTGCTCGGCGATGCCTATATGGTCAACGGCATGATCGATCAAGCCATTGAGGTCTTCAACCAGGCGATAAGTCTGCTGTAAGCGTTGCCATTCCATTCAAAGGGCGCACAAACAAAAGTGCGCCCTTAATGTGAGTTTTGCACGATCAAACATATCTCTATAGCAAAAGGAAAAAATCGTATGACAGTTGATACAACCCTGATTAAGACAATCGCTGCCGTTGCCCCGACCTGCGATGATTTCGTCATCGTGCAACCGGTCGAGATTGGCCGGGAGACACATCGCAATGAGCTGCTGCTCTTCGTGAAGCCGGAAATCTTCATAGTGAAAGACACCGCGCAGGTAGAAGCGGCGCTCAACCTCGTCTTCAGCAAACTGGCAGAATTCGGCGCCGTCGTGAGCGGCGTCGCGGTGGTGGGCGGCAAGGTCCTCGAAGAAACGGAGATTATGAACCGGCACTACGGCTACATCAACCGGCTTTCGCGCTTTGCCTCGCAGATGGTAGATGACCCCCGCAACGCGGGGGGTGCTGAAGACAAACAAAAGATCGCGGCGGCGCTGGAGATCCCCACCCTGGATGGCATCACCCTCTACGGCGGGCACGAATACCTGAAGGCGCATCCTGAAGAGGATTGCTTCGATCTGGATACGCTGTGGTTTACGAAGAAATCGCTCAAGATTAGAAGCGGCTTTTACGTGCAGCACTACACCAAAGACGGCGAGAGCTTCATCCTCGTCAATGGCTTTCACCCCGCGCAACTGCTGCACTTCACCGATCCCACCCACCGCATCGTGCTGGTACTGATCCACTCAGACACACCCTGGGCCACGCTGCGCAACGAGATGGTCGGCGCAACGTTCCCGGAGAAAGCTGTGCCCCACTCCATCCGCGGCACGCTCTACGCCCACGCCGAGGACTATGGGCTGGGCGCGGTCAGCATCGCCAACAACGGCGTGCACCTCTCCGCCGGGCCGTTTGAGGGCCTGTTCGAGATCAACAACTTCTTTGGGAAGATTCTGGACCTGAACATCGAGAAGCAACCGCCGCTGCTGCTGAAGAAAATGCTCGCGGCGGGCCTGCCGCTGCAAACCGCGCTCAAGGCGCTGGAGAACCCCATCGTCACTGAGTCGCCCAAACCGACCGATCTCTTCACGGCGACGGAAAACTTCGAGAGCGACGCCGCCGTCGCGCTCTGGAAGCAGGCCGCGGCCTGAACGCCATCTTTGTCAGCAGATTTAGCAGATGAAGCAGATTTTTCTCAATTGAGAACAAAAAATCTGCTCAATCTGCGTGCAACCTCTGGTTGCCTATCTGCTGACCAAAAAAAAGCCCGCGCAGTCAGGAGACTGCGCGGGCTCGCGTCAACTTAATCGGCTATCCGAACTTGTACGCGACGCCGAACCCGCCGCGCGGCAACGTCCACTCGATGTTCGCGTACGGACATCCCACCCGGCAACTGCCACATTCGACACACGCCTGATACGCCACCTGAATCTTGCCATCGTGAGCCAGCGTGTAGACGCCTACCGGACAGAAGTCGAGGCAAGGTTTATATTGGCAGCGCGCGCAGACTGCCTGATCCTTGATCTTGAGATGGCTCTGCTCCTCGTCGATGAAGTACTTGAGCGAGACCAGCAGATCGTCCACGTACACATCGGGCAGGCTGGCCTTCAGCTCCTGCGGCAGTTCTTTCACACTGAATGCGTCCCCTTTTTTCATTACCATCCCATCACCGCCCTTCCCATAGAAAGCATGTCGCCCACAGCCTTGAACAACTGCCGGCGACTGGTGAGGCTCCCCAGGATATTCTTGAACAGCGTTTTCTTCGGCATCCCGTAGGCGCTGAAGAACTGCCCCAGCGCGTCGTTGATAAAGCCCGGATAGGCATCCATAAACTCCGGATGCGTTTCCAGGAAGCGGGCGAAATTGCGATACTGCTTCATATCCTTCAAGATAAAGCGGTCTTTGAGCCGCGCCTCGTACTGCGAAAGCGCCTGTGCGGAGAAATCCCCTTGCTTGTGCGCCTCAATCGCGGTCTCGGCGGCCAATTTCCCGGCGACGATTGCCATGTTGGTGCCCTCCCAGTGCAGGGCGTTGACCATTGACGCGGCGTCGCCCGCAACCATCGCCCCACCGGTGTACAGCTTGGGCATATCCCGGTAGCCGCCTTCGGGGATCAGATGCGCGCCGTACTCCATCAACTGCCCGCCCTTGATCAGCGGGGCAATCGCCGGGTGGCGCAGATAGCGCTGCAAGACTTCATAGGGCTTGAGGCGATATTCGACCACCGCATCCAGCATCATCCCCAGCCCCACGGAGACGCTCGTGTTGTTGGTGTAAACGAAGCCCATGCCCGGCAGACCGAGCGAGACGTCGCCCAGCACCGAAGCTGCCAAGCCGTGTTTCTCGTCGGGCAGACCGAAGCGCGCGTTGATGGTGTCCATCGGCAGCGCGATGACCTGCTTGAAAGCCAACGCGACGTGCGCCGGCTCAAGATCGTGATCGATCAAGCCTAACTTCTGCGTCAGCAGGTTGTTCACGCCCTCGCAAATGATGACCACCGGCGCGTAGACATCGCCTTGCGCGCGGTCGGTGCTCACGCCGATGACCTGCCCGGCGCTGTCGCGGATGAAGTCCACAACGGACGTTTTGGGGATCAGCAACGCGCCTTCTCGCTGCGCCTGCTCGGCCCACCACACGTCGAAGACCGCGCGCGACGCCATATATGCGTCGGCGGGTTCGGCGCCCAGCTTGCCGCCCTGCACCGTCATCTTGGTGAGGCCGCCGTCCTTCGACAGCATCCAGAAGCCCGCCTCGGTGACGGGACGCTCGAAGGGCGGTTTGCGATCCATAAAGTCGGGCAGCACTTCGCCGATAGCGTGCGTGTAAATCGCGCCGCCGAAGTAGTTCTTGCCGCCCGCTTTCTGTCCGCGCTCGATCAACGCAACGTTCAGGCCTGCGCGGGCCATCATCATCGCCGCCGTGGACCCGGCTAGCCCCGCGCCGACGACGATGGCATCAAAACGGATCTTTTCATCTTGGGTGTTCATGCCAGAGCCTCCTTGCGCGCCTTGATGTTTTTGATCATCGCCGGGATCACCTCGAAGAGATCGCCCACGATACCGACGTCGGCCACGTCGAAAATGGGGGCGTTGGGATCGGAATTGATGGCGATGATGAAGTCGGAGTTCTGCATGCCGACTTTGTGCTGCAAGGCCCCGGAAATACCGGCGGCGATGTAGAGCTTGGGCCGCACCGTCCGCCCTGACTGCCCCACCTGATGCGCGTAGCTGATCCAGCCCGCATCCACGCAAGGGCGGGACGCGCCGACGACGCCGCCCAACTCGTGCGCCAGTTCTTCGATCAGCTTGAAGCCTTCGGGCGTGCCCAGGCCGCGCCCGCCGGAGACGATAACGTCCGCGTACTCGATATCGACGCTCTCGGCCTGATCGTGGATGAACTCCAGGATGCGGGCTTCGGTGTCCTTTTCGTCCAGCGGGACTTCCTCGCGGACGATCTCCCCAACGGCCTCCGGGTTGTACGGGGGCATAGGGAACACGCGCGGGCGCACGCTCGACATCTGCGGGCGGTTTTGGCGGCAGAGGATAGTCGCCATGATGTTGCCGCCGAATGCGGGACGGGTCGCCAGTAGGAGGCGCTGCTTCGAGCCTTTCACCTCGCCCATTTCCAACCCTGTGCAGTCGGCGGTCAACCCGGTGCGCAGCGAGGTCGCCACCGCGCCGGCCAGGTCGCGGCCCAACGTCGTCGCACCGATAAGAAAGACCTCCGGTTCATACTTACGCACCACGCCCACGATGCATTTGTAGTACGGGCAGTTGCGGTAGTTTTCCAGCTCCGGCTCGTCAACCAGATAGACGCGCTCCGCGCCATACTTGATCGCCTCTCGCGCGATCCCCTCAACCTGGTTGCCCAAAAGGATACATTCCACGTGGACGGTATCGCCAGCGGCATGCGCCTCTTCTTTGACCTCGGAGGCAAGCCGGCTGGCAATGCCCAAAAGTTCCCAGGAAACCGGGTGCACTTTGCCCTCTTCTTGCTCGATGAAAACCCAGAATCGTCGCGCGCTCATTTGACGCCTCCTAAAACGGATGAAAGGATGCCGGCAGCGTCAGCTTTGGCAAACGCCGTCGCCACGGCAGCTTCCACACCGATCTCACGGCTGTTGATTTTCTCACCGGCTTCGGGCAGCGGCGGCGTCCCCATCTTGAAGACCACGGTGGGTGAACCGCGCACGCCGACGTGTTCCGCGTCGAAGATTCCCGTGCTCTCCATCGTCAACACCTCCGGCTCATAGCGCAGCGAGCGGATGAGGTCAGGCAGCGGCGCAAAGGGCACCTCGGCAATCTCTTTCTCACACGTTACCAGGGCGGGCAGCGGCGCTTCGACCACTTCCGTCCAACGTTCGGTCTTGCGCTCGACGACGATGTGGCGTTTGGCAAGATTGATGTCACGGATTTTGACCGCGTAGGTGATGATCGGCAGATCGAGCCGCACCGCCACGCCTGGGCCGACCTGGGCCGTATCCCCGTCAATCGCTTGCTTGCCGAAGAACACCACATCGATGGGGTCTTTCTCGTGAATCGACTGAATGACCGCAGCGAGCACGTATGAGGTCGCCAGGGTATCCGCACCGGCGAACTTGCGATCGGAGATGAGATAACCCGCATCGGCCCCCAATTCAACGGCCTCACGAATCGTCACCGTGAACGAAGCCGGTCCCATCGAAACAACTGTGACCTTCCCCCCTAGTTTGCGTTTCCACTCCACGGCAGACGCCAGCGCATGCGCGTCGTAGGGATTCATAATCGCTGGCACGCCCTCTCGCACCAGGTTGCCCGTTTCAGGATCGATGCGGATGTTGGTCGTGTCCGGCACCTGCTTAATCGCTACAAGTGCGTGAAACAAATTCCACCTCCTTACGAATGGCGAATTACGAATCAGAAAACCGGGATTTTCGGCGAATCCCGGTTTCTAGCGCATTAATGGCGCGGGGTGAACTGTGGTTCGATGATCTCGCCGTTGCGGATGGCGACGCCGTTGCGCAAAGCGTCGTTCTGCGCGAAGGCAGAGACCGGTCCCATGTTGGTGATATGCTGGATGTAAGACCAGGCCGCATTGTTGAACGCATGCGTCGAGGTGCGCGGCACGCCACCGGGCACGTTGGGGACGCAGTAGTGCACCACATCGTCTTCGATATAGGTGGGATTGTCGAATGTGGTGGGGCGACTCGTCTCCGCGCAACCGCCGTGATCGATGGCAAAGTCGATGATGACCGAGCCTCTGCGCATCGTGCGCAACATCTCACGGGTGATGACGACCGGCGCGCGTTTGCCTGGATCGCGCACCGCACCGATGACCACATCGGCAAAGCGCGTCGTGTAGGCGACGTTGAAATCGTGATCGATCATCGTTGTCACCCGCCCCTGGAAATATTCTTCGAGATAGCGCAGCCGATCCAGCGAGCGGCTGAGAATGAAGACCTTCGCGCCCAAGCCGACGAAGGCGCGCGCGGCGTTCATGCCCAATGCTCCCCCCCCCAGGATGACCACCTCACCGGCAGAGACGCCCGGCACGCCGTTCAACAACACACCTCGCCCTCCATAGGTGCGCGTCAGCAACGTTCCGGCGATGTATGGCGCCATGCGTCCGGCAATCTCGCTCATCGTTCTGAGGATGGGAAAGTCGCGGCCATCTTTGGAAATCATCTCGTAGGCGATAGCCGTTACCCTACGCTTTTTGAGTTCATCGATCTCTGCCTGGGGGATCGACATCAAACCCAAGAAGCACATGATCGTCTGGCCGACGGGCATCCACGCAATTTCCTCCAACGTGGGCCGCAGCGCCTTGAGCACCAGCGAACTATTGGCATAAAGCTCTTCGCCGGTCGACAGCATCGTCGCGCCCATGCGCTCGTAGTCGTAGTCGTCGAAACCGGCCCCTGAGCCTGCGCCCACTTCCACATAACACTTGTGACCGGCCTTCGTCAACAGGCCAACGCCGGCTGGCGTCAACCCGACGCGCTCTTCTCCACAGAGTCGTTCTTTAGGAATGCCTATGTTCATATTTCGCTCCTTTGTGAATAGTCAATTAGTCTTAAGTCCGATCGTCACATATTACTGGATGGCAGCAACGCCATCAGCCGGATGCGTGACGTAAACAGCGGGCTGTTTGCCAAAACGCTCGTTGTAGGCCGTGACGATATGAGCCTTGAATTCGGGGACAGCAGCCTCAGCCACCAGCGCAATGGTGCAGCCGCCAAACCCCGCGCCGGTCAACCGCGCGCCGTAGCAGCCAGGGACTTCTACCGCCGCCTCGACCAGCGCATCCAACTCCGGCGCACTCACCTCGTAATCGTCACGCAAACTGCGATGACCTTCGACCATCAACGCGCCGGCTGCCGCAATATCACCGCCATAGAGCGCGTGGGCGAACTTCACCACCCGGTCGTTCTCCGCGATGACATGCCGCGCGCGCCGAAACACGACTTCAGGCAGATCGCGGCCAAACTGCTTTAACTGGCGCAACGACACATCCCGCAATGCCTTGACCTCCGGCAGATAGGCTTGCAGATGTCCCACCGCCTGCTCACACTGCGCCCGGCGTACATTGTACTCCGACGCCGCCAGCGAGCGGCGCACCATACTATCCGATACGACAATGGCGACGCCTTCCGGCATCGGAAAATAGCGCCGTTCCAGCGAACGTGAATCAAGCATCATCGCGTGACCGGCCTTGCCACACGCGCTGATCATCTGGTCCATGATGCCGCAATTCACACCCACGTACTGGTTCTCCGCCTTCTGGCACAACAGCGCCAGATCGGGGAGTGAGATATCGAATTGTCCAAGCGTGACCCAGGCAAAGGCAAACGCCAGCTCAATCGCCGCCGAAGACGACATCCCCGCACCGACGGGCACATCGGAAGCCAGCACTGCGTTGATAGGGGAAGGCTGAAGTCCACGTTCGAGTAAGGCCCACAAAACCGCTTTCGGATAATCGGCCCAGCCGCCCACCGAGGATGGCACTTCGATTGTCGAGAAGATTACTTCGTCGTTTTTGATGTCGAGCGCGCGCACCGTCGTCAACGGCGGCTCGGCTACGCCAACCGCCAGCCACGCCGCCTGATCGACGGCGACCGGCAACACAAATCCATCGTTATAGTCAGTATGCTCACCGATGAGATTGACCCGTCCCGGCGCGCGCACCACAAGCTGGGGCGGCTGCTGAAAGCGCGCAGTGTACGATTGTTTCACCTTTTTATGTAATGCATGTTTGACCATAAGTCCCCCTATAAGCTCTCAGCGACCAGCTTTCAGCCAGAAGTTCCTACAAGTTGATCGCTGATGGCTAATGGCTGACTACTGACAGCGCGCCATGCTATGGCGCTATATCCGTTTCTGGCAAGATGCCATTGCGCGCCAATACCGCCAGCACTTTAGCGCGGTCGGAGGCATGGATGAGCGCCATCCCCTCGCCAAGCGACTCGCGGATGAAACGCCGCAACGCCGGACGCTCCAAAAGCGCCGGATCGGGCGCGCGCAGCAGCCACACCTGCTCCAGCCGCACCGGCTCGTCGCCCTGATAGGCGCTTTCGATGGCGGTGCGCAAGTGCACCGGAAGCGCCTGTCCGGTCGCCTCTTCCAGAAATGCCAAAATGCGCGCAACCGGGATGCGCTGCTGCCGCGCCAACGTCAAGGACGCGGGCGTGAGCCGGTAACGGTAATCCTCACCCCATGTCAACGGCTGCGCGATCCGCCGCACCTGAAAACGCGCGTAGCGACGACGCAACGGCGCGGTGAGCACGCCATCGTCGCTCAAACGCAGCGGCGGCGGTTCCGGCATATCCGGCGGGTCGCCTAGCTCCAACAGCGCCGCGCCTGCCGTGTTCAGGCGGAAACACGTCGCCGGCTCGCCGTCCAGATCAACCATCCCCAACCAGAACAGCGGGCCGGTCAGCACGAAGGCGATCCATGCGCCTTCGATGGCATCCCAGGCGTCGATACCGCGCAAGGGCTTCTCGGTCGCCGCATCGCGCACTGCCCAGGCGTCGTAATCTCCATCTGGGCGCAGGAAGTCCATATTTTGTTCACGTACAAAAGCGGTAAAATCCGCCAGCGTGTACCAGGTATCCGGTACGCAGCAACGCAGCAGCTTGAGAAACGCCTGGCGCGCAGAGCGTGGTTCGGCAGGCCATTCGCGTACCGGGTCGGGGCGCAGCGTCGGGACGGCGGCGAGATCGTTCCAGCGGGCGCTCTCCATCCACGCGCGGGCCAGCGTCGTCCATTGCGACCAGCCATCCGCTTGCAACCACGCCAGCATCGGCTCGGCAACCGGACGCAACGTCTCCCGCTCATCGCGGTTGAGCCATCCTTGCTCCTGAGCCACTGTCAGCAGCAGTGCGCGCGCTTGCGGAAGCCGCATCCAGGCCGTTCTCTCGTTCGCCGCAGCCGGGTTGAGCGGCTCCATTTGCAGGGCCGCGAACAACGTCACCAGATCGTCGGCCAGCACATCGGTCCCAGAAATCTGTCGGGCAGGCGGCGCGGCAGGCTTCGGCGGCACGACGTCCAACGGCGCAGGGATGGGCATATACAGACTTAACTCTTCCGGCACAAATGCCATCTCCACCTGGCCGGTGGGCCACGTCGCAAAAGCACGCTGCACCAAACCCAAATACCACAGGCGTTCGACTGCCGAAACCGGCGTGCGCCATAGTTCCTCGCGCTCAAGGCGACCCGGCCCCACGGCGCGGAGTTCCCCCCGGCGGCGGGCGAAAATAGCCCACGGCAGCGCCCCACCCTGCCGCAGCAGATCATCCAGCGCAGCGCGCGCGGCGTCATCGAGACCGGCGACGACGTGCTCCACGGCTTCGGCGCGCGCCATCGCATCCGCCAGTTCCGCTGCGACATCAGGCTTGCGCTCGGCGATTAAGGTTATGTCCCATTGTCGGGCAATCACGTGCAAACGTGCCAGGTCGCTGTCGAGAAGTGTTTGGTAAAGTGTGCGCAAGGCCATTCTTTGGTAACCGATCAATCGCATATGACTCGTTTGAGCGTTGCAACGCTCGCACGTTCAACCCTTTCAACATCGAAGCGTACAAACTGATTATATCTATAGTAACAGAAGGCGCAACCTATCACTTGTCCATACTTTATAAATCAAGGTAACATTTGCTACAGAAGAACCTCTGTAGTCAAGCTCGGGTTGGTCTCCGACCGTCCTGAGGCAGCAGAGGGACGACCCTTAAGACGACTTGACTGAAGATGAAGACTGCCCGACTAAAGACTACCCGACTATTTTTGGAGGTACAGCATGAAACGTTTACTTTCCGGCAATGAAGCCTTTGCCCTGGGCGCGTGGGAGGCGGGCGTGCAGTACGCCTCGGCCTATCCGGGGACGCCCTCCACGGAGATTCTCGAAAACTTCGCGCGCTATCCCGGCATCAAAGCAGAGTGGGCGAGCAACGAGAAGGTAGCGCTCGATAACGCCATCGGCGCATCGTTCGGCGGGGCGCGCACCATCGCGGTGATGAAGCACGTCGGCGTGAACGTCGCCGCCGATAGCCTGATGTCGGTGTCGTACACGGGGGTGAAGGGCGGTCTGGTGCTGATCAGCGCCGACGATCCCGGCGCGTTCTCCTCGCAGAACGAGCAGGACAACCGCCAGTACGCGCGCTTCGGCAAGTTCCCGTGCTTCGATCCTGCCGACAGCGAGGAAGCCCGGCAGTTTATAGGCGTGGCGTTGGACGTGAGCGAGCAGTTCAAGACGCCGGTGTTGATGCGCTCGACGACACGCCTCTCGCACTCCAAATCTGCGGTGGAGGCAACCGTGCCCGGCACACGCGAATTCCAGCCCCTCCCGCCGTTCGAGCGCGAAGCGGAAATCACCCGTGTGATCCTGCCCGCCATCGCGCGGATGCGCCATCCGGTCATCGAACAGCGGTTGTCGGACGTGAGACGGTGGGCCGAGACGACGGCCTTCGAGCGAGGCGTCAACCGCGTCGAGTGGAACGACAAGGCACTCGGCATCGTCACCAACGGCATCGCCTACCAGTACGCGCGCGAGGTGCTGCCCCACGCCTCCATCCTCAAGTTGGGGATGAGCTACCCGCTGCCGCTGCAGGCTATCCGCGACTTCGCCGCGCAGGTGGAGACGCTCATTGTCCTCGAAGAGCTCGATCCCTTCATCGAAGATCAACTCAAGGCCGCCGGCATCGCTGTTGCGCACGGCAAAGACATCTTCCCGTTGTGCGGTGAACTGACGCTGGCGAAAGTGCGACAGGGCGCAATACGAGCGGGATTGATTGAGAATCATGAATCAAGAATCATGATTCATGATTCCATGATTCATGATTCACCGATTACCATTCCACCACGACCTCCCGCGCTCTGCCCCGGCTGCCCGCACCGCGCATTCTTCTACGCGCTGAGCCGCAACAAGCGCAAAGTCGTCATCCCCGGCGACATCGGTTGCTATTCGATGGGCGTGCTGCCGCCGTTCGAGGCGATGGATATGCTGATTTCGATGGGCGCGGGCATTGGGATGGGGCACGGTTTCAAGCAGGCGGGCGGGCAGGAGGGCGTCGTTGCGGTCATCGGTGACAGCACCTTCTTCCACGCGGGGATGCCGCCGCTCGCGTCCGCCGTCTACAACAAGGCGAACATCGTCGTCGCCGTGCTCGACAATCGCATCACCGCGATGACGGGCCAGCAACACCACCCCGGCACCGGCACGACGCTCCAGGGTCAGGAAGGCCATCACATCGACATCGCCGCAGTTGTCCGGGCGATGGGCGTCACTTACGTCGAAGAGGTCGATGCCTGGGACGTGAACGCGATGAACAAAGCGCTGCGGGCCGCGCTGAAGCACGAAGATGGGCCGGCGGTGCTGATCGTGCGCGGAGCGTGCGTCTTCACGCCGCACTTCCACTACCAACCGCGCATGCAAGTCGATCCGCAAAAGTGCGTCGCCTGCGGCTCGTGCTTCCGCGTCGGCTGCCCGGCAATTCTCAAAAGCGAGGAAATTTATCCAACGAACAATAAGGCCAAGGCGATTATTGATCCACTTTTATGCACAGGCTGTACGGTCTGTATGCAGGTCTGTCCCACCCAGGCGATTGCGCCCATTGAGGAAAGATAGGCGCAAGGTGTATAATAAGAGAGAACAACCTTGAAGTAGCGACTAAACCGAGGTGAACCTATGCAAATGGTAAAAACCACACAGTATAGAACGCTAGTCAAGCAAGTGAAAGAATGGCCTGCTGACCAACGTCTCGCCCTGGTGCAGGATATACTCCGCACACTAGTGCCACAATTGAGCGCGTCAGACCACCAAGAGGGAACCCTGGACAAGGCTCTAGGACTTCTGGCTTCACAATACCCCGCGCCGACAGACGACACCATCCAACAATGGATTCATGAAAGGCGTATGGAGAAATACGGTTAATGGACGTTTTGCTGGATACCAATGTCGTTCTCGATGTATTGTTGAATCGTGAACCCTGGGTCAAATCAGCGAGCATCATTTGGCATGCCATTGACGAAAAGCATATCACCGGCTACATTGCCGCTTGCGCTCTTGCTGATATCGCCTATATTGCGCAGCGGTTGAAAGACCGGGCAACAGCGCGCGTGGCTTTGGACCTCTGTTTGCAAACATTCGAGATTTGTCCGGTAGATCGACGTATCGTGGAGGAAGCTATGCGATTGCCGGGCAAAGACTTTGAGGACAATGTACAGCTTGCATGCGCAATCTTTGCCGGTGTCACAGCCATTGTCACGCGTGACAGCGCCGGATTTACGACAACCACAGTATCTATTTTGTCTCCCGACGAATTCGTGGGGACTTATCTTCTATAAACACGGCTTTCGCCCAGGGAGGGCTGATGATTGATCATATGAACTTTCTTTTTGTCGGCGTCGGTGGACAGGGCGTGTTGACCGCATCGGACATCGCGGCGCAGGTGGGCCTTGACCTGGGTCTGGACGCGAAGAAATCCGAAGTCCACGGGTTCGCGCAGCGCGGCGGCGTGGTGGAGAGCCACATCCGCTGGGCGCCGCGCGTGGGATCGCCCACGTGCGAGGAAGGCACTGTGGACATTTTAATGTCGTTCGAGATGCTGGAAGCCGCCCGCTGGCTCACCTACCTCAAGCCCGGCGGAATCGTCATCGTCAACCGGCAAAAGATCACACCGATGTCGGTGAGCGTCGGCAACGCCGTCTACCCCGACGAGGCCGCGATCCTTGCAGCGTTGAAGCAACGCGCCAGCCGGGTCATCGTCGTAGACGCACTGCCGCTGGCGGAACAGGCGGGCAATCCCCGCACAGTGAACACCATCATGCTCGCGGCGCTCTCGACGTTGCTGGAAACCGCCCCGGCGGTGTGGGAGACTGCCATCCTGCGCCGTGTCCCCGGGAAATACGCGGAGGTGAACAAAGCCGCGTTCCGGTTGGGGCAGCAGGCAGCGCAAATCTCAACGGACTGAACGGAGTCTAACGGATTTTCTCTGACAGACCTGACAGGTTTCAGAAAACCTGTCAGGTCTGCAACAGCAGGGATTGTAATTCGCCACAAGCAAGAAACGCTATCAAACGCTTCACGCGGATCACAATTCGCGTAATCGTGGCCTAAAAAGCCGCCCCGGCTCATGAATACGCGCACGCGGACGCGGCCCAAGAGCCGGGGCTATTCTATCTTCGCCC
>DYKY01000046.1:0-16028 GCA_020722365.1 Thermoflexus sp.
GTGCCCGTTTTCTTGTGCCCGTTTTCTTGTGCCCGTTTTCTTGTGCCCGTTTTCTTGTGCCCGTTTTCTGCCTGTTTTTGAGTTATTTTGCCGCTCTCAAGCCGCCCACGAGGGGCTAAACTCAAGCCGCCCACGAGGGGCTAAACTCAAGCCGCCCACGAGGGGCTAAACTACGTCTCTCCGACAGGCGGCCAGGACACAAAAAGGGCACCGCGAATCGCAGTGCCCTTTTTGTGCGCCTGAACCGGTTAGTAGTTGCGCATAACCAGGGGTAAGAAAATCTTTATCGATTCCAGGATGAAGCTGGCCTCATCCGTACCCATACCTGCATTGTCAGAGGTGTAGGTTACTATGTTCGTTGCTGTTTGACCGTAATACATTGTGTTGTTACTCACCACAGCAGTAAAACGAATCACGAATTGGGTGTTTACCGGTACCTGCGGTGTTTCCCAAGTAAAGCTGTCACCGATAATGGGCATTATGATCGAGCTGCCTCCCTCGATGAAGGCCAGCGATTCGAGCATAATGGGCAATTGATCTGTCACGACCACACCTGCGGCAGGCAAAGCCCCGCTATTGGACACCACGATAGTGTAGGTCACTATGTCTCCAAGCTGCACTGGATCGGTGGCGGTTTCTACTGTCTTCTCCACAGATAACTTCGGCATATCAATCTGGAAGACTGTGGTGGTGCCACTGTCCTCGTAGGTTACGACAAGCAGCGGATGGCCATTGGGACTTTCCTCCGCCGAGATAAAGAGCAACCCCTCGGGGGCTGCGTCGCCATCCTCCGCCGGGACGTATTGCACAAAGATCGGCATCGTAGGGCTGGTCACGTCGTAGACCATAATCTCATTGGTGCGTTCCAAACCAATGAAAGCGTAAGTGCGCCCACCAAGCACGCCCTTGGTCACGCCTTCTGGTTCCGGCCCTTTATCATCACTGCGGCCATCAAACTCGCCCTCATCGGCATTGAAGTTGGTGGGATTCAACACAGCACTGGTTTCCTCCAGCGCACTGCCGCTGTCGTAGACCTGGCTGCCATCGGCGGCCCAGATCGAGAAAGATCGCGCGCCAAAAGAGTAGATCGCATCGAAGTCCCCGTCGCCGTCTGTATCTCCCTTGGTGAGCGTGTTCTTCAGCCGGCCAAGGTTCTCTGACGCTTGCAGGTCATTCGCGTTAGGGAACGCTGTCGCGTCGAGTGGCACATCCTTAACCCGCGATTCCTCGATAAACCGCTCGTATTCCCGTGAGTCACCCTCGTTGGCAGTGATCAGGTAGACCTCGCCCGCAATCTCGAAAGCGGTGATCGCGTCAGGCATATACATTCCCAGCGTTGGCCAGTTCTGGATGTTGATCATATCGTCTTTGTCGCTGGCGTCGAGCGCGTTGCCCGACAAGCTGTGATTTTTGTACCCCAGCGGTAGGACCTGCGTGACGGTCATCGCCTGCAAATCCACGATGGCGAGAGCGTTGTTCTCTTGCAGCGTGACCCATGCCGTGTTTCCATCCGGGCTGACCGCGATGTATTCCGGCTCTATATCCTGAGCCACAGTGGCGTTGGCCGCGTGCAAGTTGAAGGTTTCGAGCGTATCCGGATCCGTATCCCCATCGAATTCATCCGTCAGCGTGATGACATCGTTGGCCTCGTCAACCATCGCGACCTGGTAAGGTATAGGATCCTCGCCCGCGTATAGCGTGGCCCACATCCCTACCCAGGTGGCGCTTGCTTCTCCATCGATGGTGAAAACCGCGGGGTCTGTGTTAGTGTAGGTGATAACCGTGTAAGACTCCACCCCACCGAAGATGCGCACGCCGCTATCCAACAACGCCTGTTTCTGGCTGTTGAAGGCGGTGAAATCCAAAGTCTGTACGGTGGCGCTCATCACCCCATTGCTGAGGTCAACCACACTGATCGAGCCTTCAGGGTCATTGTCGTAAGCGTCATTCGGCTCGCCCTCGTTGGCGACCAGCACCTTGGAGCCATCAGGCGTGAAGATGAGCATATCGGGCAACGCGCCCGCGCTGACCTGGTTCAGGTAATTGCCGTCACGATCGAAGAAAACCACGCTTCCCGGTGCTTGCTTGGTTGTGCTTGCTACTGCCGTCGCGACGATACCGTTGTAGACCGCCACGCTGTTTGCGCCTGCGCCATAAGGCGTCATGGGGAGCGTTGCTTGCAGCGTCGGAGAGGTCGGATCACTGATGTTGATGACCTCCATAAAATCGCCGCCCGTCACGACGAACAAGGTCTGACTCACCGCGTCATAAGCCGCGATTTCCGCGCCACTACCGCGCAACGAACCCACACGCGAAAGTGAAAGAGCGTCGCTGGTTGGGGCCATCATTTCGCCACTCTCGCCGGGTCCTAACGTCATTGCCCATACGGCTGAGGCTAGACTCAAAAACAACAGCGTAACCAAAAATGCTTTCACAAACTTCTTCATTCTATCCTCCTTTGATTGACCACAATGTAACCCTAGTTAGACATATTACGATATGCTCTTTAACAGATGAATAAATTGATGTTAAGGGAGTGTTAAGGATTCAGGAAGGATGGCAATGTTCTCACGGCTTGAACACCATACAAGGTGAAGCGCACGTTGCCGATGCCGTCGTTCGCGGCGCTGACGCGCTCCTTCTTGTCATTCTATGTGGCGGCTGCAACACCCGTTTTTGACCGCCGCGCCAGGATGCCTTTGGGTAACCGGGCAGTCACGGGCGCCTTTTCGCGAAATTGCCCGGAAATGGGGGCATCTTTGGGAAATGGCTGGCCCATCAACAGTCGACGGAAGCGTCCCGGTGTGCGCTTTGACTCGTCCAAATGGTATGTGAAAAAGCAGCGATTGCGCGCAATCTCGCGCAGACTGCGCATTATATCGAACAAGCCACGGCGGAAGGCGTGAACATCATCGTCTTTCCTGAAACCAGCCTCACCGGCTACGTGAATCCTGAACAGCACCCCAATATGGTCTTGCGCCTCGATGGACCGGAGGTAGCCCAGGCATGCGCACTAACCGAAGGGAAATCGCTGACGGCCCTCGTCGGCATTTTGGAGGAAAATCCCGCCGGCAAGCCCTTCATCTCCCAGCTCGTCGTGCAGGATGGCCGGTTGGTGGGCGTATATCGCAAAATGACGCGAGGCGAAGCGGAAGACGACGGTCTGGAAGATTGGCACGCGGTAGGAGAGTCAGTGCCCGTTTTTCAGCACGACACGCTGACGTTTGGCATCGCCATCTGCGCCGACAGTGACAACGAACGTATTTTCGCCGAATGTGCACGACAAGGCGCGCGCATTGTCTTCGTGGTCGCCGCGCCGGGATTGTATGGCGATCAGGCCACGCGCAATTGGGAGAGCGGTTTCCATTGGTGGAAGGACGATTGCCAAAAACAGTTCTCAAGTCACACGCAAACTTACGGGTTGTGGATCGCCGTGGCGACACAGGCCGGACGCACGGTGAATGAGAATTTTCCCGACGGCTACGTCTTCGCGCCGGACGGTCGCTGCGTCTTCGCCACACCGGATTGGTCCGCGGGGATGGCGGGTGTGGAAGTTCCGGAATGTTTTCGCGTTTTTACGAGCTGAATAATGCGACGGCCGCTCAATTGAAGTACTTCAACTGACGCGGCGCGCTCAACACCTCGCGTTGATAGGGCGATGCACTCTCCGGCGTCGCCCGCCAGCGCACCAGCCCGATTTCCCCGTTTTGGATTTCCAGCCCGGTGAGCACCCCTGGCGTGACACAATGCCCGGTGTTGAAGTACGGCGTTTCCCCGTAGGCTGCGCCGGTTGTCCGGTGCGTGTGCCCACAAATCAAGACCATTTGATTGAGCGCCGCCCAACTCAGCAAAAAGCGTTCGAAGGGATAAGAGCGATGTTCTTCTGGGTGGGGGCTGGCGACAGGCACAAGCCGCCACACCTGTAGCTGCCGCCAGATCCGTCGCACGACCATCCGGCTGACCCGGTAGAGTGTGTCGCTCGCCATGTCCGCCTGGTGTCCGTGGGTGACAAAGAGCTGCTGTTTCGTGCGGCGGTGTTGGAGAATCAAGCCCTCGCGCGCAATCATACCATCCTTGTTGACTTCCTTAGGCATTGGGCCGGATACATCATGATTGCCAAACAGCAAATGCAGCCGCTGCTGCGCATCGAAACGGTGCAGCCACTCAAAGACCTGCCCATGAGCCGCTCGTATGCGAGCGAAGCTGTAATTCTTCCACAACTCGTCGCCGTCGCCGACCTCAATGTAGGTAAATCCCTCTCGATAATAATGCTGCAGCGCGTGCAAGAAAAGCGCTTCGTTGGGGCTGAAGGCGTCCAGGCGACTACTATCCCCCCGGTGACAATCGCTGAAGAGGACCAACCGCGTCGAGTCGTCAAAATACACGAGGGGCGCGCTTTGGAATGCGGCATTGAGCCGGTGATGGGCCAATCTCCGGCGCAGTTCATAGGCGTGCAGCGCCGGATAAGTCTGTGGCGAACTCCACAGCGTCAATTGTCTAGCGAATGTACTCATACCCTTACCTCGTCCATGATATTTGTTTCATAAACAGTGTAGCATGGCAAGGTTAACCGGTGATTATGACCGGCTTAATGTATGGTTAACGTTCAATGATCGCCGAGGCGCTTTGTCGGATTTACAAGCTGTTAGCAAACCCATGACCCATTGTTAACCTCCGGCTAAAGTGCTGTTAATAGGCAAATGGTATCCTGAGTAGGATGATCTGAATAGGATTTACACCCAGGCGCAACACACTTTTGAAGTGCGTTATATTGATGCAAAGGGAAACACAAAATGCGCATCGCGATTTTTGCCGAAACGTTTTTGCCTAAGTGGGATGGCGTCGCCAACACGCTCTGTCATCTGCTAGAGTACCTGGCTGCTCATAAGCATACCGCGTTGATGTTTGCGCCGGAGGGAGCACCCACGCAATATGCCGGCACGCCAATTGTGGGATTACCCGCGTTCGCGTTCCCTTTCTACCCAGATTTGCGCCTGGTGCCGCCGATTATGAACGTAGAACGCCGGCTGGCGGATTTTCACCCGGACATCGTTCATATTGTCAACCCGGCCTTCCTCGGCCTCACGGGACTGCGCCACGCCCGCAGTCTCAACGTACCGGTCGTGGCCTCGTATCACACCGATCTGCCCGGCTACACCAGCACCTATCGCCTCGGTTTGTTCCGCGACACACTCTGGGCCTATTTCCGTTGGCTACACAACCAGGCCGATCTGAACCTGGCGCCTTCCCACTTCACCCGGCGGGAGTTGGAAGCGCACGGCTTTGAACGGGTAGGCGTGTGGAGCCATGGCGTGGACACGACGCAGTTTCACCCGGCCCGGCGCAGCGCAGAATGGCGCACGCGGCTCACCGGTGGGCGTCCAGACGCGCCGCTCCTGCTTTACGTAGGCCGCCTGGCTATAGAAAAACGCATCGAATGGTTACAGCCGGTGTTGGAGGCTCTACCGCAGGTTCGCCTGGCAATTGTCGGAGATGGACCACTACGTTCCACCCTGGAAACACAGTTCGCCGGTACGCAACGCGATGCTTCGCGCACTGTCTTCACGGGCTACCTGCGCGGCGATGACCTTGCTGCCGCGTATGCTGCCGCCGATCTCTTCACGTTCCCTTCAGCCAACGAGACGTTTGGCAACGTCGTCCTGGAGGCGATGGCTTCAGGGTTGCCCGTGATTGCGCCGCGCGCCGGTGGGCCGGTGGATTTAATCACCCAAGGCATCAACGGATTTTTGTGTGCGCCTGACGACCAGACGGAATGGCTCACCCTCATCCAGCAGTGTGTGGAAGAACCAACAATGACACAGCGGATGGGACAGCGCGCGCGCAGCTTTGCTGAAAGCCGGAGTTGGGAAGCAGTTTTCAATGGCCTATTGCGCGACTACGCCAAATTACTCAGGCCCAAATCCACGCCAGTGATGGAAAAGCCTCCCGCGCATTTACCATCAGCGGCCACTTCCCCGGATTTCTATCCCCATCTGTAACTACACCGGACCCGGAACCGCGTAGCGATCACAGAATCCTTGTTTTTTGTGATCGCTACTCGGTTGTCATACAGGTATTCTTGAGGATTTAACAAAACGTTAACCTTTTGTACATAGCCGGTTAACGTTGTCTTTCTATAATCAGATATGATCTTGCGATGTTTCAAGGAAAAAGTATGCACATTCTCATTACGAACGATGATGGTGTTATGGCCCCGGGCCTACTGGCGCTGGCGCAGGCCATGCGCGACTTGGGGAAAGTGAGTATTCTGGCGCCGGATCGTAACTGGTCAGCCTCGGGGCACGTCAAGACGTTGGACCGGCCTTTGCGTGTCAAGGAGGTTGTTCTCAATGACGGGACGCCGGCGCTCACCAGCGATGGTGCGCCATCCGACTGCGTATCGCTGGCTTTGTTGGGATTGCTGCCCGATAAGGTCGATCTGGTCGTATCCGGCATCAACCCCAACGCGAACGTGGGTCATGATGTGACCTATTCCGGCACGGTGACGGCAGCGATGGAGGCCGTCATTGGCGGCATACCGGGGGTCGCGATTTCATTGGATTCACCGGAAAACCATCTGGGATTGATCGATTACGCCCCTGCCGCCGCACTTTCACGGCAGATCGTCCAGGCACTGCTGAACAACGAGGAATTGCCTCCTGACGTGTTGTTGAACGTCAACATCCCCTATTTGCCCCAGGAACAAATCAAAGGGATACGCGTCACCCGGCAGGGGACGCGCGTCTATCGCAGCCGGCTTGACAGCCGCGAAGACCCGCGCCACAGAGCCTATTAAATGTAGCGCGGGCGTGACGCCCGCGCTACAACACTACAAAACAGGCGCAAACTTGCGCAAACTCACCTCAGAGTCAAATTCGGAAAACTCTCCGGTTACGGTAAACAGGATGCGTTCGCAAATGTTCGAAACGCGATCGGCAGCACGTTCCAGGTTATGCGCCGCCCACAGTAAATAGTTGGCTTGCTCAAGACACGTTGGATCGGCCAGGATGTAGGTGATCAATTCTCGGTAGACTTGATTGTAAAGTTGGTCTACCTCATCGTCCAGGGCGGGAATTGCGCGCGCGGTCTCGACATCGCGCTCGATAAAGGCAGCCAAAGCACCTCGCAACATCGACAAAGCCTTCTCAGCCATCAAGGGGATGTCAACCAGCGGCTTGAGCAGTGGCTGCTCGCCGATCAAGAGGCTGATTTTGGCGATGCCCTTGGCGTAGTCACCGATGCGCTCCAACTCGGTCACAATTTCGAGGATGGCCGCCAGCACGCGTAAGTCACCGGCTACCGGCTGTTGCAGGGCAATCAAGGCCAGGGTCCGGTCCTCAATCGCATAACGTCGAGCGTTGATATCGATATCCTTGGCAATCAGGCTGCGCGCCCCATCCATATCCCGTTTTTTGAGAACACCTATGGAGGCGAGCAAAGCGTCTTCGACCATCGTACCTAAAATCAGGACCTCATCCTCGAGATGCTGTATTTCGCGTGCCAGAGTTTCGCGCGGTTTGGACATTCTGACACCTCGATTCCTATATGCGCTGGAACGCAGAGTGTGAACCAGAATTCCCACTACCCATGAGAATCTCACTGGTCACAAATGGCTCAGGGCTTGATTCCTGCGGCCAATTTGCCAGATAGGTCAACAGTTGCTCGCCTAGCGCATCGCGTACCTGACGGAACATCTGCATCTTCGCCGCGTCGCCGCCTTCGGCGGCGGCCGGATCGGGAAAGCCCATATGGACTTGCTGTCCCTTACCTAACCATGTCGGGCAATTCTTGGCAGCCTGGTCACACACTGTAATGACCAGATCGAAATCCATTCCGCGAAATTTATCGGTCGATTTGGACCACTGCTCCGAACTGTCAATCCCTAATTCGGTCAATGCTCGCACTGCCAGTGGATGAACGTAGCCGGCCGGCTTTGTTCCGGCGGAATACGCTTCCCATGATGTGCTCAGGAAATGGTTCACCAGACCCTCGGCCATCTGGCTTCGCGCGGAATTACCCGTACAGATAAACAGGACCCGTTTTTTGTTCATTGCTGCCTCCTTTGGGAAGTATGAAGTATGGAGTATGGAGTATGGAGTATGGAGTATGGAGTATGGAGTATGGATTTCATCCCCTACTTCCTACTCCATACTCCTTACTCCTCTCTATCCAAACCGCCCCGTGATGTAGTCTTCTGTGCGTTTATCTTCCGGGTTGGTGAAAATCTTCTTCGTGTTACCGAACTCGACGAGGATACCCGTGCGGCTTTCGTCGGTGTAGAAGAAGGCCGTGTAGTCCGAGACACGCGCAGCCTGCTGCATATTGTGCGTGACGATGACGATCGTGTACTGCTTCTTGAGTTCGCGGATCAGCTCTTCGATGCGCAACGTGGCAATCGGATCGAGCGCGGAGGCCGGTTCGTCCATCAGGATGACCTCCGGGGCGACCGCCAAGGCGCGCGCGATACAGAGCCGTTGCTGCTGCCCGCCGGAGAGCGCGAGACCGGATTTGCCCAGATCATCTTTCACCTCATCCCATAGTGCTGCATCACGCAGGCTGCGTTCTACGATCTCTCCCAGCTTGGTCTTGTCGCGCAGGCCGTTCATGCGCGGCCCATAGGCGACATTGTCAAAAATGGACTTGGGAAAAGGGTTGGGACGTTGGAACACCATACCCACCTGACGCCGCAAGTCGACAGCGTCCATATTGAAAATATCAACGCCATCCAACCACACCTTCCCTTCAGTGCGCGCAGAAGGAATCAAGTCATTCATCCGGTTGAAGGTGCGCAAAAAGGTGCTCTTGCCACACCCGGAAGGGCCGATGATGGCCGTCACTTGTTGAGAAGGAATCTTCACATTGACACGATCGAGTGCCTTAAAGCTACCGTAGTACAAGCTGTAATCCTGAACTTCCAGTCGCGTCGTTTCTACTGCTGTCATATTTTCATTAGCCTTCTTTACATTCAATTAAGGGGGCGATCATCATACGTTATCGCGCTTTCCCCTGCATCCGCGCGGTAATCCGCGTGGAGAGGTAATTGATCGCCAGATTGATCGCAATGATCGTCACCACCAAGACCATCGCCGTACCCATCGCCGGGGCGGGAGCGTTCGCATCCATCATCAAGGAATACAGGTGCAACACCATCGTACGCCCCTGATCCATCACCGACTCGGGCAAATGGATACTGCCGCCCAACGTGACATAAAAGACAGCGGTTTCACTCACAATACGTCCAACGCCGAGAATAACACCGGTGACGATGCCTGGCATAGCCGTCGGCAAGACAACCTGCCAGTTCGTCTGCCACTTCGTCGCGCCGAGGGCCAGACTGCCCTCGCGGTAAGCGCGGGGTACGGTGAGCAAAGCTTCTTCGGTCGTGCGGATGATCACCGGGAGGATCAGACACGCCCCCGCCAACGCCCCGGAGAGCAGCGAGAGGCCCAGGTGCATCACGGTGACGAATAGCGCAAACCCAAACAAGCCAAAGATGATCGAAGGCACGCCGGCCAGCGTTTCTACCGCGAAGCGGATGGTTTCGACGGTTCGGCGCATCCAGCGACTCTGACTACCCATTTCTCCGGCGTATTCCACCAGGTAGACCGCCGCGCCGACACCCAATGGCGTCGCAATGAGCAGCGTCAAAACCACCATGTAGACCGTAGTGACGATGGTAGTCGAGATGCCGCCCTTGCCGCCCATGCCCGGCAGCGGTTCGGCGGTGAGAAAACGCCAGACGGCTTTGAAACTGGCGCCAATGCCCTGGGCCACCATGGTCGCGTTACCTGTTTCCCAGCCTTTTTGAATCAGCCGCTCTTTGCTCATCACCCATGATTCAAAGCTCTCGGAAGTGCCGGAGCCGCTCTCGCGCCCCACGACCACAATCTCCGCATCCGGCCCGCCGACGTCAGCCCAGTTATCGATGTAACCGTTATAAATGTCGCGCAATTGATTGTAGGTCAGCGAACTGATCTGGAGTGTCGGGTGGACAATGACCGCAATGCCGTCGTAGCCAATGTCAAACACACGCAGCTCTTTGTAGCGCACCAGTTCTACCTCTCTGATGTCGCGGGAACTCATCCCCACATCCACACTGCCTTTGCCTGCCGCTTTAATGCCGGCTGTAGAATCGCCACCCTCCACGGTGATAGTCACATTCGGGTAATAGCGGGCAAAGGCAGCCGCAAGCTGCTCGGCTAACGGTTCCACCGTTGTAGAACCGGCCAGCGTTAATTCACTGTTTATGCCCTGTGTCAGCGGCTGAAACTCAGACGACTCGGACAGAGCAATGTAACCGGCATCGGTGAGGAGTTGTTGCCCCTCGGCGCTGCGCACAAAATCCAACCATGCCTGTACCTCAGAGCTTGGCTCGCCGTTCGTGATCATGTAGAGTGTGCGCGCCAGAGGATACGTGTCATTGGCGATATTGGCCACACTCGGAGCTGTCTGATTGAGCGCCAGTGCTTTGGTCGTCCCATCCAGGTAACCAAACGAGATATAGCCAATCGCTGCCGGGTTGGCAGCGACAAAATCGCGCACCGCCTCGTTGGAAGACTCCAGGGTGACAGCTTCAAGCACATTCTCCGTTCCAACAAAGAACTTTCCACTCTGCAATAGCAAGTAAATAATGACAAAAAACAAAACAACGATAACCACGCCTCCGGTTAACCAGAGCACGCCGAAAGCCACATTCTGTATCCAATGCCGTTGACGCAAGTTGGTCGAAGTTGCTGCCTTGGTTTTACTCAACACCGCATCCACCACTCCCATAGCTTGTTACCCCTTGTAGGACCACCTTTTCACGATCACCCGCGCCATGCCGTTGACCAACATAATCATCAAAAACAGCACCACACCCGTCGCAAACAGCGCGCTGCGGTGGACCCCGGCTGCATAATTCAAGCCCATCACGACGTTGCCGGTCAACGTGCGACCGCGCGCCAGGAAGATCGTCAACGGATTGGCGGTCAGCGGAACCGGGAACTCCGTGGAGTTGCCGATGACCATCACCATCGCCATTGTCTCACCTAACGCACGTCCGATCCCCAAGATCACCGCAGCGACGATGCCGGAACGCGCCGCCGGGAAAATGACATTGACAATCGTTTGCCAGTGGGTGCTGCCCAGAGCCAGCGCGCCCTCCCGGTAGGACTCCGGGACCGCGCGAATCGCATCTTCGGCAATGTTGATGATGGTCGGCAAGATCATCACCGCCAACACGATGGATGAAGCCAGAAAGCCAAAGCCCTGATTATCGGGAACCTGGAAAAGGTCGCGGATGAGGGGAACCAGCCAGACCATACCCACGAGGCCGTAGACGACGGACGGGATACCGGCCAGCAGTTCCACGGCCGGGCGCACCAGCTTGTGTATCGCCTCCGGGGCGATTTCGGCCAGAAACACGGCACAGCCGATCCCCAACGGTACGCCCAAGATGATCGCGCCGGCCGTGACAATGATTGACGCGTAAATCATCCCCAGGATGCCAAATTCACTATTGGCCGGATCGTCGGGCAACGGATGCCACACCGGATTGAGAAGAAAATCCACCAAACCGATTTCACGGAACGCCGGCAAGGCTTCGATCAAGGTAAATATGGCAATCAATACCACGATAAAGACAGACAATAATGCACTGCCCAACAACAGATACCGAATGGTGCGATCGACAGTACGTGTTAGTTTCATAAAACCTCGTGGCCAAGAATCGAGAATCAAGAATCAAGAATCTTCTCGATTCTTGATTCTCGATCTTTGTAACTTTTATCCCTACTTTACCGCAAGGTACCCTTGCTCTTTCACAATCGCTTGCCCGGCATCGCTGAGAATGAAGTCCAACCAGGCCTTGACCACACCGGTCGGCTCGCCCTTGGTGATCATATTCAGCGGGCGCACGACAGGGTAAGCGCCGCTCAGAGCGTTGGCCTCGGTAGCCTCGACGCCATCGATCGCCACGGCGTACACGGAATCATCCAGATACCCGAAGGACAGGAACGCAATTGAGTTGGGCGTGCTGGCGACGGTGGTGCGTACCTTGCCGTTGGAGTCCTGGAAGATGGCCTTGTCGGTAATCGCTGCTTCCTCACCCATCACCATCTCTTCAAACGCCCCGCGCGTGCCGGAGCCTTCTTCACGCGAGATCACCGTGATCGGCTGGTTCTCGCCGCCCACTTCGCTCCAGTTGGTGATGTTACCCGCGAAGATGTCGCGCACTTGATCCGTCGTCAGCGCGTCAACAGGCACTTCGGGGTGCACGACGACCGCGATGCCGTCCCGCGCGATCTCGAAGATCACGATGTCGGGGTAGGTCGTCTTCTCTTCAGCCTTGATTTCGCGCGACGCTGCGCCGATGTCGGCGGTGCCATCGCCCGCGGCCTTCACACCCGCGCTCGAACCGCCGCCCGCGACGTCGATCTTCACATCGGGATTCGCGGCTACAAACACTTCCGCCAGCTTCTCCGCCAACGGCTGCACCGTCGTCGAGCCTGCCACGCTAATGTGCTGCCCGCTTTCGGCAACAGGAGCCGCCTCGGTTGCCTCGGTGGTTTCCGGGACCGCTGTCGGCGCTGTGGTGGGCGCTACGGTCGGTGTAGTGCCGCCACATGCAGTGACCAACATTGCCACTAAAATGAACACAACTAAACTTATGCGACGCATATTATCTCCTCCTGAGTGTTATTTTTTGATCGCAAGGTCATCATAACACGCGAAGGTTAAGAGGATTTCAACAGAATGTTAACGGTTTGTTAAGATCAGGGAAAGGTTTGTTTAAATAGCCGAGCATCGCTTTGGTGACCGCATTAGCCTTCAAAGCGGTAACCGATGCCACGCACAGTGACGATGCGGGTCGGGTTATCGGGATCAGGCTCTATCTTGCGCCGTAACCAACGAATGTGAACATCGACCGTGCGGCTGTCCACACTGTAATCCCAGCCCCACACGCTCTGCATCAGTTGGGGGCGGGAAAGGACCTGACCTTTATGCAGGACCAACGAGACTAATAACTCGTATTCTTTGGGCTTGAGCGGCAATATGTTGCCGTTTAGCAACACCTCACACCGATTCAAGTCGATAGACAGGTCATCAAAAGACAAGGATGGTTTCAAATCGGCTGCGTGAGTTACCGGCGGCGTTAGCGTTTCGCGGATCAGGCGCTCTCGCCGCAAATGGGCTTTGATACGCGCCAGCAGTTCGCGCATGCTGAACGGCTTGGTGAGGTAATCATCCGCACCGACTTCCAATCCCACCACCCGATCGACTTCATCCGTGCGGGCCGTCAACATTAAAATGGGGACGTTGCTCTCCCGACGCACAATGCGGCAGACCTCAAAGCCGTCTATGCCCGGCAGCATAAGGTCCAGGAGAATTATATTCGGTTTCTCGCGCCGGTTAGTTTCGATAGCGAAGCTACCGTCTTCCACAGTCAAAACCGTGTAGCCTTCTTTGTCCAGATTGTAGGCCAACGTCTCGCGCAGGACCTGGTCATCTTCCACCACAAGAATTTTCTGAGCCATGACAGTCACATTTACAAACGTGTCGCTTCCTGTTCAAAGATTTGTAGTTGCAGCGTTTCTTGCCGCAAGCGTGTGACCAACTCCGGCACAAAAGCAGCAGCGCTGTCTGCCCCCGCCGCTTGCATTCGCACAACTTCGGTCACAACGCCATCCATTTCATTCGCCAGTGACATCAATTGCGCCTCAACCCGCTCCAGTTGCGTCGAGACACCCTGTAATTTTGCCAACCTTTCCTGGAGCGCCTGGCGCGACTCTTCGTAGTCTCGCCGGACTGCGTCATCCTCAGCACGGGCAATCGCTTTGTCGATGTGCTCAAGGTCGGTTGTAAGGTCCGTGTGGGATTGTGACACGACGCGGTAGTTCTCCAGGGTCGACATGCGCTGGCACAGGGCATAGACCTCCTTGGTAAGAACATCGACTTCATCGCGCACCGGCTGCAAGACCCGGCGGGTTGCGGAGGACGCCGTGGCCAGGGTGTTGAAAATACTGACTTGCGCCCGTTCAACGCGATCAAAGTAACGTTGAAAGCGGGACGCCAACGGTGCGCGTTGCTGCATTTCGTAGTTGAGGCGCAGGGATTGGTCGCGCGCGACGTTGAAGATCATCACGCCCCAGAAGAGCAGCCCTACCGGGAACAACCACCACGCCGACACCAATCCGGCAAAAGCAGCCAGTCCCATCATGACAATGTTTAACGGATGAAAGATAGCCGATAACAGCGGTGAACGCATGGTTGTTCCCCTTAAAAGAACGTCGCAATCTCGGCGTAGATTTTTTGGATGGTGTTAGGATCGCTGTCGTATTGCTTGGCGCCGGTCGCTTCGGCAATCCGCGTCAACACCTGCTTGTCGGCATTGGCGCCAAACCCAATGGTGAAGACTTTGGTGGCGCTTCCCCCCTCGCTCAGGTTACCGACTTTCTGGACCAGCGCTTCCAACGTCAGTTTGGACACAGTGTCATTTCCATCGCTTAAGGCGACGATGGCGCGAATGTGCGCCGGGTCGCCGTCTGTCCGCAGCGCTTCGTAAGCCATATCCACGGCGTCGTACAGGCGCGTGTCGCCGCTTTCAATGATGCCGCCGACGCGCTGCAACACTTCCTGCCGCTTTTCTCCTAACGGTGAAAGCGGCGTAAGGGTGACAAGTTCATCGCTGAACAGGATGATTTGCAGGCGGTCGCGGTCGTCCAGCAGGCTTATGAAGTCAATCAGGCTCTTGCGCGCCGCATTGATCTTTTCACCCTGCATACTGCCGGATACGTCCATCACCACCACCAGGTCAACCGGTTTCTTGGCTTCCTTGCGCCACAGTTCCTGGACGGCGGTAATGACTTCAGCGGAAGGCACTTCGAGCACCGTCTGCGGCTGCCGTGGATCCACACCGTGTTGGGCGTCCAACGGCGACGAGAGTGGAATGCTGGGATCGGCAGGGCGGAAACCGAACTCCATGGCTTTAAGTTGCTGAGGTCGAGCGAGCAAGAAATCCTGGAAAAGCTGCGCTGCTTCTTTCTGTTCATCCGTCACCCAGGGGGCGTTGAGGATGATGTAGGGATGGTTGCTCCAGAAGGTGCCCTCCTTGGGATAGATGGCGGCCACCGGAATCTGTACGACTTCGTTGTTGAGCACTTTCGTCTGCTGCTCCACAACCAGGTTCTCGTACAGCACGGTGGCGCTGAGGTACGAAGGCCCGCGCTCGAACATCCGCGTGGCAAAAAAGCCGGTGCTTTCGCCGTAGTGGATGATGCTGCTCTCGACTTCGGCCATAAATGCCTTGACTTGGGGATCGTGCACGTCCTCCAACGTCAGGCCGCGCTGTTTGCCCGCGCCGGCGTAAGCTTCCGCAATGACCGAGAGAATGCCACTGTTGCTGAAATTGGGATGGGTGTGACCGAGCTTGAAGCTGCCCCATTCCGGGAATCCATACCCGCCCCACCCCTCAGTCGACGTCGCCAACGCTGCAATGTCACCCCACCCAAGGGGTTTGTCGGGCCAACCGAGCGCTTCGGCCATGGGCCGCCACATCGCAATGACGATGGGGCTGAGCACCAGGTCTTTCGGCGTTCCCACCACCAGATCGTCGGCGTGGGACTGCCGCCACGCAGCGTTGACCACCGGCACATAGGCCGATGAGGCCGGACTCCACACCGTCGGATTGAGCGTGCCGGCCACAATCTGCTCCCCGGATTCCAGCGAGCCCATCGACGTGATCTGAACTTCGATGACCGCGCCGTCGGCAGTCTTGCGCTTTTCCGCGTTGAAAGTCTCTACCTGCGGAATCAGCCAGGCCTCTTTTTCCGAACCGTACACGATGGTCACAGTCACTTTCTTACCGCCCAGCGCGAATCCCCCGCGGCTGCACGCTGTCAATACCAGTAAAAGCAACATCACGCCGAGTAAAAATGATTTGGTTTTCATACCTGTCCTCTACTCTCTAATTGTGATCAACCGTCACCATTAACGCTGGATAGTGCGCTGCCAGAAATCCAGCAACGTTTGCAAGACATCGCCGCGCG
>DYKY01000046.1:16128-25071 GCA_020722365.1 Thermoflexus sp.
CGCTGGATAGTGCGCTGCCAGAAATCCAGCAACGTTTGCAAGACATCGCCGCGCGGCGTCTCAACCTCCGGCGGCAGTTGCAGTTTCACGCCGTTCGCCGTGTAGCGCGTAAAGGGGCTGCCGGGCTGCTCCAAAGAGATCGCCGGGTCTACCGGACGAAATCCGTACTTCACTAACGCCAATTCCTGCATCTCTGGTCCGGTGAGAAAATCCAGGAACGCCTGCGCAGCCTGCGCCTTCTCCGGCGATACCCAATCGGCCTGCATAACACAGAATGGATGGTCGCTCAAGGAAGTCGCGGGTGGATAGTAAAGATGCAATTCGCCATACTTGCCCACCGCGTTTTCCAGTTGCTCGATGGCCGTCGCTTCGTACACAGCGACGAAATCGTACATACTCGGCCCGTAGGAGATGATCTCGTTCATGTACGTGCCGGTGCTATCGCCGAACTTGGAGATCGTGCTCTCGAATTCGATCAACCATCGTTGGTACTCTGGATTCGCCAGAATATCTGCTGAAACCAATCCCTGGGTCTTTTCAAAATAGTTGTACGTCATCAACACCAACGTCTGAAAGCCGCTGTTAGACGACAAGGGATTGGTGTGGCCGAACTTGATGTAGCCCCATTCAGGATGTCCGTAACTTTCCCAGCCTTTGGGATCGACGAGCGCATCGTGCATGCGCCGCCACATGTCGCCGTTAGGGTCGTCGCCCCACAGGACTTCCGCGCGTTCTTTCCAGGCCACCAACACCAGCGGTGAGGTCAACACCGGCCGGCAAGTCGCCTTGTCCAGTGGATTAACCAGCGCGCGCCCAAACTTGCTCTTGGACAAATCCTCCAACAGCGCGATTTGGAGCATGCTGGCCGGGCTGATGAGGTCCGGCTGCGCCTGACCGTCCAGGACTGCCAGGTACATTTCCCGCGAACCGGATGCCGCTAGTTCAATCTCAATCGGCCGTCCGCCAATGCGCGTTCTCGTCCTGGCGAAGCTCTCCACCGCCTCCTCCATCCACAGCGCTTTTTCGGTGGAATAAAGCACCGAAATGACGATGGGCTTGGGCGGCGGAATCAACAAATCACGCAACGGCGCGTAAGCCACGGCGCGCACCGGCGGCGACACAAACGCGGCGATCAACACGCCTAACGCCAACACGGCGTAAAGGGCCAGCAGAATCCAGTTTGTTTTTGGTGTACTCACACGACAGCCTCATTCTCGGCGCTTCAGAACGACCGGGCCGCCATCTGCCCCAAAATCTGCAAAGCGGCCGGGCCATTGAGCAAGTTCTGCTCGAGCTGGTAGTTTTGTTAATGAGTCGGTTATAGTGTATCGCACGAAGTTTAATGGACGTTTACCAGGATGTTAACGAAATGTTAAATCTACCGCTGCGACCTAAATACCTCTAAAGAAGCTACTTTAGCAGCCAAAATCTTAACCCGATCTTAACAATGCATTAAAACGCATTTAATAGTGGTGTGGCATACTGGGTTTTGAGTGGTGAGATACCGGCTAGAAAACGACTATCTGACGTAGAGGATACATCAGTGAAAAACTATGTACGATCTGGGACTAACTTTTTCCATCCGCGAACGCTACGCGACAAATTCCGCACGCCCATCATCGGCCTGATGGTGATCTCATTGCTCGCCAGCGTGCTGGCTTTCACCGTCAGCATTGTGCTGACACAAAACCAGCTTTTGCACCGTCAGGCCGAGTCCAGCAGTGAAAAACTCACTCAAGCCCTGCAAGGTCGTGTGGCCGATCTGGAAACGGCGGCGCAACTTTTAGCCAACGATCCAGAAATACTCCAGGCGCTGGAGACCAATGATGAAGGAACTCTGGAGACACTCAACCGGCGCGCTGTGGTCGTTCGCGAACGTTTTCAGTTGGGTTTGGTCCAAATCTACAATGCGAGTGGTGTTCCGCGCACCAATTTACTCCTCGCCAGTCTATACCGTGAGACGTCGCTGCTTGACCAGATCCAACCCGGCGCAACGGTGGCGCGCGTTATCGCCGACCAGGCGCTCTTGCTCAGCCGCGTTGATTTGCCCGGCGCTCTGGGAACTGTGATCGTTGGGGTAGACCTGGGAAGCGAGATCAAAGCGCTACTGGCGCGTTATCGTCTTTCGGCAGAGATGGGCCTGCAGTTTATGAGCTACCCAGGATCCGGTGCCTCAGCTACCTTGATGCAGATCGCCACTTCAGAGAATTTCCCTTTTGACGCTCGGCGAGGGCGCAGCGCCGGCATCTACAAACACGAATTATCGCTGATGCTAGGTGAAACGCCGGCCGACTTGATCTTGATCCACTCCACTACCGATCTCCAACACATCGCCTCGACCGGCATCTTCGTCATGCTGATCAGTACCGTTACAACCACAGTCGTGCTCATCATTGTGAGCACGACTGTGATGCACATTCTGATACAGCCCATTCAACAGATTTCCCGTACCGCAGACGCCATTGCCAAGGGTGATTTCAGCCAACGGATTGTGATTCCAGCCGGTCACACCTGGTTAAGCGTTGGGCATGGGGACGAAATCGAATGGTTGACCGACTCGTTTAACACAATGGTCGGCGATCTCGAGGACCTCTACACAAACCTGGAAGCGCGCGTCGCCGCCCGCACCCACGAGCTATCGGTGGCAGCCGATCTCGCGCGCAGCGTCTCGTCCAGTTCCGATGTTACCCGGATCATACAGATGTCCGTCCAATTGCTCCGCCAACGCCTGAATTTCTATCGCGTCGCCCTTTTCACAGTCGACGAGCAGACGCAACAGGCGCTCCTGCGTGAGGTCAGCGGCGAGATCGGGGAATACGGCCCAGGCCACACGATCCCCATACACTCCGACACCCTGGTCGGCGCCGCAGCGACGATCCATACAGCAGCCATCATCCCCGATGTGAGCCGCGAGCAGCATCTGAAGCACGACTGGCTTCCACAGGCGCGGGCCGCTCTCGCCGTGCCGGTGCTTTTTGGACAGGATGTCCTCGGCGTGCTGGAAATCCAGAGTCTGACCGTCGACGCCTTCCCGCCGGAAACGACCCGCCTGCTCAACACGCTCGCCGACCAGATCGCCATGGGGTTGCACAACGCGCAGCGTTACGCCGACGAGCAGAAGCGGCGACGCATCGCCGAGGTGCTCGAATTGACCGGCCGGGTGCTGTCCGGGAGTCTCGACATTGAGGAATTGCCCGGTCGCGCCCTCGCGTCGCTCAATGTGCTGATCAAGTACGAGCGCAGTTCATTGTGGATGCAGGAAGGCGAACAGCTCAAGCCATTGGCCCAATACGGATACGGAGACCTGTATCGGTTACAAGCCAAAAAGTTGACGGTGTATGGCGACATCTACGAACATCTAAAAGTTGAGCGACAACCCTTGATGATCGCGGACGTGACAGCTGATTCTCAATGGCAACAGCAGCCCTGGTTACCCGGCGACCGCGCCTGGATAGGGGTGCCGATTACGGCGCATGGCAGTGTCATCGGCATGCTCTGTCTCACCCATCACCAGCCGGGGGGACTCAATACTGAGGACGCGCCGTGGGTCCAGTCATTTGCCGCACAACTCGGCGTTGCTTTGGAAAACGCCAATCTCTACGCGCAACTTGTCCGGGTGAACGAACGGCTGACCCACGTGAAGGAAGAACAGGTTACGACGCCCATTGTCAATTGGCCGCCCATAACCAGTAGTTCATCAGCAAGAAGATAAAGATATTCAGGAGAATTCGATATGGGTAGAAAACTTTGGACCACTGTTTTGACCTTTTTTTGTTTGCTCATCCTTAGCGGGTGCGGTACGGCCTTGCCATCCTCTACCCCGACATCCACACCGATTGCCGGATCCATCACCTTTGCGGGAAGCACCACCGTACAGCCGTTAGCTGCCAAAATCGGGCAGGCTTTCAATGCCCATCATCCGGAGGTGACACTCGACATTGCCGCCGGCGGGAGCACGGTGGGAATCGCTGCGATTCACGACGGAACGGTAGACATCGGCATGGCCTCGCGCGAACTTAAACCGGAGGAGGCCGCAGGCATTACCGTTCACCAGATCGCCGTCGACGTGCTAGCCGTGGTCGTCAATGCCGCCAATCCGGTGGAAAATCTGACCTCTGCTCAGCTTCAGGACATCTATCTTGGCAGGATCACCAACTGGCAAGAAGTAGGGGGAAGCGATGCGCCCATCGTCGTCGTTATCCGGGAGACAAGTTCCGGCACCCGTGGCGCTTTCGACGAGATTGTGCTGGACAAAGCCGAACCCACCAGTCCCAACCTACAGATTGCCATCACTGCCGGCGATATGGCAGCCCTGGTTGTCAAAGAACCGCACGCCATTGGGTACGTCGGCTTCGGCCACATCGAAACCGGGATGAAGGCGCTGAGCATCGACGGGATCAATCCCACCGAGGAAAACGTCCGCAACGACCGCTATCGCCTCACTCGTCCGCTCCTCTTACTCACCGGACCGCTGACCCAACCCATTGCCCAAACGTACATTGACTTTGCTTTAAGTTCTGAAGGGCAAAGCATCGTCGTCGAACACGGTTGGGTTCCAATTCAATAACGGTGTCTCGCAATGATTATTGAGCGCAAGCTGTTAGCTTGCGGCAGAAGCAAACTAACAGTTTGCGTTACAGGCACTGTGGATACAGATGAGATGGTCAATGTGCATTTGCGCGCCGCTGATACGTTGTTCGGTTTGACAGTAACCACAGCGATGTTGAGCGGCAGCCGCAACCTTACGCCGCAAAGAGCGGGGAATGTGTACCATGGGTTTAATTTTCAGTCAGCAGAGGTTTTCCACTACGCAAGCTAAGTAGCGCATAAGCGCGCGCTTTGCGCAGTGTGGCGCGGCCATACTCGCAGCGCAAAGTCTCTAACTGTGCTTGCTCGGCCTGGGTTAAAGGACGTTGGGTCTGAATATCCGATAAATACGCCAGTTTCTCCTGTTGCGAGCCGGACATAGAACTGCGAGCAATCTCCCACAAAGTAGAGGAGTTTAGCCAGGTCATTTCTGCCAATTCCGCCCGCATCTCCGGCGGCGCGTCGTCCACATCGGGCAAGGCGGCATTAAGCAACGCTGTCAAAACATCTTCCAACGGATGTTGAAGCGCATCAGCAGCCTCCCGCGCCCGGCGCATAACTTTTTCCGGCAAGTGTAGTGTAACTGATTGCGTGACCATAGTATCCTCCTGACCTGATTTTACGCGATTATCTGCGAAACGACAAACAACCTGCGAGTTTTTTCAAAGCACACCTCCATAGATTTGTTATCCCAGATCAAACCCTTCTTGCAACAAAAGCTCGTCCAAATCATCGATGAGGCGGTCGATAGCATGAACCAATGCCTCATCCGCGTCTGCCGTAGCCCGGAGAACAGCCTCAACCTGCTCGCGCATCGCCGGAGGACGTTTGGCGCAGCGTTCCGCAGCAATCTCCAGCAGGCGTTTTTCGCCGGGATGCGGTATGGCATTGAGGGCAAAGAGCACGTCGAAGTAACTCGCCAGCAACGCCGCCACGCGGTGATTGACGCTGACAGCATCGTGACGTCGCACCGCGTTTTGGATCTGGTGCAGATAACAAGTCGATGTCCGAACCGGCATCCGCTAACCCCGAGGCAAGCGAGCCACCCACGGCGACGGCCTCGACGTGCGAGAACGCGCTGAAAGCGGTTGCCAATTCACGGGCCAGGGTCAGGTGTAACGAAATCTTGTCATTATGAACAATCATGAATTAAACACGCACTTCCATCACTGCGAGATCGATAACCGCCCCAACACGCAGTAAGAAATCAAGCCCAATGATCCCATCCATCTCAAAGCCGTAATTCATACCACCGATCTCAATCTCAACGTCATTCACGTGGATGTCGCCAAGAGCCAGTCGCTCCACCGTTTTGGAGAACACAAATTCTGTTCCTCCAACACCATGAATGCAATGGACCGCATCCTCTGCCGCATATTCTAACCCGATGTCCAGTAGCCTGTCAATCGAGAAGACAGTACCAGCAGACCCCGTATCCAACAGGACATTGTCTAACTCAAGGCAACGGCCACGGTAGGAAACTTCTACAGCAACGTAGAGCAAACCATTCTGTAAACGTATCCTCATCCTATGCCTCGCACGCCTAGCCAGCGACGCTCTGTAACATCCAACTTCTCGCGGCTTGTATGGAAGACATACAGCTCGCGCTCCGGCGCTTCTTTGTGAAGCTGGAGATAGGATTTCATCGCCGTCGTTGAATCGGGGAATGTGCCGACCACAGCCAGTTGTTCGAGGATACGCCGATCGGCTTCTGAGTGCGCTTTTATGGCCTCAACCAGCAACCACTGTTGAGGATAATGACTGCATATCTCCTGCCATTGCATAACACACCTCCACTAGAACCACCCACGAATCTTCACTAACCCCCACGAATTAAAAACATAACATTCGTGTAAATTCGTGAAGATTCGTGGTAAAACAACCTGCCCTTAGCGCAACATCACCTTAACCGTCACGTCCTTCACCCCGGGCGCAGGCAACGGCGCGATGTCGCCTTCCACCGGCTTGCCATCAACGACGAGCGAGACGGCGTTCCCCCCACCCTGGCGCTCCACGGTGATGTGGTACGTCACCCCTCGGAAGACCCGCGTGGCAGTGAAGCCAGGCCAGTCCAGCGGGATGACAGGCGCGATCTGCAAGCCGTTGTAGGCCGGGCGGATGCCCAGAATCCACTGCGTGATGGCGACGTAGTTCCACGCGGCGGTGCCGGTGAGCCACGAGTTCTTCGCCTCGCCGTGACGCGGGTTGTCGCGCCCGGCGATCGTCTGCGCGTAGACGTAGGGTTCGCTGCGGTGGATCTCGCTGATGCTCTCGCGCGCGGCCGGGCAGATGCGCTTGTAGTAATCGAAGGCCTGATCGCCGTGCCCCACAATCGCCTCCGCGATCATAATCCACGGGTTGGTGTGGCAGAAGATGCTGGCATTCTCCTTGAAGCCGGGCGGGTAGGAGCTGATCTCGCCCAAGTGCAGGTAGTAGCGCGAGAACGCCGGTTGTTGCAACACGATGCCGTGGTCGGTGGCCAGGCGCTGGTTAACCGAGGCCAAAGTTGCCTGCGCCTTGCCATCATCTAGCCCGAGGCCCGCCATAATCGCCACGCCCTGCGGCTCGATGAAAATCTGCCCTTCTGCACACTCGTGCGACCCGACCTTCTCACCAAAGGCGTCATAAGCGCGCAGGAACCACGCACCGTCCCAGCCGTGCGCCCAGACCGTCTCTTCCATTTCAGCAGCCTTTTCCAGATACCAGGATGCAGGCCCCTTGCTTCCTGCCTCTTGCTTCGTGCCTCTTACCTCTTGCATCCTTGCCATCTCTTTTGCCGCGAGGATGAACAAGACGGCGATGAAGACGGATTCCGCCACCGTGCCATCTTTCTTGAGCGGCGCTACCTGGAAGGATTCGCCCGGTTCGGCGGAGAAGACGTTGAGGTTCAAACAATCGTTCCAGTCGGCGCGACCGATGAGGGGCAGTCCGTGCGGGCCGAGATTGCTCAGCGTGTAGTTCATCGCCCGCTCCAGGTGCTCGGCGAGCGGGGTTTCGGTGCCGGGCTTGTTCTCGTAAGGTACGGGCGCCTCGAGGATGGCCCAATCACCGGTCTCCTTGAGGTAGGCGACGACCGCCAGCGGCAGCCAGAGCGGATCGTCGTTGAAGCCGCTGCCCACGGCGTCGTTGCCGCGCTTGGTGAGGGGCTGGAACTGGTGGTACGCGCCGCCGCTCTCCAACTGCGTCGCCGCCAGGTCGAGCAGCCGCTCGCGTGCGCGCTCCGGCGCCTGGTGGACGAAGCCGAGCAAGTCCTGGCTGGAATCGCGGAACCCCAACCCACGCCCCACCCCGGACTCGAAGTAGGAGGCCGAGCGCGACATGTTGAACGTTACCATGCACTGGTAAGCGTTCCACACGTTGACCATGCGGTTCGTCGCCGCGTCGGGCGTGTCCACCTGGTAAATGCCGAGGATGCCGTCCCAATAAGTGCGCAATTCGGCGAAAGCGGCGTCCACTGCCTCCGGCTGAAGATATTTGGCGATGATCGGCTTGACCAAACGCTTGTTGACGATCTGCGAATCCGGCGGATCGAACTTCTGGTCGCGTGGGTTCTCCTGGTAGCCGAGCACGAAGATCACCCGGCGCGACTCGCCCGGTTGCAGCGTAAGTTTGACGTGATGCGAGCCGATCGGCGCCCAACTGCGCGCTTCGGAGTTGGCCGATTCGCCACGCTCGACCACCACCGGCTTGTCCCATCCCCGGTACGGGCCGAGGAAGTCGTCACGGTGCGTATCGTAGCCGGCCAGCGGCGCGGAGCAGGCGAAGTAGGCGAAGTGGTCGCGGCGCTCGCGGTATTCCGTCTTGTGATAAATCACGTTATCTTCGATCTCGACTTGCGCGATGTTGAAGTTGCGCTGGTAGTTCGTCGCGTCGTCCTGCGCGTCCCACAGGCAGAACTCGATCAGCGAGAAGAGCGACAAATCCACCTTCGTATCGCGCTGATTCGTCACCGTCGTCGACCAAATCTCCAAATTCGCCCCCAATGGCACGAAGTACAACGTCTCCACGCTGATTCGCTCATTCGTCGATTCAATCACCGTGTACCCCATCCCATGGCGGCAGGTGTAACTATCCAGCGGCATCCGCGTGGGTTGCCACGAAGGCGACCAGAACGTTCCTGTAGCGTTATCGCGCACGTAAATGTAACGCCCGCCGAAGTCCAACGGCACGTTGTTGTAGCGGTAGCGCGTGATCCGTCTCAGCCGCGCATCGCGGTAGAACGAATAGCCGCCCGCCGTGTTGGAAATCAGGCCGAAATACGCCTCGCTGCCCAGGTAGTTGATCCATGGCAGAGGCGTGTCCGGCTGGGTGATCACATACTCGCGGTTTTTGTCATCAAAGTATCCGTAACGCATA
>DYKY01000231.1 GCA_020722365.1 Thermoflexus sp.
AAATGTCTGGGGTTGCAGGCCGACCCCAAAATCGAACTTCAAGAGATCACACGCTTTTTAGAGAGCAAGATCAGCGACACAACTTTGCTTACAGTGAAATAGCCAGACAAAGGCGACTTGCAAACCGCCCATACAGGCCAGGGAATGCTGCACAAACAAAAACGCCAGGGGCAATGAATGACCCTGGCGTTTTACGCGAGTTACCAACTCGCGCTACAGTCGAAGGTTGAAGGCTGAGCGCCGACCGCTAGAACCCCTCCAGCTTGCTCAAATCCACAATCCCCTCCGCCAACCCCGCGATGCGCTGGAGCAGCGCCAGCCGCGCCTCACGCAGCGCCGCATCCTTATCCATCACCAATACCTCGTCGAAAAACACCTGGATGAACGGCACAAGCGGCGTAAAGGCCGTGAGGAAGCTGTCCACGTCGCTTGCGGGGCTGATGACGGCCTCGGCGGTAGAGAGCGCCTTGTAGAGCGCCTGCTCGGCGGGTTCGCGCAGCCGTTCGGGATGCAGCGTGAAGCGCGGCTGGTCACGGGTGATCCGCACACAGCGTGCGTAGTTGTCGAGCAGCACGCGCCACTCGTCTTTGGCGACCCAGGCCGTGAGCTGCTGCGCGGCTTCACGAGCCAGAACAGGGTTCTCGCCCCGCGCTGCCAGCGCCGCCTCGACCACGTCGAAAGCCAGGCCGGTTTCGCGCAGCATCACCTGGAGCCGCCCAATGATAAAATCCACGGCAGCGTCGAGGCTCTCCGGTGACACGGTCACCGGCAACGCGCGCGCTGCTTCTGCCAACCCCGCCCGCGTGGAGAACGGCAACTGGCGCTCCAACAAGATTTGCACGACGCCCGTCGCAGCCCGTCGCAAGCCGTAAGGATCCGCCGAACCGGTCGGCGCGAGGCCCACAGCGAACAGGCCCGCCAGGCTGTCCAGCCGGTCCGCCAGCGCCAGCGCGACGCCCGGCGCGCTTTCCGGCAGTTTGTCGCCCGCCGAACGCGGCAGGTAATGCTCAAAGATCGCCTGCGCGACCGCCGCCGGTTCGCCGGAGCGTTTGGCGTACTCGCGGCCCATAATACCCTGCAAACTCGTCATCTCGATGACGATGTGCGTGGCAAGGTCGGCTTTCGCCAGATACGCGGCGCGCGCCAATGTCTCCATATCTTCGGCGGACAGGCGTAACTGCTCTCCCACCCACGACGCGAGTTTTTCCAGCCGCTCGGATTTCTGCAACATCGAACCGAGGTCCATCTGGAAGGTGAGTTTCGCCAGGCCGTCGCGATACTCCACCAGCGGGCGGCGACAGTCCTGGTTGTAGAAGTACTCCGCATCAGCATACCGCGCGCGGATAACGTCCTCGTTACCCTGGCGGACCAGGTCCAGGTGATCGACGCCGCCGTTGCGGACGGCGACGAAGTGCGCCATAATGCGCCCACGCGCGTCGAGCACCGGGAAGTAGCGCTGGTGTTTCTTCATCACGGCGATGAGCACGTCCTGCGGTAACGTAAGGTAACGCTTCTCAAACGAGCCGAGTAGCGCCGTTGGGACTTCGACCAGGTTGGTCACTTCCTCCAACAGCGCCGGATCGTCGGGGATTTGCCCGCCGACCTCCGCCGCGACGGCCTGCACCTGGCGCAGAATCTCCGCCTTGCGCGCATCCTGATCCACGAGGACGCCGTAGGAGGCCAGCGTGGGCCGGTAGTCGGTTGCGGCAGCAAGCGCCACTTCGGGCGATCCCGCCGGACGCGGCCCACGGGTCACACGCCCGCTCTGCAAGCCGGCGTAGGTGAAGTGCACCTCGTCCTCGCCCAACAGCGCCAGCAGCCAGCGAATGGGCCGGCTGAAGGCGACGCCGGTTTCGTTCCAGCGCATCGCGCGCGGGAAGCGCAGTTTGGCAATCCAGTCAGGCAACATGTCCGCCAGCACCTCGGCGGCGGCGCGTCCGGGCACGTGTTGGGTGACGAAGACGTACGCCCCACCCTCCGTCTCGCGGACGACCAGATCCGCCACATCCGCGCCCTTCGAACGAGCGAAACCCTGCGCAGCGCGCGTCGGATTGCCATCCGCATCGAAGGCGGCGCTGGCGGGCGGGCCTTTGATTTCCAGCGTCTCGTCGGCCTGCCTGAGCGCCATATCCACCACGTAAACCACCAGGCGGCGCGGCGTGCCCCAGATGTGAACGTCGCCGTGGGCCAGCTTCGCCGCGTCGAGGGCGGCGGAGACCAGCTCGCCCCACTGCGCCAGCGCAGTGCTCAAATGCGATGCGGGCAACTCTTCCACGCCCAACTCGAAGAGGAACGGCGCATATCCCTGGACGGGGACGGTTTGTACCGACGGCGGTACCTTGTCCTGCAACGGCAGGTGCATCAACGCGCCCGGCGACGCCGAGGTCGAGGCCAACCCCGGGCGCTTTTTCCACGGGAAGCCGGCCCGGTCGCGCTGCGCCAGATACGCTTCGGCGACCTGCCGCGACAGATCGCGCATCCGTTTGAAAAAGACGGCGCGCTCGGTGACGCCGACCGTCCCCCGCGAGTCCAACAGGTTGAAGGCGTGCGAACAGCGCAGGATGTAGTCGAGCGAGGGCACGACCAGCCCGTGCTTGAGGTTGAGCAGCGCCTCTTTCTCGAACAGGTCGTACATCGCCTGGACGCGGTTGATGTCGGCGTACTCGAACTCGTAGCGGCAGTGATCGACTTCCTGATCGGCCAGGATCTCGCCGTAGGTGTGGTTGTCGTCCCAGGCGATATCCCACACGGAGCGGACGTTTTGGAGGTACATCACGATGCGTTCCAGGCCGTAGGTCAATTCCACCGAGGGTATTTCCAGATTGATGCCGCCGGCCTGCTGGAAGTAAGTGTATTGCGTGATTTCCTGCCCGTCCAGCCAGACCTCCCACCCCAGGCCCCACGCGCCGAGCGCCGGGCTTTCCCAGTTATCTTCGACGAAGCGGATGTCGTGCTCCTCACGGCGGATGCCGATGGCCTCCAGGCTCTTGAGGTGGCGTTCCTGCGGGTTGCCGGGATCGGGCTTGAGGATGACCTGCAACTGGGTGTGCATCTGCATCCGGTTGGGATTTTCGGCGTAGCGCCCGTCGTCGGGCCGGTACGACGGCTCGATGTAGACCACGTTCCAGGGTTCCGGCCCCAGCACGCGGAGAAAGGTCGCCGGGTTCATCGTGCCCGCGCCAACCTTTTCACTGTACGGCAGCCAGAGCAGCGCGCCCTGGTCGGCCCAGTAGCGTTGTAAACGAAGAAGGACTTCTTGAAATGTCAGCATACGTGATTAACCTCAGGTCTAAACAGATTGAACGGATTATAACGGATTTTTTGTGTACACCAACGGTCTAGTCAGCCATCCTTTGTCCGCGAGCGCACAAAATGATAAACGCCTGCCACAAGGCCTACCAGGAAGCCGACATCAGGCAAGGCTTCTGCGATAGGTACAATATATCCGCGCATCGCTGGCGTATGCTCAGATAACCGGTCAGAGACACGGAGATGCACCAACACAATCAACACAAACAGTCCCAACGCGAGAAAGCTTACGAGGATAACCCGTTTGCGCCCAACAGACAGCCCTATCCCCAAACCCAGAACTCCACCGAGTAGCATGGCAATGAGTATCTTCAGTGTGATGAAAAGGCCAACTGCCCAAGTCATTTGGTTGAACGCGGTCAACACTCCGGTCAAGGCCACACCGGCAATGGCAACAACAACCAGACTGACAGCGAGTAGGGAACACGCAGCACGCAGCTTCTTTACTCTTTCTGGCTTCATTGCGGTTTCACCCACATCCTTCGCTACGCTCTGCGCAGCTAACTGAGCTTTCGAACCCAGGGCCGTTCAGAGAAACCCCACGTAAGAATTGCGCGCAGCACGCGCGTTCCCAGCCCGTTGTGCGCGGCATCGGCGCGAATCCACATGCCGATCTCGGCAGCGCGGTTGCTCAACTCACCCTCGCGCAGTCGTGTAACAACCGCAACGCCGCCGGCCGCCGCTCTAAGTGATAGGCGATGTACTGCTCCATCACCTGCGCCAACTC
>DYKY01000232.1:0-2616 GCA_020722365.1 Thermoflexus sp.
TGCCCTGGTAGCGGGGTGGGAGAGTAGGTCATTGCCAAGGAACTGTTTGTCGTTTTAGGATACCTCCCTTGACGGAAATGCGAGAAGTGTTACACTGTTTCTTGATATTCTGGTGGGTGAGCGTATTAGGATCGGAAGTGCGCAGTAAACTTTGGCTTGTGTTAGTGCTCCTGCTTTTGGGACTTCTGGCAGGTTGTCAAGGTATTGAGGTGGAGTGCGCGAGCCAGACTCTGGTTGTTGCATCGCCCTCTGCACAGGCGACGCAAGCTACCCCTTCGCCGGAGATGCCGCTTACCTCTACAGTCACGATAGCACCCACATTGTTGCCGACTCCTGAACCGACGCCATCACCGTCACCTACGCCTACGCCTTTCTCCTGCCCTTATCTGCGCGGCCGGACCGAATCTGCATCTTTAGTCAGTAGCACAATGCGTGAGGAGGTGCGCTTTTTGGTGCATCTACCACCGTGTTATGATGACTATCCTGACAAAGCCTTTCCTGTGTTGTATATGCTTCACGGCTGGCCGCTTGATGAACGCCATTGGATCACGCTGGGAATTGACGAGTTGGTGGACGATTGGATCAGCCGGGGTATGATTGGCCCTTTCATCGTGGTGTTGCCTGGCGTGAGTTCCGATGGCTTGTATGTCAATTCAAGTGGCGGCGCCTGGTCTTTTGAAGGTATGTTTGTGGATGAATTGCTCCCACTTGTTGATCAGACTTACCGGACCTGGTGCGATCCGGCGGCGCGGGCGATCGGGGGCATCTCGCGGGGTGGCGTGTGGTCCATTGAGATCGCGCTGCGCCATCAGGATCTCTTTAGCATTGTGGGCGGGCACAGTCCAGCCCTGGCTTTGAACCGGCCTATGCCACAATACGATCCCTTCTTGCTGGCAAAACAAGGCGTTGCAGGGATGCGCATCTATTTGGATGCCGGGAATTTGGACTGGGCTAGAGCCTCCACATTGCATTTCTACGACGTATTGGTGGAGTATAGCGCGGATGTGACCTACCAGGTGCATGAAGGCGGACACGTCGATGCCCTGTGGCGGGGTGGCCTGGTGGACTATATCGATTTTTACACGTTGACGTGGCCGCGTTCTTTTGATGACCTGCCGCTTTGGGAAGGTCCGCCGGTAGCCGATGCGCCATAGTCGGCGCGCCATAGTCGGCGCGCCGTAACGGTCATTGTGGAACGAAAATAAAAGGGAGAGCCTCTACGCTCTCCCTTTCCCTTTTCTGTGTGAAGGTGCTTACTTCTGTCCCCAGAGCCGCAGCAACGCCGCGACATCGTAGGGGGGCACTTTGTCCCTTTGTTCAACCAGATCGTTGAGGGCTTGCATCGCGTTGGCGATGTTGCTGTGACTCTTTTCGGCATCTATGGTGATCAGAGCCTGCCACAGCAGTGAGAGCACGGCCATCAACGTATCAAAGGAGGGATAACCTGCGGGTGTCTTGGAAGGCGCAACCAGGTTGATGTCGGCCTGCCGCGCTGGTAGCAGTGTGGGGCTGGTCGTGATTGACATTGTGCGCGCGCCGCGCTCTTTGGCGGCATTGAGCAGATGCCCAACTTCGATTCCTGGACCTAGTCCCAAAGAAATCGCAATCAACAAGTCTTCTGGCTCAACTGTGTGCAACAGGATGGCTGCTTGCGCATAATCGGCGCGGATGGGGTAAGTTTCGATGCCCAGGAGGCTCAGATATGTGCTCCACAATACGGCGACGCCGTATCCTTCTGTCGCGCTGGTGACGAAAACCCGTTGAGCGGCCTGGATGATCTGGGCTGCCTGTGCGATCTGTCCAGCATCGGCTTTCATATTCAATGTGCGGTCGCTCAATTCGTCGATCAGTGTGGTAATTTGTGCGGCCAGCCCGTCGGTTTCGGCAGCGCCTTTTTGATAACGCAATGCTAATTGTTGGTTGATGTAGCGCTTGATCTCACGCGAAAGCTCGCGATAGCCAGAATAGCCAAGTTCTTGCGAGAAGCGCACGACGGTCGCCGGATCAACGCCGACGCGGCGGGCCAGCTCGGTCGCTGTCAAGAAACCGACGTCCAGGGTGTTTTCGAGAATAAAATCCGCGAGGAGGCGGAAACGTGGCGAGAGTTCTTCATAGCTATTTTGGATCTTGTCACGAAACATTATAAGCTTCCTTTGATCTGCTTATATGAAACTTTGCAAAGTGCTGAACTATCTTCAATGATAACATTTCGGGAAATGCATGTCAATACTATTTACTTTTCGGTAATTGTTTTGTAACGTTTTGTTAATGGCGACACCATTGTGGACGGAGAAGCACGTCAATGCGCGGCGGGTGACGTATATGAATGAACAAACGCAAGCGGTACGGAAGACCAAAGCAGAATCGGCCCTCATCTTTGACGACACCCTGTGTACGCATGATGGATCAGCATCCTGAAGAAAAACCGCAATCTGGAAACGAACAGTTTTCAATTGCGCGATGCTGATGATCAGCCGATTGTTTTTGAAGGCCCGCACGTGTCGGTTGAAGCATTCGTCAAGCAAATCCCGGCCAAGGCTTTCAAGCCGGTCGTCGTCAATGCACAAAGTTATTGGACTTTCACCTGCACTGTGCGCATCCCCACCTTAGGCAAAG
>DYKY01000232.1:2716-3974 GCA_020722365.1 Thermoflexus sp.
GCACAAAGTTATTGGACTTTCACCTGCACTGTGCGCATCCCCACCTTAGGCAAAGCCCGGCTGGTCATCAGCTATCAAAACGCTGAATTGACGGGCACTTATGTCGTTTTGGTGACCAATTGCCTTGATTGGGAGGCCAAACGCATCAAATCCATTGGCGAAGCCTGTCGGCAGCAAGCCCGCGCGTTGATTGAAATGTTGATTACCGAAGCGCATCAGATGCTCCAGAATGGTAAAGATGTACAGACGGTTTTCGATTTCTTATTCTCCAAGCAACTGTCTGGTACATCTCCCGGTTTGGCCTTATAATTCAAAATACAACAGTCGAGTAAGGAGTAAATTTCATGGAGAAAAATGATCATGCAGTTGCGGCGCCAGTTCCTGAGCAGTTGGACCACACGATGACGGCGATCGCCATCCCCGATCAACCGAATGCGATCGAGATCGGCACCGCCCCGCTCCCCGGCGCGACGGCCCAAGAGGCATGGCACTCGCAATATGGCAGCCGGTTCGCTCGTAACGTCACAGTTGCGACGATCACGCCGTTCCTGCCCGATCCGGCCAGCGCCAGCGGCGCCGCGGTCGTCGTTGCGCCGGGTGGCGGTTTCCTCACGTTATCGATGGAGAACGAAGGCTGGGATGTCGCCCGTGCTCTGGCCAAGCGCGGCGTCGCGGCATTCGTCCTTAAGTATCGCTTGAACCAGACGCCGGCGGACATGGCCGAATTCAAACGTTCAATGGACGAGATGTTCTCGAACACCGGGCGCCGGCCTCCGCGCCCCGATCCGGAGCAGATGAAGGTTCACCTCGCACCGCAGCTCGAAGACTCGTGCGCCGCCTTCGCCCTGATCCGGAATCGTGCCGCCGAGTGGAAGATCGATCCGGACCGTATCGGCATGGTGGGCTTCTCAGCCGGTGCAATGCTTACCCTGGCGACTGCGCTCGTCGGCGAGAACGCCAAGCCGGCGTTCATCGGCGCCATCTACGGTCCGCTGGCTGCGCTGACCATTCCGGCCGACGCTCCGCCGCTGTTCGTCGCGCTCGCCGCCGACGATCCCTTTTTCGCCAATAGCGGATTCGGGCTGATCGAGAGCTGGCGCGCGGCCAAAAAGCCGGTCGAATTTCATCTCTATGAGCAGGGCGGTCACGGCTTCGGCATGTACCCCAAGGAAACGACCAGCACCGGCTGGTTCAATGCCTTCGTGAGCTGGCTCACCATGCACGGGATGCTCAAGCCCAAGGCATGATGGTGTGTGGG
>DYKY01000047.1 GCA_020722365.1 Thermoflexus sp.
TTAATGGTTGCCTTCCTACATTTATGAGATTGACGTGGCTCATACATTACCTCATGAAACCGAGGTTGTGAAGTAATTCGTCGGCTGTTTCGTGGATGTAATCATCCAGCAGTAACCGTTTCAAGTTCGGCAGGTCAGGCAGACGAGCGTCATTAGTTAGCAAATATTGTGCCCCAGCGTGAATGGCTGTCGCCATTTGGACTGCATCTGGTGTTCGTAACGAGTACTTGGCACGTAAATCTGCCGCAATCGCTGCAATGTCTATGGTCAATGGGTAGGTTGTTAGCCCCGCAACGTTGGTAAGAACTTCACGGTATTGTTTGACTAGACGGTGGTTATTCCGTTTTAGCGGTTGCACCAGGACCTCGATTACTGTCACTGTAGATGTGACCACTTGAATGGTTTGTTGGTCTAATGCTTCGAAAAACGGTAATACCACGGGCAGGTAGACAGGGCTTTCCTCGATGAAATAGATGAGAGGCGCAGTGTCTACGGCAATAAGTTGGCCTTTTATGGCATCTAGCCATTCCATGAATCGCGTTCCTGGTTGATGTAAGCATCCACGTCAATATTTTGCCATATATCTTTACCTAATCCACGTAATTCCATAATGCTACGTGAGGTTTGTATTTTTGGCGTATGCTGTAGCAATTGTGTAAGCGTCTCGAGCAATTGCAACTGCTCCCCGCGTCCTAGCTTTTTTGTCAAGTTGAGAATCTGATTATAGGCAATATTGGATGTGGTCATTATGCACCTCCCGATTTCTTGTGTCTAAAGTATATCACGTTTCCACCCAATCCAACGTCCGTTGCACGGCCTTCTGCCAACCCGCGTACAGCGCCGCGCGCTTTTCCGCCGCCATCCCTGGCTCGAAGGTCTTGTCCACGCCCCAGTTTTGCCGCAGGGCATCGAGGTCTTCCCAGAAGCCGACGGCCAGCCCGGCGGCGTAGGCCGCGCCGAGGGCCGTCGTCTCGGTGACGGTGGGGCGCACGACGGGGACGCCAAGGATGTCGGCCTGGAACTGCATGAGCAGCTCGTTGGCAACCATGCCGCCGTCCACCTTGAGCGAGGTGAGCGCGACGCCGGAGTCCTTCTCCATAGCCTCCAGCACGTCGCGGGTCTGGTAGGCGGTGGCCTCCAGCGCGGCGCGACAGATGTGGTTTTTGGTGATGTAGCGCGTCAGGCCGACCATCACGCCGCGCGCATCGCTGCGCCAGTAGGGGGCGAACAGCCCGGAGAAGGCGGGGACGATGTACATCCCGCCGGCATCGTCGACTTCGCGCGCTAATCCCTCGATCTGCGGGGCGCGGTCGAAGAAGCCCAGGTTGTCGCGCAGCCACTGCACCAGCGCGCCGGTGATGGCGATGGAGCCTTCCAATGCGTAGACGGCCGGCGCGTCGCCGAAGCGATAGCCGAGCGTGGTGAGCAGGCCGCTCGCCGAGGGGACGATCTCCGTGCCGGTGTTGAGCAGCATAAAGCAACCTGTCCCGTAGGTGTTCTTGGCCTCGCCGGGCGTGAAGCACGTCTGCCCGACGAGCGCGGCCTGCTGGTCGCCGAGGTTGCCGGTGACGGGCAGGTTCTCGCCGAACGGGCCTTCCTTGCGCGTGAACCCATACGGGCGCGCGGCGCTCGAAGCGCGAATTTCCGGCAGCATCGCGCGCGGGATGTCCAGTGTGCGCAGGATGTCGGCGTCCCAATCCAACGTCTTGAGGTCCATCAGCAGCGTGCGGCTGGCGTTGGTCACGTCGGTGACGTGGACGCCACCGTGCGGCCCGCCGGTCAGCCACCAGATCACCCACGTGTCGATGGTGCCGAAGAGCGCGTCGCCCTTGTCCGCGGCGGCGCGCACGGCGGGGACATTGTCCAGCATCCACTTGACCTTTGGCCCGGCGAAGTAGGTCGCCAGCGGCAGTCCGGTGACGGCGCGGAAGCGATCCTGCCCGCCCTCGAGCGCCAGCGCGTCGCAGATGCCTTTGGTGCGCGTGTCTTGCCAGACGATGGCGTTGTAGAGCGGCTGCCCCGTGCGCCGGTCCCAGACGAGCGTGGTCTCGCGCTGGTTGGTGATGCCCACGGCGGCGATGGCCCCGCTGGGGATGTTGCCCTGCGTCAGCGTCTGGCGGATGACTTTCTGCGTCTTCTCCCAGATTTCGAGCGGGTTGTGCTCCACCCAACCGGGCTGCGGGTAAATCTGCTCGTGTTCTTCGTAGGACCAGATGACCGGATGTCCGCTGTGATCGAAGAGGATACAGCGCGTGCCGGTCGTGCCCTGGTCGATAGCGGCGATGTATTGTGACATAGATACCTCCTGAATTTGTAGTCTGGCTCTGACGTTATGGCACTGCGATGAATATCAGATCGTCCACAAAAAGACTGCTGGCGAGGTTCCAATCGGTCGTCGCCGTGATGTTCAACGTGACAGTCAGTCCTGCATAGGGATTCAGGTTGAGGGTTTCTTCAACCCACCCACTTGTTTTTTCGACGGAACAAAGATCGTAGGCCCTGATGATTGTGTTGTTGACGCGAACTTGACCGAAGTCGAAACCACAAGCGTCTGTGGAATCGATCCAATACCAATAGTTCAGATAGGGCGTGCTGGCCGGAACCAGCAGTTGACGTTGGATGTAGGCATTTTCGTCATCTTCACCACCAAGCCACGCGGCCCAGCTTCCGCTATGCGCCGTGACCCCGCCCGTGAATGTGTTGGCGATCACGACACGGCCCTTCACGGAGTGCGCGCTCCAGTTGGTGAGGCCGCTCTCAAAATCGCCGTTGGGGATGGGGGTGGTGAAGATTGGCGGTGTGTAGGCTCTCATCGTCAACGGCAGATACACGTAGCTGGTGACGATGACCGTTTTGGTTGCACTCCACGGACTGTTCCCTGACGGCCCGGCAGCGCGGACGCGGTAGTGCCACTGCCCGCCGCTCTGCCCGGTGACGGTGTAGATGGACGGCGCTCCTGCGTACACGATGAGCGGATTGGTGAAGTAGGGGCTGATGCTCTCTTCCAGTGTGTAGACGGTCGCGCTGGCTATGTCGGTCCACTCGAGGGTATAGTTGCCGTCGCGGTCATCGCTGAGGACGGTGATGGTTGGGGGCGACAGCGGGGCGGGGTCAACAGTTGTGGAGACGGGGGTGCTCCATGGCCCGATCAGGTCCCCGTGGGTTGCGCGCGCGCGATAGTACCACGTCCCGCCTGGCTGCCCGGTGACATTGTAGGCTGTGGATGAGCCGGCATAGCGGGTGATGGGGGCGGTGAAAGCCGGGGCTGTATCTTGCTCGAGGCTGTAGCTATACGCGCCGGGCACGGAGGCCCATTGGACGACGTAAGCATCGGCGTTCGTGGAATTGTCGATGGGCGTCATAATGGGAGCGGCAGGCAGCACGGTGACGGATTGGATGTTGCTCCAATCGCTGGTATTGCCCAGGGCATCGCTGGCGCGGGCGCGATAGTACCACACGCCCACATCCTGCCCGGCGACTTGTGTTTCGGTGTATGTTCCGCTGTAGCGCGTTGTAGGGGAGCTGAAGCTCGCCGTGCCGGATTCCTGAAGCAGATAGCTGGTCGCCCCGGCGACAGTGCTCCACGTGACCGTGTAGGTGTGGTCGCCGTCGAGGTTGTCGATGGCGGCAAGCACCGGTGGGTCCGGTGGCGCCAGATTGGCCAGCGCCGCGTAGGCATTGATGCGGCCCCAGCCATAATCCTGATCCTTGCCTGCCGCTCCCAAATCGTCCGCTGTCTGTTCGATGAAGTTTTGGACTTCGTCAGGTGTCAGGGTGGGAACTATCGACCAGATTAACGCGGCCAATCCCGAGACGTACGGCGTTGCCTGCGAAGTGCCTTGCAGGTAATCGTAGGTATTCGCATAGCCGTAATAGGTCGTCAGGTGTACGGCATAGGTTGGCATGGTGCTGTAGATGCCATCTGGATCGTGATAGTAGCTCAGTTCTCCGCCGGGCGCGGCGATGTCACAATGCGCGCCGTATTGGGAATAGTAGGCGTAACTGTCGCCGTTGTCGGTTGCGGCGACGGCTATAACATTGCTGTACGCGGCAGGATATTGGGTGGGATTGGCCGTAGGGCAGGCGGAGCTTGCATTGCGGCAGTTCCCCATTGCGGCGACGACCAGACTGCCCGCCGCGTGCGCCGCGTTGACGGCATCCTGCATCGCCTGCGAGTAAGTGGAGCCACCCAAGCTCAAATTCAGGACATCCGCGCCGTTTTGATAGGCCCAGGTGATGCCGTTGGTGATGTCGGAGTTATAGCCGCTGCCTGTATTGTCCAGCACACGCACTGGCATGATGCGTGCTTCCCACGACATCCCTGCCACGCCGGCGCCGTTATGCGTGACGGCGGTAGCGATACCGGCAACGTGCGTGCCATGCCCATTCTCATCGGATGGGACGCTATCGTCGTCGATAAAGTCATGGCCTGCCACCAGCTTGCTCGCCAGGTCTGGGTGGCTCACATCCACACCGGAATCGATGACGGCGATGACGATGTCACCGCTGCCTGTGGTGATGTCCCACGCAGCCGGCGACTGGATGATCGTGTGTGCCCACTGGTTGCTGAAGCCCGGGTCGTTGGGGATAAGATCGAAAGCGTGATAGACGTAGTTCGGTTCGGCATAGATCACGTTGGGATCGGCGTTGAGCATGGCGGCGATGGCTAACTCTTGACCTTCCGGCACGCGCATGAGTTGTACGTCGCTGTTGTATAACGCGCGGATGGCGCTTATGGCGTACTTTTCTAGCGTCAGTTGTGTAGCACTGCTTGTGACTCCGGCCTTGAAGCGCACCAGCAGTTGCCCCGGCGCAAATACTGCGTCATGCGGCGCGGTATTGAGATCCACTTCGCGGGTTGCCTGCGTTGGTGTGGGCGCAGCGGTGAAGAGCATACCGGAGATCAACAATAGCATCAAGATCAATCGAATAGGGCGAATTTGCATTGTCGGTTCTCCTGAAAATGGTCGGGTCGTCATTCGTCATATAATCATCGCGCGAAACTTCGCATCAGATACTGCACCTATGAGTATAGCGCGATTTTGCAGAAAGACCACAAAAAGGACGGGCTATGTGGTTTCGCACTTGCTTGCCACGACGTAGGGAGTACAATAGACTTATTGCTAGACTATTTTCAAGGAGCGTGTCATGAAAGATTACCTGTTCCATGAACCATTGGTTGATCTGGACCCTGAACTTGTTCGCCTGATCAGCTATGAGACCGAGCGTCAGGCTCGCAAGCTGGTAATGGTACCGTCTGAATCCATTGCGCCGTTTGCCGTCCACGAGGCGTTGGGATCGGCTTTTTCACACATCTACGCGGAGGGTTATCCCAATGAGCGCACCCGCAAGATGACCCAGGCAGAGATTCTGGATTATGAGGCTGTATTGGGTAATTACCGCCGCTATGCGGACCCGCGTTACTACAAAGGTGTGGAATATGCTGACGTGTTGGAGATGTTGGCGCGCCGCCGCGTCGCCGAGGCTTTTGCCACCGACATTGCTTCCGCCGACCAGCTTTACGTTAACGTGCAGACGCTGTCCGGCGCGCCCGCGAACACCGCCGTGCAGTACGCACTGCTCGATCCCGGTGAGACCATCCTCTCTATGGCATTGCACGTTGGCGGACATCTGAGCCATGGCAGTAAGGTCGCCTGGTCGGGCAAAACGTATCAGGTGGTCAACTACAGCGTCGATCCGCACACCGAGCGTTTGGACTACGACGCGTTGCGCGCGCAGGCATTGGACGTGCGTCCCAAGCTCATCATCGCCGGCTTTACTTCCTATCCCTGGGCAGCGGACTGGGAAAAGTTTCGCGCCATTGCCGATGAGGTGGGAGCATACTTGCTGGCCGATATCGCCCACGTTGCCGGGTTGGTAATCGGCGGTGTGTACCCCAATCCCGTGGGTATCGCTGATGCGGTGACATTTACCACGCACAAGACGCTCAACGGGCCGCGCGGCGCCGTCATCATCACCCACAAGGCTGCACTGGGCCGTAAATTCGACCGCGTCGTCTTCCCTGGTTTCCAGGGTGGGCCGCACATGGAGACCATCGCAGGGATAGCGGCGATCATGCAGATCGCGCGCACGGAGCAATACCGTGAACTGCAACGCCAGACCGTGCGCAACGCCGTCGCTTTGGCCGAGGCCCTGCAGGCAGAAGGTGTCCGCGTTCCCTATGGCGGCACCGACACGCACCTGCTGCTCTTCGGCTGCAAAACCATCGTGGGGCCAGATGGCACGCCGCTGATGGGCGATCCGGCTGCGCGTATCCTGGACATCGCCGGGATCGTCGCCAATCGCAATACTGTCCCCGGTGACACGACCGCCGCGTATCCCTCCGGGGTGCGTCTGGGCACGTCCTGGGTCACGCAGCGCGGCTTGCGCGAGCCAGAGATGCAGCGTATCGCGGAGATCATCGCCCGGCTGCTGCGCGGCATGCAGCCATACAAACTATCGCGCCGTACCAACGACGAGTACTGCGCGCGCGTTGATTTCGACGTGTTGGAAGCGGCAAAGCTTGATATCGCGGCGCTGGCGAAGCAGGCTGCCACGCCGGAATGTTTCCTTTCATGCCAACGCGCGCCCGATAGTGGGTACCCTCATTTCTACTACATCAACGATACGTTGCGCGGCAGCGGTGTCTATGAGCGACTGGAGTTGACGGGCGCGCAGGCTGGCGTTTTTGTGTACTACATGACCCCATCGGATGTAACAGACATGGCAGATGGCGACACACGCCCCATCACTTTGTTGGAAGCCGATGGGCGGGTTATGGCCGCCGGCGTGTTGACGCGCGTGAGTGCGACGGTGTACTGGTTGGACGTGTCTGCCGACGCCGCCCCACGGGTGATGACGTGGTTGCGCGCGCTCGTCGATGGTTACGTTGCTACGGATGACGTTTACGGAAGATTGCCGTTCCTCACTGCGGTGCGCGATCTCGGTGAAGTGCCTGCCCCCGCTGTCGCAATCACGCCGGAAAATGGGCCGTTCACCAAGCCGTATTTCATCGGCGCGTGGTCGCGTAAGGAACCTGCCGGCGACGCGCTGCCGCCTTTTGTGTGGCAGGCGCCGGAGGATAGCGCGCTGCGCAAGACACGCTTGCACGCTGTTCACCGCGCGATGGGCGCACGGATGGTGCCCTTCGGCGGATGGGACATGCCGGTCTGGTACACGGGCAATCTGGAAGAGCACCGAGCCGTGCGCGAGGCGGCGGGTCTCTTCGACGTGAGCCATATGGGATGTTGGGACGCGCGCGGCCCCGAAGCGGCTCGTTTCCTCAACCTGGTGTTGGTTAACGAGATCCATGATCTGGACGTGGGGCAGTCGCAATACACAGCCTTCTTCGACGTCGATGGTATGCCGCTCGACGATTTGCTGGTATACCGGCTTGGTGAGGAGCATTACTTCCTTGTTGTCAACGCTTCCAACAATGACAAGGATTGGGCCTGGGTCAACGGTGTGCTCAACGGGGCGGTGCAGATTGATCCGCAACGCCCATGGGTGAAGTGGACGGGCGCCGGCGTAACGCTGCGTGATCTGCGGGATGAAACCGCAGGCTCGGACATGCGCGCAGAACTGGCGCTGCAAGGTCCTCGGTCACAAGACATCCTGCTCGCGTTGGGCGGCTCGGCTCGGGATATGGGCAGTGTCAGGCGCTTGCTGTGGGCCGGTATTACCCGTGTCACTTTGGGAGATTTCGACCTCATCGTGAGTCGCACCGGCTATACCGGCGAGCGTGTGGCCTACGAGTTGTTTGTCCACCCGGACCGGCTGGCGGAGTTCTGGCAAGCGTTGCTGGCAGCCGGCGAACCTTTCGGTTTGAAGCCGTGTGGTCTGGCGGCTCGCGATAGCCTGCGCATGGAAGCCGGCTTGCCCCTGTACGGGCATGAGATGGCCGGGCCGCTCAATCTGACCATGGCCGAGGCCGGCTTTGGCTTATACGTGAAGATTCGCAAGCCGTTCTTCGTCGGTCGTGAGGCGTTTATCACTCGTGATGCACAGCGCGAGGGCGAAGTGATCCGTTTTGGTGTGCCGGAGAAAGGCCCGATGCCACAGCAGGGCGACCCTGTGGTCGATGACAAAGGAAAGGTCGTAGGCTTCGTAACGAGTTGCGCCATCGACACCGAGGGGCAGCAAGTGGGTCAGGCTTACGTGCGGCATACCTACACCGCCGAGGGGACGCAACTGGCCGTGTTAGTGTCGCCACGCCGTGAACCCAAGCCGCGCGCGCAACTCACGCTTGGCGATCGCACGCAGTTGCCGGTGGCAATTGTGGTGTTGAGCCGCTTTCCCAAGCGGTAACGGCCGCATCACGCACGCCGCCCAGGTTATCCCTGGGCGGCGTGTTTTATCCCCATTCCTCGCTTGCGTCAGGATCTTCCCACGTGGGCAGTGTGAAGTAGAAGGAGACCCCCCCCTCGGGTTGATTGTGTATCCAGATTTTGCCGCCGTGCGCTTCTACGACCAGGCGGCAGAACGCCAGACCCAGCCCATAGCCGCGTCCCTGGTACTGGCCGGCGACAAATTTGGTGAAGAGCATCTTTTGGGTTTCCGGGGGAATGTGTGGGCCGTTGTTGTAGACTTCGACCTGCACCCAATCACCTTCCTGGATGGCAGCGACGCGTATGCGTCCCTCACCCGACCTGGGTACAAATTTGAGGGCATTGTTGAACAAGTTCTCGAAAACACGCGTCACAGCAGCGGCGTCCACCCATAAAAATGGCAACGTGTAAGGGATATCGACGTCAACGTTGATATTGTGGGCGGGAATAAAGGTATTCTTGACAATCTCGGCGACGTGATCGGCGAGGATGAGTGCCTGTTGTTGGAGTTCGAAGCGCCCGGATTCCAGGCGGCTGATCTCCAGGATCGTTTCCACCAGTTTAGTGAGCCGTTCGGTGCTGGTGAAGGCGATGTTGATTAGCTCGTCGGTGACATCTTGCATTTCGGGGTCTTGCAGCAGGTGAAGCGCGTGCTGAGCCGCGGAAAGCGGATTGCGCATATCGTGGACCAGCATGTTGAGCAGGTCTTCGCGCATCCGTTCCAGAGCTTTGACTTCGGTCACATCACGGAAGAGGAACAGCGCGCCCAAGGATTGGTTTTGTTCGGAATAGACGTCCCAGCGTTGCACCAGCAGTGCCAACCCACTGGTGGTCTCGAAGACCGGCATATTTCGGTTATCGGTGGCGGTTGTGGCTTCTTCCTCAACATAACTGGCAACTCCTTGCACTTGCCCAGCGGTCTTGGTGAACCATTCCGCCAGTTCAGGCGCATTTGAGGCTGCTGCAGCAATCATTTCCGACAGCGCACGTGATTCCCAACGTGTAGTTTCTCCAGGCAGCGCCAACATTCGTAAGGTCGGTCCGTTGATATAGCGAATCATAGGTTGCGCAGTGTCGAAACCTACCAAGATGATGCCATCACGTGAAGACTCAAGGATCGCGCGCATCAGGCTTTCACTCTTCTGCGTGGCTTCGTAGAGGTTGATACGCACCAGGGCTGCCATTCCTTGTTGGACGATGGCCCACGCCATAATGGTCTCATTCTCATCCAGGGCGTGTTCTTCGGACATCAATACGGCTGCAATGCCCGCACAATCGTCGCTGGGGGCAAAGAGAGGGAGGTAGAGCACTTGTCTAGCGCCGACTGCTGCGATGTGCTCCCATAAAGATGGAAATTCTGCACGCCGCGCCTCGGTTAATATGAGCATATGTTCGTGTTGCCTGGTCGCCAAAAAGCCGGTTTCGCCTTCCCAGACCGGGCCTTCTCCCCAGTGTGTCTTGAAGAGGCTGCTTCCAGCGGAGTAGGTTTGTGAGCGTACCCATTGACCATTCTCAACCCGGTAAAAAACTGTGCCGAGTGCGTCGGCGATGTTATCGTGCAACGCGCGCAGAAGCAAGAAGATGGTACTATGGCTGCTTGTTTGCGATAGGAAAGCAGTGGTGATCTCGTAGAGACGGCGCATAATTTGAAGCTGATCCTGCATTTGATCGGCGAGTTGCCCGCGCTGTAGTGTGAGGGCCAACTGGTCGGCGATGGTCACCAGGAGTTGGGTCACTTCAAGGGATAGAGTCTGTTTGTTCAGCGTACTCAGTCGCATGACACCGACAACCTTGCCTTCGATGATCAGCGGGAGATTGACGTGGCTTTGTGGTTCCTGAACGTCGGAGCCGCCCGTGCCTGCTGCTGGTGGGTCGTGTTCCACCACCATCCATTTCTGCACTAAAGCGCGCCCTGGCCCTCCTTCTCCAGGTAAAAACGTGATTTTGCGGTTGCTCTCATTCGGGGGCCCTCCCAGGCATACGCTGAGTTTGAGGATTTGATCCCTTTTATCCAGCAAGTAGATTTTCCCCTGGACCATATCGGCAATCTGCATGGCCTGGTTCAGGCCGGTTGTAAGAATGTCATCCAGGTTGGTGGCGGTGTTGATGGTGGAGATAAGGGTGTACAAGCTCTCCAGATAGGTCTGGCGTTGGCGTTGTTGGCGAGTGACAATCGAGTCGGTGGGACGCTTGACGCGGCTGTTATCACGTTCGTACTGAATGAGAGCGTTGTGGATGAGCGGCGTCACCAGCGCGCCTCCCTGTTCGAGCAGAGCTTTGGGGAATGTATCACTGACATCGGTGAAGACCATCAGCGCCTTCGGCGTTTCCGAGTTGGACGGGATAGGCAATAGCCATATCGGGGTGATAAGCTCGTGAATGGTGAGTGTGTGAAAACCGCGTTGCGTGAGGCCCTTTTGCCAGCGGGAGGCATATTTCTGCAACGCTATACAGAGCACTTGAATCTCTGGTTGCTGGTGCTGAGTGCAATAGAGGGGAGTGCGGCTTTCGTCAAGCAACAGCAGGGCGGCATTCTGGGTGCGGGCTGTTTTGGCGAAAAGCGCAAGAGCCTGCTGCAAAGCCGTTTGCCAGGGCAGGTCGACACTCAGACGGAAAATGTCACTTAGCTCCGCAATGAATGACTGCGAGTTTTCTGCCTCCACGTTCTTTCCTCCAGAATAACTGCTTATGCCAACTAACCTAATAATACCATAGGGCGCGTGGTCTGCAAACGACACTTGCTCCTTATCGACCTTATGATAAAATGTGCCACGTGGAACCGCGAATTGTTTTCATGGGAACGCCCGAATTTGCGCTGCCGACGTTGGAGCGGCTCGCTTCGCACTATCCGCTCGTCGGTGTGGTGACTCAACCAGACCGGCCCGCCGGACGGGGCCGGCGTATGGTTGCCTCTCCGGTCAAAGAATTTGCGTTGGCTGAAGGCATCCCCGTCTTCCAGCCGGAACGGTTACGGCGGGTGGAGGCCGTTGAGCACGTCCGTGCCTGGGCGCCGGATTTGATTGTGGTGGCGGCCTATGGGCAGATTTTGCGCCCCTCCATACTCGGCATACCGCGTTTGGGAGTGCTCAATGTCCATGCTTCGTTACTGCCACGCTGGCGCGGCGCGGCTCCGGTGCAGGCAGCGCTCCTGGCCGGGGATGCAGTCACCGGTGTGACGATTATGAAATTGGATGAGGGTATGGACACCGGTCCTATTATGGCAAAACGGGAAATCCCCATCCTGCCGGGTGAAACGGCGGGCGAACTGGAAGCGCGACTTGCAGAAATCGGCGCACAATTATTGCTTGAGGCGCTGCCCGATTACATCGCCGGCCTTATACAACCACAGCCCCAGCCCCAAGAGGGTGTGACATTAGCGCCACGTATTTCCACCGAGGCCGCCGGCATTGATTGGACGTGTCCCGCCGTCGCGCTGGAGCGTCACGTGCGTGCTTTTGCGCCTGCGCCGGGTGCGTTCACCACGTGGAACGGCACGCGGTTGAAAGTTTTACGTGGTGAGGCGGTAGCCTGCGCTGAGCCGGCTGCCTGCCCCGGCAGTGTTTTTCTATGGCAGAAGTTTCCTGCCGTTATGACGGGAGAAGGCGCTTTTGTCTTGTTGCAGGTGCAGATGGCCGGCAAGCGTCCAATGAACGGCGATGCGTTCGTGCGTGGCAGAAAGGATTTACTGGGAGCCGTGCTAAGCTCCCATAGACCGGGCGAGTAAGTTACAGTCGCCCGGTCGATTTTTCGGTGGTGGGTCGTGCGCTTAGGGCGCTTGTAGATCAAAATAACTATTCTTGAAACACTATTAGGAGGCTGTATGTCAGGTCATAGCCATTGGCAAACCATTCGGCGGAAGAAAGAGGCAAACGACGCCAAGCGTGGCGCCGTGTTCACGAAGGTCGCCCGCGAGATCGTCATCGCGGTGCGCGAAGGCGGCGGGGGAGATCCCGATAGCAACATCCGTTTGCGTATGATGCTGGAGAAAGCACGCACCATGGGGATGCCCAGAGATAACATCGACCGCGCCATTCGCCGCGGTACAGGTGACGACAAAGACGGTGCGGAGATCACGGAAATCACCTACGAGGGCTACGGCCCCAACGGCGTCGCCATTATGATTGATGTGGTTACCGACAACCGCAATCGCGCTATCGCTGCCGTGCGCCACGCGCTGAGCCGGTCGGGTGGATCTATCGCCAGCCCTGGCGCGGTTGCCTGGCAATTCAACCGCAAGGGGGCGATTCACGTCCCGGCGGACGTCGATTTCGACACTTTGTTTGAGGCAGCCGTCGAAGCTGGTGCAGAAGACGTGGTCCAGGGTGAAGATGAGGACGATCACATCGTCTACACCGACCCCACCGACCTGCACGCGGTCAGCAGTCACCTTAAAGAAATGAATATCGCGGTTGACGACGCCAATCTGGTGCTGGTCCCGCAGAATGAGGTGGCGCTCGACGAGAAGACCGCGGTGCAAGTGCTCAAGCTCATCTCGGCCCTGGAAGAATTGGATGACGTGACCCAGGTTTTCTCCAACCTGGAAATGTCGGACGAAGTCATGTCGGCTTTCGAAGCCGCGATGGCTTAGTTTATCCAGGTGGAATGCGTGTTTTAGGGATCGATCCCGGTACGGCCATCACGGGATACGCGGTCGTTGACGAGACGGGGGGGCGCTTATCGCTGGTGACAATTGGCGTCGTCGATACACCGGCGAAGACGCCCCTCCCTGCGCGGCTACAACGCATCTACGCGGGCCTGCAAGGTGTGATTGCCGAATACACGCCGGAAACCGCTGCCGTCGAGGAACTTTTCTTTAGTCGCAACACCCGCACGGCGATGTCCGTGGGGGAGGCGCGCGGCGTGGTTTTGCTCGCCCTGGCCGACGCCGGTTTGCCGATTGTTGAGTATACACCAATGCAGATCAAGCAGGCTGTCACCGGTTATGGCAGCGCCGATAAGCGCCAGGTGCAGGAGATGGTGCGGCTGTTGCTCGCTTTGCCGGATATTCCGCGACCCGACGATGCCGCAGATGCTGCTGCGGTTGCCATCTGTTGCCTGCACCGGTTCAAACTGGATAGATTGCTGAAAGAGGGGGCGTGATGATTGCACAGTTGGAGGGCGTGGTGCTCAGCGCGGATGACGGCGTTGTCGTGCTCGATGTGGGCGGTGTGGGGTTTGCCGTGCACGTTCCTCTCACCGTAGTGCTCCAGCCGGGGAAACGGGCGACGCTTTACACCTATCTGCACGTCCGCGAGAACGAGCTGGCGTTGTACGGCTTCCCGGATCAGGATCAAAAAAGCCTATTCGAGATGCTGTTGGGCGTCTCCGGGGTGGGGCCGAAGGCGGCGCTGAATGTGCTGGGCACGCTCTCGCCAGATACACTGCGCCGGGCCGTGCTCAATGGGCAGCCTGAGGCGCTTTCTCGCGCGCCCGGCGTCGGCAAAAAGACCGCCGAAGCGATTGTGTTGCACCTCAAGGACAAGATCAAGCGGCAGGGCGTGGCGGTGATGGAGGTTGCCGAGGATGACGCCGACGTGATTGCGGCATTAACCACACTTGGATTCAGTATCGTCGAAGCGCAGCGCGCGCTGCAACAACTGCCCCGCGACGCCAAGCTTTCGCTGGATGAGAAAATCCGCCAGGCGCTAACGATGCTTGGCAAGTGAGAGAGTCTGGTAGTCTTTAGTCGGATAGTCATTCGCCCTGCATTTTGATGGCAGCTTGCTTCCCACAAACATAGTCTTATGATATGTCTTCGTCGGCATCGTGTCTTGCGTCTGTTGCAGTTATTAGTACTCGCAAGTCTTTGCGCGCTGTCGGCGTGTCTTCCGCCTGCTCTCCCTCGTGTGCTCAAAATCGGTCTGGTTGCGCCATTTGAAGGGCGCTATCGCTACGTTGGCTATGACGCGATTTATGCGGCGCGGTTGGCGGTGCGCGAAATCAACGCGGCGGGCGGCGTTGGTGGGTGGTCGCTGGAACTCGTCGCCTACGATGACCGCGCTGACCCGGAGTTGGCGCATACGACGGCGTGCAATCTCGTCATCGATCCCGATGTTGTGGCGGTGATCGGGCATTATCAGCAGGCTAGCACGGACGCGGCGAGCGCGGTCTACGCCGAAGCGGGGATGCCGCTGCTTGCCGTAGGCGCGTGGCTTACGTCAACACTCGCTCCTGTGTGGCACATATCGCCATCGCCGGAGCAGATGGCCGGCGCGATGCTTGAAGCAGCGAGCATTTCTCCTCTGGCGTCCCCGCCGGTGGGAGGAATATTTCCCTTTAATTCCTCTCTGGTGGAGGGAACGTTCCTCTTTGCCTCCCCCCCATCGTGGGAGGCAGAGGAGGGGATGGTGTGGCGCGAGGGGACGCTGTTCGTCACGCCGTATCCCTTGCCGCGCGATCTCCCCGGCCTGGAAGCATGGGATGCCGCCTATCGCGCTGTTGGGCCGCACGTGCCTGATCCCGGCATCTATGCATTGCCCACTTACGAAGCCGTTTACGCATTGGCCGAGGCCATTACGGCTGTGACGGAATCCGGCGAGCGACCTTCGCGCGCGCGCGTGGCCGCAGCGTTGCCGGGCGTCCGTCGCGTTGGCGCGTTGGGAACGCTCGCCTGGGACACGATGGGGTACTGGCAAGAGATGCCGTTGTACGTGTACATCTGGGAGCAAGCGGGTGTGTGCTTGGTAGACGGTAGACAGTAGACGGGGACGGGGACGGGGAGAGAGGGGCGGCGTGTTCAATCGGGATCGTTTGGGGAGCGGGGAAAAGGTGTTGCTGGGCGTGTTGGTGGCGGCGTTTGCGGCGTTGGTGATTCGTAATGCCTGGCTCTCCGACGATGCTTACATCATCTGGGAAATCAACGTCTTCCGTTTCGAGGATGACGGCGGGTTGACTGTCGCTCTACCCGGCAAAGGTTTCCACAACGCCGAAGCGCCGCAGGGGTATTGGTTCCATGAGAACATTGACGCTGTAATGCGCGTTATCCCCGAATAGATGCGCATCCTGCATCCTGCATCCTGTATCCTGTATCCTGCATCCTGCATCCTGCATCCTGTATCTTGCATCCTGCATCCTGTATCTTGCATCCTGCATCCTGTATCGTTCTCTTGCTCTTCTTTCGCTTTCAAGTATACTGGACGATAAATCACAACTAGAGGTGACGACATGCGCTTTCCACGTGCTGCAGGTATTTTGCTTCATCCTACATCGCTGCCCGGTGGGTACGGCATCGGTGAGTTGGGGAAACCGGCTTACCGGTTCGTCGATTTTCTGGTCGAAAGTGGGCAAGCGTTGTGGCAGATTCTGCCGCTCGGCCCCACGGGCTACGGCGATTCGCCGTATGCATGCTTCTCGGCCTTCGCCGGCAACCCGCTGCTCATCGATCTGGCATGGCTGGTGTCCGAGGGCGACATCAATCCTGCGGATCTGGAACCGGCCAGTCGTTTTCCCGCGCATCAGGTCGATTTCGGACCGGTGATTTCCTTCAAGACGGCGATCTTGCAACGCGCGGCGCGGACATTCCGCCAGCAGGCGCAGGGCGAACGGCGTGCGGCTTTCGATCAATTCTGCGCCGACAACGCCGACTGGTTGGAGGATTATGCCCTCTTCATCGCGCTGAAAGACGCGCACGGCGGCGCGGTGTGGAACACCTGGGAATCGGAATTGGCCTTCCGCGAACCGGAGGCGCTGGCGGCGTGGCGCGAGCGATTGGACGAGGCGATCTTCGCGCAGCGTTACTTCCAGTACCAGTTCTTCCGTCAGTGGGAGGGCTTGAAGAAATACGCCAACGACAAGGGCATCAGCATCGTCGGGGATATCCCGATTTTCGTGGCCTACGACTCCGTGGATGTGTGGGCGCACCCAGAACTGTTCTTCCTGGACGAAGATCTGCTGCCGACCGTGGTGGCGGGCGTCCCGCCGGACTACTTCAGCGCGACAGGGCAACTGTGGGGGAATCCGCTCTACCGTTGGGATGTGATGCAGGACCAGGGCTACGCCTGGTGGATCGCGCGTATCCGTCAAACGTTCCGCACGGTGGACATTCTGCGACTTGACCACTTCCGGGGCTTTGCCGCGTATTGGGCCGTCCCCGCCGGAGAGCCGACTGCGATCAACGGCGAGTGGGTGGAGGGGCCGGGCGCGGCGCTGTTCGAGGCTTTACGTGGCGCCTTGGGTGAACTGCCAATCATCGCCGAGGACTTAGGCCGCATCACGCCGGACGTCGAAGTACTGCGCGATCGATTCGAGTTCCCTGGCATGAACATTCTGCAATTCGCCTTCACCAGCACCGCTGAAAATCCATATCTGCCCCACAACCTGCGACACAATTCGGTGATCTACACCGGCACGCACGACAACGAGACGACGGTGGGCTGGTATGCGAGTCGCGAGAAGGCCGAGTTGGAAAATCTACACCGCTATCTGGGGCCGATCGCCGAACCGCTCCACTGGGCTTTGATTCGCATGGCCTATCGCTCGGTCGCCGATATGGCGATTATCCCTTTGCAGGACGTACTCGGTCTGGGCAATGAGGCGCGGATGAACTCCCCCGGCAAGTTCGGCGGCAACTGGGCATGGCGTTTCCAGGAGGGTGACTTGTTGCCGGAATATAGCACCAAGCTGCGGGAGATGGCGCAGACGTACGGGCGCGCCGAGGCCGACCAAGCCGAGGTCGGCCGTCCAGACTGGATGTGATTCTTATAGTTTTTTGACCTGTTATCGTATCAGGGCGTTTCCCCGCGATAGAGCCACGCATAGCGCGCGTAGTGCTCGCGGATGCGTTCGACGTAGGTGCGCGTCTCGGCGAAGCCGATAAGTTCCACGAAGAGGTCTTGATCGGCGTCCGCGGCGGTCCACCAGCGCATCGCGTTCCCCGGTCCCCCGTTGTAGGCCGCCATCCCCGCGAAGAGATTGCCGTCGATGTAATCCCGCTGCGTTGCCAGATACCACACGCCGAAGCGCACGCTCACCATCGGGCGGTAGAGGTCGGACGTCTCGTAGCCTGGCGGCCAATTGAGCGCCTGCGCGATTTGTTCGCCGGTCGGCGGGATGACCTGCATCAGCCCGTGCGCGGCGGCGTAGGACGTGGCGTACCCCTCGAAGAGGCTCTCTTGCCGCAGCAGTGCGTAGATGAAGAGCGGGCTCAGGCTGTGTGCGGCGGCTTCCGGTTCCACCAGATCGCTGTAGTAGGTGGGATAGATCAGGCAGCCGAGGAAGCGCGGCACGTCCTGGATTGAGGGTGCGCCCGAAAGCCGCCACACCGTAGACGCAGCGATGATGGACGAGCGGTACAGGCCGATGTCGCGGAAGTAGAGCGCCAGCCGGTACTGCGTCAGTGCATCGCCGACGGTGGCTTCTCGCAGGGTTTCCAGGTCGGTGCGACCCTCGTCGAAGTGGCCCAGGCGCAGGAGCAGCGTTCCCCGCCGCAAGTAGACGTTGTCCAGCAGTTCCGGCGGCAACGTCGCCAACCCCTCGCTCGATTCCAGCCCCATCCATCCGGCCAGCCACCTTTCGGCGGCGGTCTGGTCTTCGAGTGTGTCACAGGCCGCAATCGGCACATCCGTGACGGCGAACGGTTCCCGCCCTTTCAGCAGATCGGCCGCTCGCAAGCCGTAGTAGTCCCATGGCCCGGCGGCCACCGCTTCGCTGAGCGCCTCCGTCGCGCTGACGACGTTGCCCGCTTGCAGGTGGGTCTTTCCCACCCAGAAACGCGCACCCTGCGCCCGTTCGCTGTACGGATACCAGACGGCGAGATCGTTCCAGGTGGCTTGCGCCGTGGCGAGATCGCCGTCGCGATAAGACAGCAACCCGGCGTGAAAGCGCGCGTCGGGCGCATTCTCGTCGTTGGGATAGGTCTCCGCCATCTCCAGGTAAAGGGCGGCGGCATTTGTAAAGCGCCCGGCGCGTTCGAGCAGGTCGGCGGCGCTGCGGATTGCCTCCGCCGCGCGCGGGTGATCGGGCAACTCGTCCGGCAGGGTCAGGTATGCGATAACAGCCTCGTCAGTGCGCCCCAGTGCAGCGAGCGCCTGCGCCTTGCCGATCCACCCGCTGCCCCAGTAATCATCCCCCACGTAGTCTCGCAGGAGGACCTGGAAAGTCGACAGCGCCCGTGTGTAATTTCCCGCTCCCAGGTACGACAGCCCAATGTAGTAGTGGGGTTCGCCGCCGTGGTCGGCGCTGGCGTTGATGACGCGGGTGAAGGCTGCAATCGCGGGGTCGTAGGCATCGGCGTAATAATCCACCAGACCACGCAGCGTTTCATCGACCGGTTGCCCGGCGTTCACCAGGTTGATGAGCGCCTGGTAGGCGGGGGCCTGAGCGGGGTAGGTGGCGATGAGAATTTGCATACGGCGGTAAGCTTCAGCCTCGTCGCCGAAGATGAGCGCGGTGTCGGCGGCCTGGGCCATAATGCGCGCCCGGTAGCTGGCGATTTGCGCGACGTCGAGGATGCTGTCGTAGGCATTCAGGGCGGCGGCGTAATCGTTGAGTGCGGCGTAGGTGAGACCAAGCTTTTCGCCGAGGAACGCCTTCTTGCTGTTGGTGTCGGCGGCGGCGAGCGCCAGGTTGTAGGCATCGCGCGCCTCTTCGTACTTTCCGGCAGCGTAGAGCGCGTCGCCCTGCCACTCGCGGGCGGGATGGGTGAGCAGGGGGTAGGCCTGGGCGACGGCGTCGTAGTGCCCGGCAGCGGCGAGCGGGTCGCCGGAAACCATTAGCGCGTCGGCAAGATAGAGGTGGGCTTCGGCGAGTTGCGGCGCGTCGGCGACGAGAGTTTGCAGCAGTTCGATCGCTTCAGCGTAGGCGCCGCGCGCCAGGCGCGTCTGTCCCACACCGAGCATCGCGCGCTGCGCCTGCTCCTGCGTGATCGACGAGAGCGGCAGCAATTGCCCGTACAGCGCTTCTGCCGTGTCCCAGTCACCGTTGCGGTAGGCGTGTTCGGCCTGTTCCAGAACCTCACCCGGCATCGGGGTCGGGGTAGGTGTCGGGGTTGGGGTGGGCGTGGCGGTCGGTGTGGGGGTCAGCGTGGGTGTCGGGGTGGGGGTGGGGGACGGCGTGATCGTCGGTGTGGGTGTTTTCGTCGCCAGCAGAGGGATGTCCACCGGTATCTCAATGCCGGAACAGCCGGTGAGGGTGGTGACGAGAACACATAACAATCCGAGGTATTTTTTCATAGTCATCTTACGTTTACGCGGATACGCTCCCCATTACAGCATACCTACCTGTTTGTAGGACCGGTTGGCAAATAGCCCTGTACATCGTGGCAGAAGTCCCGCACCGGTTAGACAGGCTCGGAGCGGATCGCCAGATTCGCGATTCTTGCGCGCCACGCCGGGAGCTGACGATCCCTGGCAAGCATAAACTGGTGAGCTATTTGCGCTGCACGGTATTAGTGCTACTTCGCCCGCTGCTCGGGCCGGTCTCTGACCGTGCCCGCCCACGCCTAGAGCCACGGTGGTGCGGTCGGAGACCGGCCACAGCTTTCGGGAAGTTATACTTTTACGATCGCTTAAGGGGCCGCCCGCCTACATATTTTCAGGCGTCGAGGCGAGCGTTTTTTCATTGATGCCGTTGCATGTCGGCAATTTCAAGCAGAACTTTGTATAGAGTTGGTTCAGGACTGTCTTCTACCTGATGTAGGCCATGTTTATGATGTGGAAATGTGCGAATCTCTTTGTGATGTGGTGCGTTATCATATCGGAAGATCAAAACCTGTTCTTCGTTCATGCATTGATAACGATACTTGAGTTTTGGGCTGACATCAGTGTCTTTAACTTCAGTGAAATCGAGATACCAACCATTGTCAAAGATGATACGTCCACTGATGTAGCCTTGTGTGGCATTATAGACTTTTGTTTGGAGCGTATAGGTGCGGATGTTAGGGAATGTCTGTAGGACGTTTTCGATCTGCGAGAAGTAGACGGCGATCATTGCAGGCTTGCCAGACGACTTTGATTCTCAATCAACAGTTCGTATAAGCCGGCCCAGAGAATATATTCTTCACAGTCATCCATTGCTCCTTGTGTGAATTCTGCGTAGAAATCGGCGCTTGGACGCCGGTGCTTTTCTTCAAAGGCTTTGAGATCAAGACGTAGATTGAGAATAGCTTTTTTTAGCTCTGCGGTTTGGTAGGCGATGACATTTCGCGCAAAAGTTTCCTGGTCAGGATGCAAATCCAGAACCCGCTTTAGCTTTACAGCAGTCTGTGGTTTTAGCTCTAAATGTAAATCCAACATCGTTTACGCTCCTCAACCAATTATAGCATAAAAGGAGGGATAACAAAGGTTGAGTTGCCAGCATTCCCCTACTTTGCCCGATTCGCAATCTCCGGCGCTTTCTTGAACAGCCGCCATAGCACCGGCAGCGTGATCAAGTTGATTGCCGCCAGCAGCCAGAAGACCGCCGTGAAGCCCAGGTTGTCGCTGAGGGCGGTGGCGAGGCCGTCGGCGACCGCCGATCCCAGGTTGGAGATGCCCATCATAATGGCGAAGACCGAGGCGGCGATGCGCGCGTCGGCGATGTCCATCGTGAGGGCGAAGAACAGCGTCTCCTGGAAGGCCCAGACGATGCCCCACACCAGGCCCATCCAGAGTACGACTCGCGCCCCTGTTGCTGCGCCGATGAGGGCTGCCATAATGGAGATGAGCATCACTCCCATGTAGGCGCTGCGCTTGCGTCCGATGCGGTCGATAAGCGCGCCGCCTGCCAGCGCGCCGACGACAGCCCCAATCCCACGCAGTGCGCCGTACTGCCCGATGATGCTCTCCGTGGCGTTGAAGTTCTGGCGCATGAAGTACGTGATCACCCCATCCGTGCCGAAAGAGCCGATCGAATAGGCGACGGCGTAGAGCGCAAAGAGCAGAAAGCGCGGCTGGCCGAGGACTTTGAATGCACTCCATTGAAAGCGCGTCGTCGCGTCGCGGGCCGGCTCGCGCACGCGCGCGACCCAGATCAACGGGATCAACATGCTCAGTCCGATGATGGGAAAGACGACGCGGTAGCCGGTGCGCTGGACCAGCGTCCCAAAAATCAGCGACAGCGCGATAAAGGCTGCCGCGCGCCCTCCAACCATCACACCCTGTACCAATCCTTGCTCGTCGCGCGGGGTGCTATCGATCGCCAGGCCGTCCGTCGTGGAGTCGAACAGCGTCACACTGAACGAGCCAAGCGTGATGAGCACGGCGAAGAGCGGAAAATTGGCGTCGGGCAGTGCGAACGTCGCTCCGCCAAAAGCGACCGCTGCCAGCACCAGTCCCAGGAGCATATACGGCTTGCGGTGGCCCATTCTCAGCAGGTTGACCTTGTCGCTGAGCATGCCGATGAAGATTTTGAGGATGAAAGGGATTTGCAAGACAAAAGTGAGTGCACCGATGGCGTTCGGACTGATGCCCAGGCTGTCGAGGTAGGGCTTCTGGAAGTTGCTGAAGTAGGCCAGGCCGACGCCCTGCACCACGTAGAGCGCGGCGAACATGCTCAGGCGAAAAGCACGGGATGGGGTTTGCTTCATTGTCAGGCTCCTTGTTTATAGTCGCATCGTCGTTAGTCGGATAGTCGCAACGTTGGGTTATTATAACGCTCAGTCCGGGTTGTAACGTAGCTTGAGGGGGGCCAAGTGGCCTTGGTCGCCCGCATCGAACCAGTCTTCGATAAGGCGGAATGAGATGGAGCTGCGCGAGGGCAGGCCGAACGTCCCGGCTTCGAGGCCCTGGCGGATTTCGCTGCGGGTGAACCAGCGGAAGTCTTCCAGCTCGCCATCGTTGCACTCTGGCCCGGCGCAGAGCGTGTCGTCGACCGCTTCGGCGGTAAAACCGAGCATCAATGAGCTTGGGAAAGGCCAGGGCTGCGAGGAGTGGTAGTGGACGGCAGCCACGCGCGCGCCGGTTTCTTCCTGGACTTCGCGCACGACAGCATCTTCCAGGCTCTCGCCCGGCGCGACGAAGCCGGCGATGTTGGAATAGCGGCCTTTGGCCCACGTGGGCTGTCGTCCAAGCAGGATCTTATCCCCGCACGTGGTGCAGACGATGATAGCAGGGTCGGTGCGCGGGAAGTGTTGCTGCTTGCACTGCGGATTCGTGCAGACACGCACATGCCCGCCTTCGCGGCTCTCGGTCGGGCTGCCGCACACGCCGCAGAAGCGGTGCTGTGCGTGCCAATAGGCCATCGCTCTGGCGTAGGCGAGCATCCCGCCGTCGAACCGGCTCAACAGCGGGCTGATCCGGCGCAAGTCCTCAAACGCGCCGAGCGCCGCCAACGTAGCCGGCGGCTCTGCCGTCGCAGGCAAATCAAATGTGGCGTAAGTGCGCCCTTCGGCGACGCCCAGCACAGTGACGGACGCGGCCTGTACAAGGAAGGCCGCTGCGGCTTCTGGCGTCAGCCAAACCGGGCGCGGCGGATCGCCGGGCGCGATGAGGTGCAGCATCCGCCACACGGGCAGGAAGCGGGTGTCGGGATGTACGAGTTGGGCGGCAACCCAGGTCTCATCTTGTAGTTGGTGGTGCACGCGGTCCAGGCCGTAGTCGGTGAAGAGGTTGCGTGAGGAGAAGGTATAGGCGTTCATCAATGTGCCGTGCATCCCTCTAACTGCGCACAAAACGCATGGCAGGTCTCCTGTGTGGTCCCGGCGTAGAGGATGTAGAATTCTGCGCTGACAGCGCCGTTGTCGCGCGTGAGGGTGTAACTGGCGGAGCACGGTTCGATGGCAACCCCTTGGGCGCTCGCGTCGTCGGTTTCTACCACAGGTTGGAGGCATGCAAAGAGATTCTTGGGATCGAGCAACGCGTCCCGGTCGGCGATAGCCACCGCCCCGGCCGAGAGCGGATTCTCCTTGTTGCTGTAGACGCGCGCTCGCACTGCACCGACATCCTGGTAGCAGCCGATGAACTTGTCCACGCCGAGGGCAAGTGCGGCCAGGTCGGGGCGGCCGGCCAGCAGTGCGGCCCCTTCGCTCAACGTTCCGAGATACTCGGTCAGTGTCTGTCCTTCGACGATGGTGTAATCGGGCAGATCGGGCAGCATCTCTGCCGCCGGCGGGACTGCCGGCGTCGGTTCCAAGATCCCGGATAAGAATTCACAGCCGCTCAGCAATGTGACGAGGAGAGCGATACTGATCCATCGGGTTATTTGTCTAGACATTGTGTACCTCCCTTGAGAATAGTCCGGTAGTCTTTAGTCTGGTAGTTAAAGTGGTGGATTACCGCTTCAAATTCATCGCCTGATTTCATTGCAACCTAAAGGACTGCAAGATCTGCGAGTTTCTTTATTGTAGCACGACTCTGCTTACACGCTACAATGACGTTAAGTCGCGATCGGCTGAACGAAAAGCGGACCCCATTCAGTCTTTTATTGTTCCTTGATCCGGCTTGTGCTACAATCAGCGATATAACTGGATCACGGAGGAGAGACAATGTTAGCCGACGATATTGGAAAACAATTGCTATTGCGGAACTGGCGTATGGCTGTGGCCGAATCCGCGACCGGCGGCTTGATCGGCTACCTGATGACGCAGGTATCGGGCAGCTCGCAGTACTTTTGGGGCGGCATTATCGCCTACGATAACGCCGTCAAGATGCGGCTATTGGGCGTGCGCGAGGAAACCCTCATTCGCTGGGGCGCTGTGAGCGCGGTTGTGGCGCTGGAGATGGCGGCGGGGGCGTGTCGCGCGCTCGGCGTGGAAGTCGCGGTCAGCGTCACCGGCATCGCCGGACCGACGGGAGCGACCGCCACAAAACCGGTGGGGCTGTACTACCTCGGCCTGGCGACGCCGACCGAACGTTACGCCTGGCGGCACCTCATCACTGGTGACGGTTCGCCTGAGTTCACCGCAGGCCGCGCCGCCAATAACGAAGCCGCCGCCCACGCCGCTCTCCAGCACCTTCTCGATTACTTGCGTGGATAGTCGGATAGTCGAATAGTCGAATAGTCAGGTCGTTGATAGTTGGATAATCGGGTTGTTGGGTGGTTAGGTGGTTGACCACTCGCCACTCGCCACTCGCTATTCGCCATTCGCCATTCGCCATTCGCCATTCGCCATTCGCCATTCGCTATTCGCTATTCGCCCCCTCTTCCCCCG
>DYKY01000233.1 GCA_020722365.1 Thermoflexus sp.
TTCGCCTGCTTCAGCGGCGGCACCCCCCAACTGGATGCCTACGCCCGCCTGCAACGGATGCGACTTGGGCAACAACCCGGCCCGCCGCTCGAATTGACGCCCCACCCCTTCGTCGCCGGCCTGCCGAAGCGGATGTTGAGCGCACCCGCGGGCGGCGCGCTGGCCGTGATCGGGCATGTCGAACGCGCCTGGCCCAGCTCGTTCGTGTGGCTGGCCAAGGAAGACGGCACGATCCCGCCGCAGACCGAGGTCTTCGAGAGCACCCTCAAGCGCCTGATGAATCGCTACCCGGTCGGCGCAGCCGTCGAGTCTCTCAACCAGCGTTACGCCGAACTGGCCACAGATATGAAGCAACTGCTCGAAGACGCCCAATTTCCCGAGTTCAAGGCGGGCGTCGAACTTGCGAACACGTGGATGGCCGCCAACGACGCGCAGTGGTACACGATCATCGGCGATCCGGCGGTAAAGCTGCCGGTGGTCGAGACCGCGGAGGCCACGCCGCGCCCTGTGCTGGTGTCCACAGCCACCGCAGATCAACCCGGCAACAAACCGGACAACTCGGGGTTAGAACCCCAATCTTTATCCAGCGCCGACATGGCGCACCCAACAAAGGAGGAAACAATGTCAACGCCAGAATCGAATGATCCCCGCTTCGCGCACGCCTTCAGCCCGGCTCCCGCATCCGAAGAGCTGATCAAGCTCAAGGAACAGCACCCGGACCTGTACCAGGCCTATATCGATCATGTGAAAGCCGGTTACGAAAACAACGGCCGCATCTTCGACGATGTGCGGCGCGCCTTTATGCGCTCGCACAATTCCACAGTGGTGATGTACTGGCTCCTGTTCGCCGTCGGCGTGGGCACCGTGATCACCGGCATTGTGCTGGCCGCGCAGGGCAACGCGCTGGCCGGCGCTGTGTTCCTGGGTGTAGGCGTCGCGGCGTTCGTCACCTACTTCATCAGCCGCTCCACGCAAAGCATCGAGGAAAACCTGCTCTACATCACCTGGCTGGGCGTGATCTACAACAGCTACTGGACGCACCTGGCGTGGGCCACGCAGCGCGATACGGCGCAAGACGAGTTGGACAAAGCGACAACCGATGCCCTGCAACAACTGGAGAAACTGGTGAATCGCCACGCCAAAGCGGTCAAAGCGCGTCCCAAGCTGACCGGCGGTGACAAGCCGCCGGCGGAGTAGAGCCTGGCAGCGAGCCAACGCGCGCAGTTGTTAGCGCCTTTCCACCGCGGAGAACGCCGAGGACGCAGAGAAAATGCAAGTGCGTTCTGTAATGTGCGTTCGCCGGTAACCGGACGAAAATGCTTGCGCTAGATCATAATCCGGCGCTGCGGGGACGGCGAATTGTGATCCGCCTTAAGCGTTGAAGCAAAGCTATTTTCTAAGGAGCACACACTTTGGCAGACATCCTGATCCGCATCCAGGCCGGGATGACAAATTCGTTATATGTGATGCGCGCATTGACGTTTGGCAATTTAAGCCTATTATAATTCTGTTTTAACACGATAAATTGTCCGTTGAAAACTTTCGGAGGAGGCAGCTATGGTCCAAGCCCGCACACTGAGAGATGCCTATAACAACGCCGATCCAGTCCAGCCGCTTCCCGCAGGGGATGTGCGCTATGTAGACTGCACCCCGGTACGCGGCAACGAGGATATTGTCAGCCAGATGCTCAAAAAGATTCTGTGGTCTGAATCGCGGTTTACGGCGCAATTGTTTATCGGGCATCGCGGGTGCGGCAAATCTACCGAATTGCTGCGACTGCAGGCGCGGTTGGAAGAAGCCGGGTATATTGTGCTCTACTTCGAGTCCGACGACGACCTGGATCTCAACGACATCGAGTACACCGATCTGCTGCTTGCCATCGCGCAGCGGTTGGTCAGTGACTTGGAGATAAAGGGCATTCGCGTCCGTGATAGCCTGCTGAACGAGGTCGAAGCGTGGTGCAATGAAGTTTTTTACACCGAGGAGCAACGCAAAGAAGTCGGGCGCGAGCTGGCAACCGAAGCGGAATTGGGCATCGGTCTGCCGAAGGAGTTGCCATTGGTAGCGCGCTTGTTAGCGCGGGTCACAGCACAAGTTAAAACCGGGCGCACCGTCAAAACAGAAATTCGGCGCAAACTGGACTCGCAAGTCTCGCAACTGATCGCCAACGTCAACCTGCTATTGCGCGACATCCATGCGAAGATTCTAAAAAAAGGACAGCAGGGCCTGGTTTTAATCGTGGATAACCTTGATCGCATCGTCTTCCGCGATTTAGGCAACGGGCGCACGTCACACACCGCCTTTTATGTCGAGCACGGTGAGCAACTGCGCGACCTCAATTGTCATCTCATCTACACCGTGCCGATTTCGTTGATGTATTCCGACCGCGCCACAGTAGTACAGAGCATCTTCCCAGACTGCCACGTTTTACCGATGATCAAAGTGTGCGATCGTGAGAACAGACCCTACCAGCCGGGACTGGACCACTTGCGCGATATGCTTGCCGCACGTGTTGATCTCGATACGCTTTGCACACCCGATGCAGTAACCTATTTGTGCGAGGCCAGTGGTGGGCACCCCCGTGATTTGATGTTTATGGTGCGTCAGGCCTGCGTGTACGCGCCTAGCGACGTCTGGCCACGTCCCATCACACTGGATGTGATCAAACGGGCCGAAGCGCAACTCGTTGCCACCTACAGCCGGATGATCCCTGAAGCCCATTACAACCTCCTGGCCCATGTCCATATGACCAAACAGGTACAGGCCGATGAGGCCCACGAGTTGATGCTCTATAATCTCAGTGTGCTGGAATACATCAACGGGACGCCACCCTGGCACGACGTTCACCCGGCAGTGCGCAAGCTGCCCAAATTTCAGGCCGCTTTGCAGGAAGAACGAGCCAAAACCGGCCTCGTCGTACAAAATGTATGAATGAAGCACTGACCATCAGCACGGAAAACCAGGCTGTCCTTCAACATCTCTCGCGCGCCCTGGAACTGGCCGAAGGGTTTACGCTGCTGTTTGTACGCTGCAATCTGGCCGCGCAGCGTGACGACGCGCTCGCGCGCCTGACGGCGCAAGGATACACACTGCGTCGTATAGACATCGGCCCTCAGGACAGCGTTGTGGCGCGCCTGCTGGAAGAAGACGCTCGCGCGCCGGCCGACAGCAGCCTGCACGTCTGCAACCTGGAAACGCAGATGCCCCACGGCGAACCGCACCCGCCGGTGCTGGAACGCTTGAACCTGACGCGCAACATCCTGCGCGGTCTACACCACCCCGTTGTTTTTTGGTTACGCGATGAGAACCTGACCCGCATGGCGCGCGGCGCGCCCGACTTCTGGGCCTGGCGCAGCGGCGTATTCGAATTCGCGCCGGAGACGACTTGGGCAGAAGCCGTCTACCAGCAGCCGCGCGGTGGAACGTTGGAATGGAGCGAACTCCCCGAAACTGAAAAATCTCAACGGCTGGTGACGCTCGAAGGGTTGGTCGATGATTACCGCAGCTTGGGCGATGGGGAAGCGGAACGCAACGCGCGCGCCGAACTGCTTCTCGAATTGGGGAACCTGTATCTACGCAGCTATCGTATTCCCTCAGCCCAAGTGAGTCTGGAGGAGGCGCTCGGCTTGTTCCGCGCCGTCGGCGCCCGCCTCGGCGAGGCCAACGTGCTGCAGGCCCAGGGCGACGTGCTCTACTTCTTGAAGCAAACCACCGACGCGCTGACCAAGTATGACGCGGCGCTCGGCTTGTTCCGCGCCGTCGGCGACCGCCTCGGCGAGGCCAACGTGCTGCAGGCCCAGGGCGACGTGCTCTACTTCTTGAAGCAAACCACCGACGCGCTGACCAAGTATGACGCGGCGCTCGGCTTGTTCCGCGCCGTCGGCGACCGCCTCGGCGAGGCCAACGTGCTGCAGGCCCAGGGCGACGTGCTCGCCTTTTTGGACCAACGCACCGACGCGCTGACCAA
>DYKY01000048.1 GCA_020722365.1 Thermoflexus sp.
AAAACGCCTACAAATGCCGCCGCCAACGGCAACAGCCAGGGCATCGCCGCGCGTTCCGGGATCGGCGCCGCGCCTCCTCCAACCGGCAAAATCACGACAGTGCTGTTGTCGGGTCCACCGCGCGCGTCTGCCATGCCAATCAATTGCTTGGCGGCATCTCTGGGCGTGTGCTGCGAAACCATACGCGCCATTTCCTCCGGGCGCACGGTGTTCGAGAGTCCATCGGAACAAAGAAGCACCCAATCGCCGGGTCGCGCCTCCGCGGTGAATAGGTCTACCTCGACTTGCGGCTGACTACCGAGCGCGCGTGTGATAAGATTCTTCTGCGCGTGCTGCCGCGCCTGCTCATCCGTGAGTATGCCCTTATCGACGCGCTCTTGCACCCACGAGTGGTCGTGTGTGACTTGAATGGCTTTGCCGCGAGAAATCAGGTACGCCCGGCTGTCGCCCACATTCGCAAAGATGACGTGATTCCCCACGACGACCGCCGCGACCAATGTCGTACCCATCCCGCTCAGGTCTTGCCGCTGCGCCGCTGAAAAAATCTCGGCATTCGCGACCTGTACCGCGCGGCGTAGCGCTTGCTGCGGATCGGGATTGGGATCGGCATAGTATTCTTCCGCGACGCGGCGCGCGGCGATCTCGCTGGCGACCTCGCCTTTCGCGTGTCCGCCCATGCCGTCTGCTACGATGCCCAAGTAACCTTTCGTCTGAACGGTTTGTGGTGCCAGGTCTTTGCGAGCGATGTAGAATCGATCCTCATTCTCTTGGCGCACTTTGCCCGTGCTCGACCAATAGCCGCCGATGAATGGAGAACTCTCTATCTGCTTCATATCTTCACCTTCCCATCGAGATTGAAGAACTTTGTCGAAAACTATTTTGCCGATTTGACGCACCGGAAACCCACATCATCGATAGTGTCTGCGCCGTTCCGCGCGTCGCGCTTGGACACGCGCGCGTCGAATGCGCTCGATTTGAACGATCCGCCGCGAATCACGAACTTGGGAGGCGTTGACCAGTTGATTGGATCTTGGAGAATACCCGAAGCGGGACCGTCCCTCATACTGTCGAAATACCAATGCGAGCCGTAGAAATCAGCAACCCATTCCCGAACATTTCCGACCATGTTGCAAACGCCGAAGGGACTGCACCCGTAGGTCTTGGCGTCTGCCGGATTCGAGTACGTGTCTGCGGCAAGCGGTCCCGGTTTCCCTTGCGCGGCGTTCGCTCGGTATCCATCCCAGGTATCTCCCCACGGATAGATTCGCTTGTCAGTACCCCGCGCGGCTTTCTCCCATTCGTACTCGTAAGGCAGCCGCCATTTTTCACCTCTCTGCTCGCCTCTCCAGACGCAATAGTCCGATGCCACACCCTGGGAAATAAAAACTACGGGGAAGTTGTCATAGGTTGGATTGCCGTACGCCATGTGAGGCGACTGCTGCGAATACACTCCATTGGGCTTGGGGCATCTGCCGGCGTCGACGCATTGCTTCCACTGTGCGTTGGTCACTTCAAAGCGATCGATGTAGAACGCGCTGGCGTCGACAAAGTGCCCGGGCTTTTCATCCGCAGCTGCCTGCGAATCCGTTTCGCTTGCGCCCATCCAAAAGACGCCAGCGGGAACGAACACCATGCCTGGAGGTCCTGAGGGCGTCGGCGTGGGTGGGACCGCCGTGTCCGTTGGTTGCGGCGTAGATGATGGTTGAATCGTCGGCGCATTGGTCGGCGGAGCGGCGGTGGGCACTTGGGTCGATGTTGCCGTTGGGGAAAGTGGCACAAGTGTTACCGTAGGCGGCAGCAGAGTTGGCGTCGCGGCAGAACCGAGAACCAATGGACTCCTGGCTCCAGCCGGATTGACGGCGATTGTCGTCGGCGTTGGTGATCCGCTGCGGACGACCAACGCGAGTCCGATCAGACCGCAGATTAGCGCTAGACCAATGATTGTGCCGGCAGCTACAGGCGCGATCCAATTCGGCATACCTCTGCGTCCGTTGACAGGTGATGGCATTTGTATCGGGTACGCCGGTACGGTTGGCGCAAAGACAGTTGCCTTGCCTTGCTGAGCCGCGCGCAACGCGTTCACCAACTCGCTTGCGCTCTGGAAGCGGTCTTCTTTTCGCTTGGCAAGCCCCTTGAGGACCACCGATTCGATTGCCGGCGTCAGTGCGACATTGATCGAACGCGGCGACGGCGGCGCTTTGTGCACATGCCCGAACATGATCGCCGTAGGCGTCGCGCCGGTGAAGGGAACGTAGCCGGTCAGCATCTGGAACAAGATCACGCCCAGCGAATAGAGATCCGAGCGCGCGTCCACTGGCTCACCTTCGGCTTGCTCGGGCGCCATATACTCCGGCGTGCCAATGCTCGCGCCGGTCTGCGTCAGCCGCGTCGACTCGGCGGCTTTGGCGATGCCGAAATCGGTGAGCAGCGCGCGCCCTTGTCTGTCGATGAGGATATTGCTCGGCTTGACGTCGCGATGGACAACTCCCTGCGAGTGAGCGTAATCCAGCGCGGACCCGATTTGCGCCAGCAGATTGAGGGCGGTAGGCAAATCGAGGGGACCACCGCGCCGCTGCATCAACGATTGCAGCGATTCGCCATCGACGTACTCCATGACGATGAAATGGTAGCCGTTCCATTCGCCGGTCTCGTAGATTTGGACGATGTTGGGATGCTGCAACTTGGCGGCGGAAAGCGCCTCCTGCTTAAAGCGCGCCAAGAATTCTTTGGTGTGCTGAAAATAGGGAGGCAGCACTTTGATCGCGACATAGCGGTTAAGCGAAGTCTGGTGCGCTTTGTACACCGTCGCCATTCCGCCGCGTCCGATCTCCGAAACGATCCGATAATTACCGATGGTCTGTCCGATAAGAGTGTCAGGCATTCTCATGCTCCTTGAAGTGCATATTTGTAATTGGTGAATTCGGTTGGTCGCTTACGGCTGCCAGATGGGTGAAGCGGGCATTTGAAGTCGGGCGAAATTGTCAGCCGTGGCTTGATAGATCGCGAACTTGGGATCCCCACAGTCACCATTCGGGTCGCACTTGATGTGTCCCGTGATTCCTTGCATGTCTGTCGCTGCGATAGCGTCACGCAATGCTTGTTTCTGAACGTGCAAAGTTCCATCGCCATCTTTCACGACGACGCCTGGTTTTTGAAGCGCTGTCAGAACTACGTTCATCGCATCATACGCGTGCGCATGGAAGGGTGCCAGCGTGCCTCGCAGGTTGTACTTTCTCAGGTACGCATTCACCAACTTCTGATATCCACTTCCAAACGCCGAGAAATTTGGGCTTGACCAATACATCCCAATCACGTTCTTGCCACACGCTTTCAAAAAGTCTGGCGAGAAAATTCCATTTGCTCCCACCATCACCGTCTGTTCCAGACCCGGCACATCTCTGATCTGTGAACATATCGCTCCGCCTTCTGCGACAAAGATTGGGAAGTAGACTAACTGCGGTTTCCCGGTCGCGATGCGGGCCAACACCGGTTTCACGTCTTTGTCACCGACATTCACCGCTTCTTGCGCCGTGATCGTCCCGCCCAATTGCTTGAACGTGTCGGCAAACACGTTCGCCAAGCTCTGAGTGTAGATAGATCCGTCATTAATCGTCGCTGCTCTTGTAATTTTCAACTGGCTGAAAGCGAATTGTGCTGCCACCCTGCCCTGAAACTTATCGTTGAATGATACGCGGAAGTATCCTGGCACATGCCTCACCGGGTCTGTTAGGTCAGGGGCTGTATTTGACGGCGAAATCATCGTCAGTCCGCTTTGTGTCAGAATGGGTGCTGCAGCGCGCGCTGCGCTTGAGCAGTTCGTGCCAATCACCGCCACCACAGTTCTGTCAGCAACGATCTTCGTCGCCACGGTTTGACCTCCTTGCGCCGAGCAACCCGAGTCCTGTCCGTCGAACTTGATCGCGTGCCCTAGCACCTTGCCGCCCGCATCGTCGATCGCGATTTCCGCACCATACTTGGTGTCCAGTCCCAGCGTCGAGGCGCCGCCTGAGGTTACGAACGCGTAGGCGATGTGAATAGGTTCGTTAGCTCCGATGTCGATGCAGCCGAGTTTGTCGGTGCATTGAACCTTGCCAGGACCGGCAATTGGCAAAGTAGTCAAAGTGGGTTGGATCGTCGCAGACGCTGAAGGTCGAGTCGGCGGCAATTGAGTTGGAATTGATAGGGTATTCGCGATGGCTGCAAGAGTCGGTGCTGGGGTCCGTGTAGAATTATTTGAACCAAGTGCCAGAGTCATTCCGACGACACCGACGACCAGCACCAGGAGAATCAATGCTCCGATAATTCCTCCAATGACGACCGGGTTTGACGCGGTCGGACGCTTTGGTACGGGCTGTGGCATCTGGGCGGTGGCGTTGTCGCGCGCCCCTCTAACGCTGCGCGCATTTCGCCCACGGATTGCCAGCGTTGAGTGCTCTCCACCTGCATCGCTCGCAATATCGTCTTCTCCGTTTGCGCCGATACGGGAGCCAGGCGACGCGGAGGAACCAGCGCTTCTTCCCCGGCTTGGCGGAGCGGCGCCTCAGGCGGTATTTGTCCCGTCAGCATCGTGTAAAGAGTTGCGCCCAGTGCATAGATGTCTGAGCGTTGTGTTGTGCGAAAGCCATATTGTTCGGGAGGAGCATATCCTGCGGTAACTGCCGGCAACCCGGTCACCGTGCCGCGATTGGGGTCGTAGACCTTGGCAATGCCAAAGTCCACCAGCACGGCTTTGCCTTGAGGCGTAATCTTGATATTGGCTGGCTTGATGTCGCGATGGATTATCGGTGGCTGCCGGCTGCGCAGATATTCCACCGCATCCATGATCTGGCGGATCCACGCGAGCGTTGCCGCTTCGGGAAGCCGTCCCACGCGCTTGAGCATCGCTGCCAGATCTTCCCCTTCGATATATTCCATCACAAGATACTGCCGCCCGTTGTCTGCATCAGTGAAGCTATCGATGACGCGGGGGATGCTCGGATGCGCCAGGCGCGCAAGGAACTGTGCCTCGCGTTCAAACTGGGAACGCGCCTCCGGGCTGGTCTGAAGATTTTCCTTGACCGCGACCAACATTTGCAGGCGGGTAGCGTCCGCAAGATACACGCGGCTCATGCCGCCCTGACCGAGTATGCCGCGAATGCGATAACGGTTCTCGAGCAGAGTGCCTGAAGCAAGTGGGGCACCGATTTGTTCTGTCATTTCTATTCACCTCTGGTGCGGTCGCTTTTTGGGGAAACCTATTGTTCTTGATAGGTCCTATGAAACACTGGGATAACTGCCGCCTGGTCTTCGCACAAGATACGTTCCGCTTGTATGTAGAGCAGTTGCCGCGCCGCCGGATCACTCATACCAGCAGCTTGGTCAACCAGACGATCAAATTCGGGATTTGAGAAATGACCAAAGTTGGGTTCAGCGCCGGAATGAAACACCCCTTTCAAGAAATTATCTGGATCGTTGAAATCCGCCACCCATCCTAACCGAAAAATGGGCGGAGCGTCCTTCCTTAAACGATCCAAATACGCTTGCCAATCATCGACCACCTCAACGCGCGCGTCCACGTTCAGATTCTCTCGCCACATCGCAGCAATGGCATTGGCGATCTGAACGTTGGCACCACCTTTGTTGGTGACCAGCGTTGCTGAAGGGAACCCCTGACCGTTCGGATAGCCTGCCTGGGTTAACAACGCGCGTGCCCTCGCCGGATCAAAAGATACACCGACCTGTCCATACAAATCACGTCCCAAAGTCTCTGGTGGCGTAAAGGTCGTGGCTGGCCGTGCGTTCTTGACGCCAAGTTTGTTCGCAAGATCGGCGATGACTCTGCGATCAACTGCAGCTGCAAAAGCCTGGCGCACCGCTTTGCTATTGAACGGAGACTTGTTAACGTTAAACGCATAATAAGAAGTATCCGGCTCTGCATTTTTGTCCAAGGGCAACCACGGATTGGCGCGGGCCAATCGATCTAAGGGCACAACAACAGCCCCAGGGATTGGTGTATTCGTCGGCGGTACGGGCGTGGCTGTAACAACAATCACGCGCGCGGTCGGCGTAGGCAAAGGCGTGTGGGTCGGCGCGAAGGTAGGAGGCGCCACTACTGGCGCGCTGGTTGCCGTTGCGAGCGCAACGTTTTGCTTGGCTCCCTCACTTACAAGCGCAATGGCAATGACCAGGAACAGCAATACCAATGCGCCGCCCACACCCACAAACACCCATACAGCAGACGATCGCTTATGCGGTTGCGGCACAAAAGGCCGTGGTTCAGTCGGCGGTGTCACTGGTCGCGGCACAACCCAAGTCGGCTCATCGTCCGTCGTCTTATTTTGCAGCGCTATCACAACTTCGCCGGGCGTTTGGTAGCGCGCTGCCGGGTCTTTCGCCATCATCCTGACGATCACCGCGTCCACGTTCGGCGGTACATCCGCGCGCGCGGCGCGCACAGGACGCGGCTGCTCCATCAGGTGTCGGCGCATGATCGCCGCGGGCGTGTCGCTGTGGAACGGCGATGCGCCGGTCAGCATCTCGTACAGTATCGCGCCCAATGCGTAAATGTCGCTGCGGATATCGGCAGGCTTGCCTTCCCAGATTTCCGGCGCCATATAGTCCGGCGTCCCCATGAACGTGCCGGATTGGGTGAGTTTCGTTCCCTCGGTCGCGCGGGCGATGCCGAAATCCATCACCTTCACCACGCCTTGCGGCGTGATCTTGACATTTCCCGGCTTGATGTCACGATGCACCAAACCGTAACGGTTTGCCATGTCCAGCGCTTGGGCGATCTGGGTGGCAATGGACAGCGCTTCATCCACCGGCAAACGTCTGTGCTCGGCAAGGATTTGCGAGAGGTCTTTGCCTTCCAAGTACTCCATCGCCAGGTAATACGTGCTACCCTGTTGCCCAAATTCGCGCAGGCGGACGATGTTCGGATGTGGCGGCATTTTTTGCAGCGCTTCCGCCTCGCGGCGAAACCGCGCGATGAACTGTGCGTCCTGCGCCAGGTGCGCGTGCAATACTTTCACCGCCACCATCTCATTCGTTCGTGTGTCGCGCGCGACAAAGACGCTGGCAAAGCCGCCACCGCCGATGCGTTCATACAAGCGATAAGGTCCAACTTGCGATCCGGTTTGCTCCATCGGTCTCTATCCTTTGTTGAGTCGAGTGATCTGCGAGTTGATCTTCCTTCTGACTTCGAGTGGGTTTGCGATGTTCGGGAATTTCGTTGGGAACATGCCGCCGCCGGCGACGACGATAGTGCCATAGTTGAGGAGCCGCCCCCAGAACGGCTGCGCAACTTCAATTGTCTCCACTTTATTCAGGAGCAGTTCAAGCGAGTGGCGGCTGACGATGCCCACCTTGCCGATAATGCGCTGGTTGGTCACGGCAAACTCAGTCGTCACGTAAGCGATTGCCGTGCCGACCAGAGAGAGTAGCCCGAAGAGCAACACCGGCAGGGCAATGCACGCTAGGCAGAACAGACTCACGTTAGCAGCAATGCCTGGTCCGGCATCACCTACCATTTGTCCGCCAATCGGAGAGAGCGCGATCAGTACAATGCCGAGGAAAATGTTGACGATGGGACCCACGAACATTCCCCAATGCAGTTTGGCTTTCAGGACCAGCCGCTCATTAGACCCTAGATTCTGTTCGACGTAGGCGTCCGGGTTGTAATCGACCGGGTAGGGTTGAAGCGAATCCAGCCGTGCGGGAACACTGGTTAGCGGTCGCACCCGGGTCAGACTCATTTCACGAGTGTCTGCCGCGCCGGCTGGCAACACCGCCAGAATGGTTTGCCCAATTTGAATCTGGTCGCCGGCGTGGATCGGTACCGGCGCCGTAATGCGCATACCGTTAACCTTGGTACCGTTGCTGCTGCCCTCGTCGCGGATATACGTGCCCGCCTGCGTTACCCAGATCGTCGCGTGATGCCGCGACACCTCGTGATCCGCGAGGACGAGATTGCTGTTTGGGCTGCGTCCGATAGCAAGTCCACCCGGCGGAATGGGATACCGCCGTCCCTGACACTCGATGACTACGCCAGAATACGTCTGCATCGTCGACTCCTCAGGGTCGTTGTGATCGTTTCAGCCAATTCTTGCGAAGGTTAAGAAGATGCTCATCGGTGCAAGTAGATTCTCTCGCGCCCGTGATTTTCTGACAAATGTTTCTTCCCGCCTCTGCAAGGATGACCGTTACCTCGATCGTTAGCGGCTGGATTCAGCCTGATCAGTTACCCCGATGAAAGATAAGCACAGAATTGCCTATTTGGATTTCGTCACCTTCGCGCAAGAGTTGGTGCGCGATTCTTTCGCCGTTGACGAACGTGCCGTTCGTGCTCAAATCGTAAATAGAGTATCCGCCGGCTTCCTCTCTGATTTCGGCATGGCGGCGCGAAACGGGAGCATCCGCCAGCACAATGTCGCACGACCGGTCACGTCCTAGCGCAGTTACACCGTGCTTCAGGGCAAGTCGCGTGCCGGTGCGCGGACCGCTCTTGGCGGACAAGTAGGCATCGGCGAGAGTGAGCGCGGCAGTCGTCGCTCTAACTTTGCGTGCAGAGGTCGCGTCCGCGCGGAACAGCAACTCGGTTCCGCCGAGGCGGATTCGATCATCATCGGCTATGACCTGTTGCTGCACACGCGTGCCGTTAACGAACGTACCGTTCTTGCTATTGAGATCGTACAGAATGAATGTATTGCCCTGCCACACGATTTGCGCGTGATGCCTGGAGACTTCGGGGTCTAAAATGACTAGTGTGCTACGCGGGTCACGACCAATGGTTATAGTGGGTTGGGCGAGCTGCGCGGCCAGCCGCGCGTGTTTGCCGTTGACGAGATAAAGGGCGGCGGCCCTGGGCGGCGGCTGAGTTGAAATCACGACAGCCACAGTACCGATACTTAAGGCGGCAAATAGCACGAAAGCCAGACCAATCATCCATCCAGTCGCATTGGATTCGCGTTGAGCATCCTCTTTAAGCACGGTGATCTCGTAGGGCTCTCGAATCCCTGAGACTTCTTTGCCTATCACATTCATCGTCCAGTCGCCCGGCATCGGCTGTTGTACGCTTAATTGCATGCGGGTTGCTTCTCGAGTCAGACGCGCGCCATTGTAGTATTCATCCACCTGACGTCCCTGTGGGTCAATCACCTGGAGTTCAAGCGTGCTGCCGGGCCAACGCATGGCAAATCGCAGACCACTCTGATTCTGAGCGACGGTAACCACTCCTGCGTTCTTGTTCTCTCCTTGGCCCACCTCGCCAACAGTCTGATGGACTAGCGTGTGCGCGAGATTTGTTTTTCCAATCTGATCCAGAATGAATTTGGTTGGGTCGACATACCCACTGCTATTCAGGTCGCCCGGTTCCAAAACGTAACCCGCCCCACCGGGCAGCGACATTGGCTTGTCGTCGATGCATCGAGTCGTAATCGGCTCTTTTGTGTGAATCTCAAAATGCAGATGCGAGTTGCCCTTCTGATTGAGAACATGTCCTATCACGTCGCCTGCTCCCACGGAACTGCCTTGTTTGCTAACTCTGAGGCCTTGCAGATGACCGTAAAGCGACCAAATACCGGCGGATTCGTGATAAATCAACAGGGCATAGCCGGGATTCCAACCGAAAGCATCCAGGACGAGCACGCCGTCGGCGATTGCATGCACTTCGTGGCCGGCAATCGAAGCATACCCATCGCCTCCCCAATCTTCACCGGCGTGAATCAGTTCGGAAAACGGTTTGTGACCGAAACACGCGCCGCTTTGTTGCCCTGAGCCGGTATGCACGCCGAACCCATACCACATCATGTAGCCATCCCGCGTTGGATCAGATCCGTCTCTGCCGAGTGGAAAGCGGATTCTGGGTGTCGCTTGCGGACGGGTAGCGGTGGGTATCGGCGCCGGCGTTGTCGGCCGCGGTACTGGCATCGTGGGTGCCGGCTTGGGCTGGACATCAAACCAAACGCGCGAGTAAGGCGCTATGCCAGTCCAGTTGCCGTTATTATCCAACATCGCCGGCTCGGCAAAGTAATCGCCGGGCTGTGAGAATGAATTGCTCTGCCGATACGCGTACTCTTCGCCCGGCTGCAACGTCAGATCCGTGATGGCAGGAAAATCGACATTGGGTGCGTTCCATTCTCGGCTGCGCGCGTTCGGTCCGCGCGCGCCTGCAACCAGCCGCCGAATCGTCACTGGTTGTCCGCCGACGTTGAGGAGCGTGAACGATGCAGTGACGCTCTCGCCAATGTCCGGCGAGGTATCCGAAAGAACAAGCGCCTTGACGACACGGAGCCTGCCCGGCATAGGAGCAGGCGGCTCGGAAGTTGACGTGGCTGGTTGTGGCACTGGCGTTGGCGGTTCCGACATCGTCGGCGGTGGCGCAGGTATAGCGGTTGGCGGCGCTTCGGTCGTTGGATAGTCGCGCGGCGCGACGTTGAACCAGACGCGCGGGTAGGGCAAAATGCCTTGCCAATCGCCGATCGCGAGCAGAACGGCTGGCTCGGCAAAGTAATCTCCTGGTTCGCTGAAGGTGGCGCTTTGCTGATAGTAGTAATCCCAGCCGGGTAGAAGCGAGATGTTCGTCACCGCCGGAAAGTCGACATTCGGCGCGCCCCATCCCCGACTATGCGCGTTGGGACCGCGCGCGCCGGCGACCATTCGTCGTATCGTCACGGTGCTGCCGCCGACGTTGCGGACGGTGAAGGACGCGGTCACGCGTTCGCCGACCTTAGGCGAAGTTGTGGACAGATTGAGACCACCGATGATTTGGAGCCTACCCACCTGTGGTTCTGTCGGTTGCGGCACAGGGGTTGGCGGCTCAGGCGTAGACGTTGGCGGTTGCGGCTGAACGACCTGGATGGTGACACGGCTTGAGCGCCCGTCCGCAAATGTGATGTCCGCCCAATGGCTACCGTCCGGCGAATAGTTGGGTGTGAACCAGTGCGAGCCGATGCGGTCAAACGTCCGGTTCGCGTCGTAACGAAATTCCTGCCCGGCAGCGAGCGAAAAGTTCTCCATCCAAAAGAAATCATAGACACTGTCGCCCGGTCCTCTGCCTTTGACGCCAAAGTAACGTGCGCGAAACGTTTGTCCGCCAACGTTCTTGGCGCGGAAACTTGCATTGACCGATTCGCCGGGGCGCGGCTGCGTGTTCGATAGGACAAGCTCGGAGGTCAGGACGATTCGCGCTGGCGCGGGTTTCGGCGTTGGTTGTGGCTGCGGTGGTGGACTGCTTTTACACGATGTGGCTTGACGGCGATAGACCCAGCCCGTACCGCCGCTGGGATCGCCGGCGGCTTTGCGGCTGGTATCCCACCATTCCTCGCCGTCGGCGATGCGCGGTCCGTCAATGATTTTGACTGCCCAATCGTTTTCGGGAACGATAGTGTGAACGCGGTATCTCTTGCCAGGGCCTGTCCGTATCTCGGTACCTTTGCACAAGCCGACGATGTTGCCGCGCGCCCAGTCATCTGCGGACGCCGTGTCAGAAAGGATCAGTAGGAGTATGATCCAAGGCGCGATAACTGCGATGTGTTTTATCCAACGATGCATTATCACTGTGACCTCACTGCCAACACCTGATTCGCAAATCGTCTACCGCGGCAATCTCGCCGTTGCCGTGAAAGTACAACAGGATGGGTGACTCGCCGCGCAGGGTACAAGCGCCCACCCACGCTTACATTCGCTTCGACCTGGACAGATACGGGACGGATGTCTTTCATCCAAAGGGTCAGCGGTTCGCTCCACGATGAAACAGAAACGCGAGCACTTCAGGGGATTATTGTCCCATGCGCGGTAGACCGCGCCCATCCCGCCTTGACCAAGCAGTGTGTCGATGCGATAACGATTATTGAGAATTTGACCGATTGAGAGCGGCATTTCCCACTTTTCCCCTCCACAATTCTGGAGCAAGAGCAATTGCTACGGTGCGAGCGTTAGCGGAAAATCCACCTGACCAGCTGGAGTCTTGAAAACACTCATAATCTGATTGTTCGCGTCCAGTTCGACGAAGCGCAGCATGAAATGCCGCGTCCCCGAACTCTTGGAGATCTTCCAGGGGGGGTCGGTTCGCAACTCATGTGACCCCGGTGGGACATCTGAATACAAGGGCTTGGTTGTAAAGTAGAGTTTGTTCCAACTTGGGTTGCTTCCATCCGAATCCATTATCTCCGCCCGCCACTTGATTTGATGTACGCTCCCGAGCGTGTTGTTGAACATGGCGACGAAGACGATGTTATCTCCCGGATGCGGATTTTCAGGATCAGGTCTGAAGCCGATAAACGTAAATGCCGGAATCGGCGTCAATGTGGGCGTTGGCGCTGCGGTGGGCGTTTGCGTTGGTGTCGCCGTAGGCGGCAGAGTTGGTGTTGGCGTGGGCGTGATTGTCGGCGCGGCGGCGGTGAGCGAGGCGGCGACTTGAGCCGCGAGTGTACTATCCGCCGCTTTTTGCGCGTTCTGTGTCGCAAGTATGGACTGCGCGACAAGCGTTTGCAGATCAGTAGTTGGAGATCGCCCTGCCTGCGCCATTGGCGTCGCGGAAGGATTTGTAACTGCCACTATTTGAGCCGATTGAGAATTGGATAGGCGGACAGCGGCGAGCACGCCAAGCAAGAGGATCAAGACGACAACTGCTGCCGTGCCGGCGATAAGGAGTGGACTTGCTGGCTGAGCCGGAGTGGGCGGACGCACGCGGCGACTGGGAGCGGTGGTGCGCGGAATGGCAATCGTCGCGCCAGGCGTGATGAATCCTTGAAGCGCCGCCGACATCTCCTCGGCTGACTGAAAGCGCTGCGCGGGGTCTTTCGCTAGGGCGCGCAGAATGATCTGCTGCAACGCTGATGGGGTGCCTTGCGGCATCGGTCGCGGTGGCGCGGTCTTGAGTTTCTCCAGATCGCCGAAGAAATCGCTGGTGAAATCGAGATACATATATCCCGCGAGCATCTCGTAGAGCATCACGCCGACGGAGTAGAGGTCGCTGCGGGCATCCACGCGTTCGCCGCGCGCCTGCTCAGGCGACATATACCAGGGTGTGCCCATCGCCATCCCGGTTCGTGTCATGTTCGTTTGACCGGTTACGGAAGCGGGAACGTGAGCGATACCGAAATCGCTCAACTTGGCTGCCGAGCCGTCGCGCGTGAGTAGGACATTCGCCGGCTTGATGTCGCGGTGAACAATGCCCATGCGATGTGCGGCTGCCAAGCCGTCGCAAACGGCTTGGGTGATTTTAGCGGCTTCGGCCGGGGAAAGTCGACGACGCTTGGCAATGAGACTGGCGAGACTGCCACCATCCATGAATTCGAGAATCATATAGTGGTGATCGCCTTCCTGCTCTCGGCTAAAGACTGTGACGATGTATGGATTGTTCAATTGAGCAATCGCCATCGCTTCGTTCACAAAGCGCGCGAGAGCGTTCTTGTCGCTTGCGAGTTCAGCTTTCAACTCCTTGATAGCAACGCGCCGCTGCAAACTCAGATCGGTGGCTTCGTATACGTAGCCAAAACCACCTTCGCCCAGCATCTTTTCGATGCGGTACTTGTTCAGGATGGTTTGTCCGACTTGCAATGGCATAATGATTACCTCCAATATTCGATTACGGTTGTTCTCACTTGAACCACTTGAAGAGCCAACCTTCCGAGTTGCTTTTTTCGATGTCTTGGTTAGGGCTATTGCCCCTGACCACCAAACTGACGCGCCAGCTGTAATCGCCGGTGTTGAAACGCCACAGACCGGGATCACAGCCGCTTCCAGGCTGCCCTGAAGGTGGCAATCCATACGATTTGTCTTTTGTATAGAAGTTGCAGATAAGTTGCCCCGGTCGGAAAACCTGTACGCGATAGTATTCGCTGTCCGCATTGATGACAAAATCAGATGGATCTGGTTGCCACACAAGCCGCGGCGCGAACCTCTCTTCTCTGAACGCGGTCCCGTTTGCTGGGCTCAGGAGTTGTATTCCAAACAGCCCGCGCGTCGGCGTCGGCGGCGGTGTTGCCGTCGGCGGCGGTGTTGCCGTCGGCGGCGGTGTTGCCGTCGGCGTTGGTGTCGCGGTCGGCGGCGGCGTTGATGTTGGCGTACGCGTCACAGTTGGAGCCAATGCGGTGACCGTTCCAGCAACTTGAGTGGCGTTTGCACTCTCCGCGGTCTTTTGTGCCGAAATGGTTTGGGCCACAATGGTTTGCACATCGGTCGTGGGCGACGCGGTTGAGAGCAAGGCGACCGGCACAGATGTGGGTACATTGACGACTGGCATGCTGGGCGGAGTTGGGCTACGCAGCGCGAAGAACAGTGCCACAAAAATCAACACCAGCACGCCAATGGCTGCGCCGACGAAAACCAAAGGATTAACTGGCTGAGGTGGTGCTGGCGGACGCACGCGGCGACTGGGAGCGGTGGTGCGCGGAATGGCAATCGTCGCGCCAGGCGTGATGAATCCTTGAAGCGCCGCCGACATCTCCTCGGCTGACTGAAAGCGCTGCGCGGGGTCTTTCGCTAGGGCGCGCAGAATGATCTGCTGCAACGCTGATGGGGTGCCTTGCGGCATCGGTCGCGGTGGCGCGGTCTTGAGTTTCTCCAGATCGCCGAAGAAATCGCTGGTGAAATCGAGATACATATATCCCGCGAGCATCTCGTAGAGCATCACGCCGACGGAGTAGAGGTCGCTGCGGGCATCCACGCGTTCGCCGCGCGCCTGCTCAGGCGACATATACCAGGGTGTGCCCATCGCCATCCCGGTTCGTGTCATGTTCGTTTGACCGGTTACGGAAGCGGGAACGTGAGCGATACCGAAATCGCTCAACTTGGCTGCCGAGCCGTCGCGCGTGAGTAGGACATTCGCCGGCTTGATGTCGCGGTGAACAATGCCCATGCGATGTGCGGCTGCCAAGCCGTCGCAAACGGCTTGGGTGATTTTAGCGGCTTCGGCCGGGGAAAGTCGACGACGCTTGGCAATGAGACTGGCGAGACTGCCACCATCCATGAATTCGAGAATCATATAGTGGTGATCGCCTTCCTGCTCTCGGCTAAAGACTGTGACGATGTATGGATTGTTCAATTGAGCAATCGCCATCGCTTCGTTCACAAAGCGCGCGAGAGCGTTCTTGTCGCTTGCGAGTTCAGCTTTCAACTCCTTGATAGCAACGCGCCGCTGCAAACTCAGATCGGTGGCTTCGTATACGTAGCCAAAACCACCTTCGCCCAGCATCTTTTCGATGCGGTACTTGCCCACAATGATTTGTCCGACTTGGGCCGGCATAGTGTTCTTCTCCTTTAAAATAAAATGTCTCTCAAACGCAGACTATTTTGCTTTCGCAATCAACGGCTTGGCAAGGTTGATCGGACGAATGTATCCGATCTTGCCGGCACCAGCCGTTGGGACGCCGATGAGTTCGCCGACGGCATTGATGGCTAATCCACCGCTGATGCCGTGATCGATCTGGGCATCCGTCTTTATCCAAGCATGGTTCTCGACAAAACCGGATACGGTTCCTTTCAGAGTTGTGACCGTCGCGTCTTTCCAACTCATTCCCGACCCCCGTTGAAATCCAATCACGCGAATGTCCTGATCGTCTTTAACAGTTTCCGAATCGCCAAGCGGCACGACGGTTAATCCCAAATTCGCCGGCAGCGGCTTGCCGTCTCCGGTCGAAGTCAATTTGAGTATGGCAAGATCAAGGGTGCTGTCCATGACAGCGATCTGCGCGATGAAGGCGCGATCCGGCGGTTTGTCCGTCGAGCTCTGAACGAAGATGCCGATGAGATCCTTGGCGTTATAGGGCTTGTTTGTATTGACGTTTCGGACGACGTGATAATTGGTCAGAATCAATCCCCGCGCATTGATGACGCTGCCTGATCCGATCCAGGCCTTGTCGGAGTTATCCTCCGGCACGACGATCCACACCGCCGCCATGCGCGCGCGCCCGATGACATCCGTCGATGATGGTCCAGTTGCCGTTGGCACAGTGACCGGAGCCGCCAGGGCGACCGTTTGGGTCGGAACGAGTCTGGCAACCGGCGTGACGGTCGTCGATTGCGGGGCAAGTACTACCGCAAAGGCAATTCCCGCGAAGATCAACACGATGATGGCCACTGCAAAAACTCCGAGGAGGACGGCAGTTGTGTTCGTCGTTTCGTTGGCCGGAACTGCCTGCACCCGCTGCGGCGCGAGCGCTCCTTCGGTTTGGCGCACGCTCAACATCGTCCGCCCGATCTGGATACGATCACCGGCGCGGAGCGGTGTCGCGGCAGCAATGCGCTTGCCGTTGACGAACGTGCCGTTAGTGCTGCCTTCGTCGCGGACGTACACGATGCCTTGCGCATTCCATACAATCGCGTGGCGGCGCGATGCTTGATCGTCGGTGAGGACGATTTCGTTACCCATTCCTCGTCCGATGCGCAAGCCTTGCGGCTGAATCGGATACGTTCGTCCCTGATAGTCGAGCAACCAACCGGAATGTGCTTGCATGTTCTACTCCTGAAAATGTGACAAGTGTGTAGTGCTCCGTCTTCGTCGAATCAACACCCAACACATCGCAAATACCACAGCGGAAAAATATTGAGCTGTTGAAACTGCTGGCGCGTCAGTGGTTCAGAGTACGTCAATGGTTTGTACACCCAGAACGCAAGCATCAATAGGGCTAGCCCGCCGATCAGGATATTTCGCTTGACCTCTGTCGAAAGCAGCGTGGCTTGCCACAGCACGATCCCGAATAACATAACGCCGAGAATCAACGGCAGAAGGTAATGATACAAATACGTTACACGCGTTGCCAATGCCATTGGAATCATATACGCCCAATACAACAGCACTAGCATGTAGAGCCAGCGCCGGCGTTCCGAGCGCAGAAACCGGAAGAGCAAATCAGACAGCACCAGCGCCGTGCCGACAAGCACACCCAGTAAAGAGACCAGCCACGTGACCGGATTGCCGAGCAGATAAACGTATTGATAGTGCGCGCCGCCATCTAGGGTTTCCCAACGATAATCGATCGCGCGCCCACCGACGAGCCACCAATACCACGGACTGCCGATCTCATTCGGGTTTGCGAGATCGAGCTTGCCGACGTTGAAACTGCCGTTGAGGTGATACGCCAGCGCGTCTTTGAACTGGATGACAAAACGCGTCAGCGGATCGGAATGATCTGCGCCGATCAGGATGTTCCAGTGCGCGTCGGTGATCCCATAGTCATTTCCGGGATTGACTTGCCGAGCGACCGCAAAATGAACCTGCCACAATCCAAGATACGTTATGGCAAAGAACAAGATGAAGACCACGCCGAGAAGAATGAAGCGACGGGTCTGATGCAACTGCAAGAGCTGTACCGCATACGCCACGACTAGAACCAGAACGACCGTCCCGCTTAGTTTTACATTGGCAGCACATGCTTGCAAGATTCCCCACAGCGCGGTGAGGAAGAGGAAGGGACCCAGGCGCGGCACTGGCTTGCGCGCAAGGAAAACAAAGACCAAAAACGATGCCAGGCAGAAAAAGATCAGAAAACTATCGAGCATCCCCGCACGTGATTGGACGATCAGCGCGTTGTCCAGCGCGACGAACAGCGCAATCGCTAGGGCATATAGCTCCTTTCCCAGCATCAGCGTTAGGATCATGAATACCAAGACGGGGTTCAAAATGCCAAAGAATGCCGACATCAAGCGATAGCCGGTGATATCGAGATCAGCGGGCCAACTCCTGTCGATCTTTTGGACGTTGACGAACTCGTCGGCGGGCGCGTCTGGATGGAGCCAGCGTTCGCCTGCTGCGATCAAGAGCTTGCCAAGCGGCGGGTGCGATTCCAGGAAGAAGATGCCGTTGAGATATTTCTGTGCATGAGTGATATAGTACGTCTCGTCGAAAATGATCGCGCGCGGATAGCCCAAGTTCGGCAAAATCAAGGCAGAAGATACCCCGAATAGAATCAGGCAAGAGACAAGCCGCCGCACTAGGGCGCGGTCGAACAACGCTCGTAGCGCATGAAAACGCGCGAGAATAGTCCGCTCGTGCTGTGTCGGAACTAAATCACTCACCGTATCCGCTCCGGCGACACTTTCGTTTGCGCTCGTCAATGGTGCCAAGACGACCAACATGACGAGGACGACGAGGACGAGGAGGATGATGGAGGTGCTGGCGCGGGCACATTCTTCTCTACAAGATTGAACCAAAACGGCGTACCGTCGCAGCTGCGATAAGTGCCATTCGACGCCTTAACACGCACGGTCCACCAGTATTTGCCGCGGCTCCATGCATAGAGATCGTTGATTGGGAATGTCCATCCCCCATTTTTTTCCGGTATACCGACTCCGAGGCTCCTCGCGCCACCACCATCGGGCCAAACTAGGACGTCGAACGACTCGCCCGACTTCAGTGAGTAGTCGGTCCACCATTTCAATGCCATATTCCTGCTGTTAAACACCTGTCCATCCTGTGGTTCACGCTTATTGATGGAAAGCGGGAAACAGGCGGGCGGCGGAGGGGGCGGCGTTGGCGTGCTTTCACAAGTTCCAACAACCTCATAAAGACCTTTTTGAGTTAGAATCGTTTTCCATTGGTCCCATGGCCACCGATAGAATCTAAACTTGGTGGGTCGAGGGTATTTTGCAGCGAGATATTCGGGCAACACTTGAGAATTGATAAGATCCTCGGCGCCAAATATCACCACCATACTTTCCGGTACCCCGATAGCTGTGAGCAATGCCCCGACAGGCAACATCGCCAGAAATTCGCCAGCCCCGATTATGTGTGCAAGCTGTTCACCCGTTAGGCATCTATCTGTATATTGCCAGTTGTTTGTTACGGGCTGAATCTGGGGCCAATCGTCATGAATTGCTTTCACATCTTGTATGAACTGACCAACAGAGATCAAACCCAAAGTGAGATTGACCTGTCCGAGGGTCTGGCTCACGGGAATCGCCAGATAACTCACAGACCCGCTTGGACGCCATGCGCTAAGATTAGAGACAACCATCAACGAAGAATGGTATCCCTGATTCTGTCCCCGATTCAGGTCTTCCCCTAGCACCATGATTGCGGAACCATAGGAGACGAGCGTGACTTGAATGCCCCTTAGCGGACTGGAAGATTTCTCGTCGACCACTTTGACTTTGATGCGCCGAGAACTTGATGGATCAAAATAAGTCGCCTCGCCTGAAGTTGAGGTTCTGCTTTGTCCTATGAATGCTCCCTGTCCTGCGCTTTCAAGCGTCACGGGAGTAGCTGTTGGAATAAGGGTGACAAAAGCCGTAGTGACCTGGACGGGAGCGGTGGGAGACGGGATCGCCGGGGATGGAACCACCGGAGTTGAGAGAACCGGAGTTGGAATCACCTGAGACGGCACAACCGGGGATGACATCGCCGCAGTTGGAACTACCTTTGCCTGGCTCACCGGCCGCCGTACGCTCAGGGCTATCGCGACAATGAGAAAAACAATCGTCGCCGCCGCGACACCTCCAACGGCAACATACGGCAGCGCGGACGATTGGCGCGCTGGAACGGCATAGCCGCCGCGCATCTGCTGCGCGGGAGCCGCCGCGCCGAGTTGCACCACAAACTCGGTGTTTCCAATTCTGATGCGGTCTCCAACCTGGAGTGGCTGCGGACCGGCTACGCGCTTGCCGTTCAATCGCGTGCCGTTCGTGCTACCTTCATCTTGAATGTAGAATTGTCCGGCTTGGACAAAGATCGTGGCATGATGCCGCGACGCCTGGGAGTCCTGAACGACGATCTGATTGTCGCTGGAACGCCCCAATTGAATGCGGGAGCCACGTAATGCAAAAGCCCTGCTGTGATTGTCTACGAGTTGAAATCCCACATTTCCGTTCATAATCCTAACCTCCTCAACGTAATCGCGATAGAGTGAAATCGCTGTCTATCGTTTGCTGAGGATCAAATTGTCGACCAGTCCTACGAAAGAACCGTTGCCAGACGTGTAGATTCCTGCCTGCGATTGGTTGCTGCTCAGGGGCAGCAGACCGGGCTGGCTCATCCTGACGATCAGTCCCAAAATCAGAAGTAGCACTGCCAGAACCGTCCCTGTGCCCACCAACAGCAGTACGAGTCGCGATCCCGCTCGCGCCGATGGAACAACGTACCACGTCAGTTTCTCAGCCTCGCTTTCGCACCCTAGACCCAGCGATAGGGAAGAGCGTAGAACTGACGGCTTAGCCTGTCAATTGGCTTGTCCCAGCGCGCAGGTGCGAAATCTAGGCTCAGGCGACTGGACGATAGCGGCAGACTCGGATCGCGTTGCCGCGCCAAACGCATCCGCAAACTCGCCGGCACGGGCGAAACGCTGCGCCGAACTCTTCGCCAAAGCGATGCGGACGACTTGTTCGACTGCCGGCGACACGCGCGGGTTGAGCGAGCGCAGTGGAAGTGGTGCCTCATACGCTTGCGCGTGGAGGACGCGGAGAGTATCGCCTTGAAAGGGCACGCGTCCCGACAGCATCTCGTAACACGCGATGCCTAGCGCGTATATGTCAGCGCGGGAATCGATCGTCTGTCCCTGAATCTGTTCCGGCGCAACGTACTCCGGCGTGCCCATGAATCCGCCGGTCTGCGTCAGCCGCGTCCCTTCCACCGCCTTGGCAATTCCAAAATCGGTCAGGGTCGCGTTCCCCGCGCGATCCAGCATAATGTTCGATGGTTTGACGTCGCAGTGGATCACGCCGCGTGCGTGCGCGTAATCCAACGCGCTCGCGATTTGCTGCAGAATCTGCGCGGCGCGAGAGGGCGGCAAGATTTGATCGCGGCGGATGACGGTAGTCAGCGTCTCGCCTTCGATGAGTTGCCTCGCGATAAAGTACGGCTCACTGCGGCTGATCTCGTAAATCTCGATGATGTTCGGATGCTTGAGCGCTTCGGCGATATGCGCTTCGCGGATAAAGCGCGTGACGAAGGTCGCGTCGTGCGCGAGATGTTCAGGCAGCACTTTGAGCGCGACGTAGCGGTTCAGTGATGGCTGAAACGCTTTGTAGACTGTTGCCATCCCACCGCGTCCGATCTCGCCGACGATTTGGTATTGACCGAGCGTCGTGCCGATGAGTGATTCCAAAGCGATTTACCTCAAGACCTTCCAGGTCTACGAGACCTGGAAGGTCTCACACTCCCAGAAACTTGCCCCCTTGCACACCGTGGAGCGTATTCAACTTCTGGTTCACGAGACGTGACATTCAGGGGACAGAACTTGCGGCGCACCGAAAACCCAGGAAAAGATATCTCGTATCCGGAAATAGTACATATCGGTAGGCGCTACGCCTAGTTGCTGCACTTCCCCTAATCCAATGATAAGACACCCCTTTGGAGAAAATATCCCGATCACCCAAGTCATGCCATGAGTCACCGCGTGCAACACGTCTTTCCCCAGAAGATGGGCCTTTAGGGTTGTCTTTGGGCGAACTTGCGTAGTAATTCGGATCGTACCAATCTGCCACCCATTCCCACACATTTCCTGCCAAATCCATTACACCGTATGGACTCGCGCCAGTGGGATATGTACCAACTGCTGTTGTGTCTCCTCCGTCACCTCGCCAAATGTTCGCTTTGTTCTTGTCAAACGTATTGCCCCACGGGTAAAGCCGACCATCTATGCCACGAGCAGATTTTTCCCATTCTGCTTCTGTGGGTAGACGCTTGTTCGCCCACTCACAAAATAACTTTGCATCATTCCAAGATACTGCAACTACGGGATAGTTGTCATACTGACGATTCCCAAAATAGGAATCGCGCGTGTTTGATCTGCTCACTGGCAACGGGGCGCACTTGCCAGCCGCCAGGCATCTTCCATATTGTGCATTAGTCACTTCGTATTTGTCCATCCAAAACGCGTTTAGATATACACTGTGCTGCGGTTCTTCGTCTGCCAGTGCGTTGCCATCAGCAGTACTACTTCCCATTAAAAACTCCCCCGCTGGCACGTACACCATTGGCACATTTCCCAGCGTCAAGCGTTCCGTGCCGGGCAATGGCGTTGCCGTGACACGCGGTGTCACTGCGAAGGTTGGGACAGGCGTTGCCGCGGCAGTTGGCCCAACAGTCACGACTGCGGTTGGCGTCCCAGTTGGTGCAAGCGCAACGGCTGGAGCACTGGGCTTGCTGGCATTGATCGCAATGGCCAAAACCATAATCAGCAACACCATCGCGCCACCTATACCTGCCAGCACTGGCAGCATCACGGAAGATAACTTACGCGGCGGCTTTGCTGCATACCGCGTCGGCGCTTCGGGCGCGCGTGGCGATGTCGGAACAGCCGCGGGATCAGTTGCTCCGGCTGCTGCACTTAGCGCGTTCGCGAACTCGCCAGCGCGGTAGTACCTTTGCGATGGGTCTTTCGCCAGTGCGCCGCCTAACGCTTGCTCCACTGCCAATGGCACACGCGGGTTGAGCGCGCGCATCGAAGGCGGTTGCTCGTTCACCTGCCCATACAGGACGCGCGCCGTGTCGCCCTGAAACGGCACGCGTCCTGCCAGCATCTCGTAGCAGACGATGCCGAGTGCGTAGACATCCGCGCGCGCGTCCACCGTTTGCCCGCGGATCTGCTCCGGCGCCATGTACTCCGGTGTGCCCATCATCATCCCGCTCTTGGTCACGCGCGTTCCTTCAGCGGCTTTTTTCACGATGCCGAAATCGGTGAGCGTCGCGTGATCGCCTGCGCCGATCATGATATTGCTTGGCTTGACGTCGCGATGAATGTAGCCCAACGCGTGCGCGTAGTCCAGCGCGGAAGCAATCTGTGCGATAATCGTCGCCGCGCGCGCGGGCGGCAGCGATCCTTCGCGGCGGATGAGGTCGCCGAGCGATACGCCTTCGACAAACTCCATCGCGATGTAATGAAATCCGTCTTGCTTGCCCACATCGAAAATCGTTACGATGTTGGGGTGTTTCAGTTTCGCGGCGGCTTTCGCCTCCAGTTCAAAACGCTTGACGAATTCAGGATCGAAGGTGAACTGCGGCGGCAGCACCTTGATCGCGGCATAGCGATCCAGTTTACTCTGGTACGCTTTGTATACGATCGCCATGCCGCCGTGCCCGATTTCGCCGACGATTTGATAGGGACCGAGCATCCTGCCGATAAGCGAATCCATAGGTCTCTCTCCCCGGAGACTTGCGAAACGCCGTGGTTCCGCAAGTCTCCGATGTCAGAACTTAGGGCTGCCAGCCGAACTGGCGCACCTGCCCGGGACCACTGACAGTCACTGGTTTGCCATCTGCGCCCGGTGCGATGATCTGGACGCGCCAGTAGTAAATCGCGTTAAAGACCATGTTGCCCGCGCATCCTTCGTTCGGCAAATTGATTTGAGTCTGCTTGGTTCGAAGCGTGCAAACCAAATCATTCTGAAAATCGCCGTGGGTGGACACCTGAACATAGTACTCGTCGAGGGGACGCAGGTTATCCGCCGCCATCCATTGCAGGATGATGGTATCGGACTGACCGAACTTGGCTTTGTCTGGCGGTCGGATGATGAACAGGTCTGGGAAAAAGCGCGTCGGCGTCGCTGTTGGAGTTGGCGTTGATGTCGGAGTGAACGTAGGCGTTGGCGTCCGCGTACATTCGATGCACTCGCGGGTCGTAGTGACTGCAATGGTCGCGGTCACAACCTGCGTCGGAATGAGCGTCACCGTCGGCATCGCCGGCGTTGCGGTGGGCGCGACGGTCGGCGTGAGCGATGGCAAGACGGCCGCTATCGGGGTAGGGGCAGGTTGCATGAGTATCACCGCGGTAATCACGATGCCGATCAACAGCAACACAATCACGACGCCGCCGAAGACCAGCCACATCGTCGTGTTCGATCCGCTGGCCGGCGGGGGCTGTATCGGAACCTGAGCAACGACGGGCTGCGGTGGGACAAAGGCGGGAATTGTTTGGCTTTCTTCGACAAGCAATGTCGTTTTGCCAATGGTGATCGTGCTGCCGACGGGCAGCGAGCGGGCACCGCTGATTCGCTCCCCGTTGACGACCGTGCCGTTCGTGCTGCCCAGGTCTTGAACGGTCCAGCCGCCGGGGTCGCGGCGAATCTGGCAGTGGTTGCGCGACGCCGCGGCGTCGGAGATCACCACGTCACACCGGACATCGCGACCGAGTGTGACCGTGTCTTTGTTGAGTTCAAAGACTTGTCCGGTCTGGTTACCAGACTGAACGACGAGTCTCATAGTTCTTGCTCCTTTGAGAAAGATTCAAGCATTCCTGCAATCGGCGTTGGTTGGTTCTTATTTCAGATCAGGGAATTGTGCCGGGCCCAAAGTCTCCGTGGTTCCCGTACCGCCTGCGACTTTGTACAA
>DYKY01000049.1:0-7981 GCA_020722365.1 Thermoflexus sp.
TCCTAAGTATAAACAGACTGAAAAAACTGTCAACAAATATGGGACACCTGGACTTTTACACATTTTGGTTTTAGATATAATCAATCCAACAACGTACTACCTTAGAAACTGCGTCTGAGCATACTCAGAACCAATTACACTCAGGAGGCGCATTATGCTTTACCGACCATTCGGCAAATTGGGCTGGCCCGTGTCCGCCGTGGGGCTGGGCACGTGGAACATCGGCAATCAATGGGGCGCGGTGGATGACGCGACGGCGTGGGCCACAGTGCGCGCGGCGTTCGACTGCGGCGTCAATCTGTTCGACGTCGCCGAATCCTACGGCGATCCCAACGGGCTTTCGGAGGAACGGCTCGGTGTGGCGCTGACGGGGCTGCGCCATCGCGTCTACATCGTCAGCAAGATCGGGCACTGGGGCGAGCGCACCGGGCAGGGCGTGCCCAAGACCACCACGGACATGATCCGCCTCTGCGCGCACGCGTCGTTGCACCGCCTGCGCACCGACTGGCACGACGTGCTGCTCTGCCACGAGAGCAACCTCGCCGATCCCACCATCTACCTGGCGGCCTTCGAACTGCTCAAGCAGGAGGGGCGGCTGCGCGCTTACGGCATCTCCACCGACAGCCTCGACGTGCTGAAGCGCTTCAACGTCAACGGGACGTGCAGCGTGGTGGAGGTGAACTACTCGCTCGTCAACCGCGCGCCGGAAGCGGAGCTATTCCCCTACTGCGCGGAACACGGCATCGCGGTGCTCATCCGCGGGCCGCTGCGCCAGGGCCTGCTCGCGGGCAAGTACACGCTCGACAGCGTCTTTACCGATTCGGTGCGCGCGGGGTGGAACAAAGGCGGCGCGCGCCGCGAGAGTTTCGAGGCGGACATGGCGAAGGTCGAAAAGCTCAAGCAGTCCCTCCGGCCGGGCGCGGAGATGGTCACCACGGCGCTGCGCTTCAGCTTCTCGCATCCCGTCGCGCCCGTCACCATCCCCGGTGCAAAGTCGCCGGAGCAGGCGACGATGAACGCCCAGGCCGGCGACCGCACGCTCACAGCGGAAGAGTTGGCGGCCATCAATGCGATTTTTGAGTAGACGGTAGACAGGGCGCGAAGATTCGCGCGACGGCAGACGGGAGGAGCTTGCGGCCGCAAGCCCTGTCTACTGTCTACTGACTACCGTGTCTACCTGTATACATTGACGATTTTCCAACCCTGCGTTATACTATGGCCTGTTCAAAAGGCAGTCTGCAAGTTTTTCAGAGGGGGAGAAAATAGTATGGTTAAGACAAGAAATAAAAAACTCGGTATTCTGGTCGGCGGCGGGCCAGCGCCGGGGTTGAACGGTGTGATCCACTCCGCCACCATTGAAGCAATTGTCAACGGCATGGAAGTTATCGGCCTGTACGAAGGATTCAAGTACCTCATGCAAGGTCGCATCGTCGGCAAACAACTGACGATCGCCGATGTGAGCCGCATCCATCGCGACGGCGGATCCATCCTGCGCACTTCGCGCGCCAACCCAACCAAGTCGGAAAAGGACCTCGAAATGTGCAGTCGCACACTGATCGACGCGGGGATCAACTGCCTGCTTGCCATCGGCGGCGATGACACCGCTTACTCCGCCTACCGCGTCGCACGCTACGCAGACGAGCACATGAATGTGAGAATTCAGACAGTCCACGCGCCCAAAACCATCGACAACGACCTGCCGTTGCCGGAAGGCATCCCAACCTTTGGCTTCGAAACGGCGCGGGAATTGGGCACGCGGTTGGTGATGAACCTGATGGAAGACGCACTCAGCAGCCAACGTTGGTACCTCGTGGTAGCGATGGGGCGCAAGGCGGGCCATCTGGCGCTGGGCATCGGGAAAAGCTCCGGCGCGACGATCACGCTCATCCCCGAGGAATGGAAAGACCGCGAGATTCGTCTGCAAGAAGTCGTGGACATTCTCGCCACGACGATCATCAAACGCCAGGCCGATGACAAACCGCACGGCGTAGCTGTGGTCGCCGAAGGCGTGGTGGAGCAAATGTTCCCCGGCGACCTGGACGGGCTGGAAGACGTCGAGCACGACGAGCATGGCCACATCCGCTTGTCGGAGGTTGACTTTTCGCACATTCTCAAAGACGAACTGCGCAAAGAACTCAAAGCCATCGGCATGAACACCAGCATCGTCAACATTGACCAGGGTTACGAACTGCGCTGCGCCGACCCCATCGCCTACGACATCGACTACACCCGCAGCCTGGGCGAGGCCGCCGTTACTTTCCTGCTCAACGAGGGCAGTCACGCGACGGTCACCATCCAGCAAGGACAGATGGTGCCCATTCCCTTCGCGCAGATGATGGACCCCTCCACCGGGCGCACAGAGGTCCGCAAGGTCAACATCGACTCCTTCGTCTTCCGCTCGGCGCGCAAGTTTATGATCCGCCTCACGCCCGAGGATGCCGAAGATGAAATCCTCCTCGGCAAAATGGCGGCGCAGACAAACCTCTCGCTGGATCAATTCAAGGCGAAGTACGGTTACCTGATCGGCATCGCACCGCGGCCCTTTTAGGTAGACGGTAGACAGGGGAAAGAACACCCGTCTACCGTCTACGTTTCTATGAAGGTCACAAATGAAGATCGATGCGATTCGGCGCCGGGAGTTGACGGGCGCTATGCCCTATCGGGTGGGAGAGCGACGAGAGCCTGGTGGAGACGCAGCAAATCATAACGTAGCCGCGCTTTCCATAGCGCGCCAAGAACACGGTATGGAAACCGTGGCTACTTCCACAAGGCATGGTACGTCGGCGCAAGTGCAGGATAGAGCGCGGCAAAGGTATCGACCAAAGACGCGTAATGTGCAACATTCTCCGCGTCGGGGGTGACAACCACATCGGCATACCGCACGGCCTGAGCGACAGCGTCCGCCACATCTGCATAGACGCCCACCCCCACCCCGGCTAACAGCGCCGCCCCCACCGCCGCCGCCTCGACCGTCGTCGTCTGGTATAGCGGGCGATTGAACATATCGGCTTGCAGGTGCAGCCACAGCGGATGCTGTGTCGCGCCGCCGGACGCGAGAATGCGTTCCGGCGTCACGCTGAGATCGAGCATCAACGCGAGGCCCTGGCGCATGCCAAAGACGACGCCCTCCATCACCGCGCGCGCCAGGTGGGCGCGTCCGTGACGCAACGTCAGCCCGACGAAGCTGCCGCGCGCACGCGGGTCCATGTGCGGCGTGCGCTCACCGGCGAGGTACGGCAAAAAGAACAGGCCTTCCGCACCGAGCGGAACGGTCGCCGCAGCATCCGCGATCTCCTGATACGTGAGACCGGGCATCATAGTGTCCCGCAGCCACTTGAGCGAGAGACCGGCCGCGAGCATCGCCGATTCGAGATGCCACACGCCAGGCAGGACATGACAAAAGCAGTGCAGACGCGCCTGTGGATCGTAGGCCGGACGCGCGATGGGCGCAAAGAGCTGCCCGCCGGTGCCGATCGTGGACGAGAGCACACCCGGCGCGACGACGCCGTGCCCCACCGCCTGCATCGCTTGATCGCTGCCGCCGTAGATGACGGGCGTGCCAGGGCAAAGGCCCGTCGCCGCTGCGATCTCCGGCAGCAATCCACCCGCAATCGCCGCCGATGCCGCCACCGGCGGGAGCACGCGCCCGTCCAGGCCGAGCGCATCCAGCAATGGCGCACTCCAGCAGCGGTTAGCCGTATCGAAGAGCAATGTCGAGGAGGCGTCGCTTGGCTCTGTCCCGATCTCCCCGGTGAGCCGGTAGCGGACGTAGTCCTTCGGCAACAACAAGTGAGCAGCGGCGGCGACGACGCCGGGTTCGTGCTCGCGCAGCCAGAGCCACGTCGCCAGCATGAAGCCGGTCGCCAGCGGATTCGCCGTCCACGCGGCCAGGCGCTCGCGCCCGATGCGTGCTTCAACCTCGGCCACTTGCGCCGCAGACCGCTGATCCGCCCAGATGATGGCCGGACGCAGCGCGCGCCTGTGCACATCGAGGCACACCGTCCCATGCATCTGCCCGGAGAGGCCGATGGCCTGCACCTGCCTGGCGGGGATGTCCGCAATGACCAACGCGCGGCGCATCGTATCCAAAGCCGCCTCCAGCCACGTTTCGGGGTTTTGCTCCGCCCGGCCAGGATGCGGCGTGTCCACGGCGTATTCTTGCGCCGCCAGCCCCACTAGCGCCCCGTCCGGCCTGACGATGACCGTCTTGGTACTGGATGTTCCTATGTCGATGCCCATCAAAGCTACGTCTGTCATTGCTTTCTTCCTGATACCTCATGCCTGCATGGTTCGTTTTGAGAAAATGTACTCCTTTCTTGTAATAGCGCAATATCTTTGGTGATTACCCACATATTGCATTATGCGCGCGATTCATTCACCGCAGAGGTCGCAAAGCACACAGAGAAAGCTTCTTTACACCTCTCTGCGGCCTCAGCGTGCTCTGCGGTGAGATCTGGGTAATCACCCGAATATCTCTCCAAGTCGTGCTATAATAATATCGGGAGTAGGGAGTTAAGAGTTAAGGGCAAGAAGCAAGGGCAGAAATTGCGTAGGATGTCGTCGATTGCCTCGCTCATTTGCCGATTCGTTTATTCGCTTATTCGCCGATTCGCTGATTCGCCGATTCGTTTATTCGCCGATTCGCTCATTCGTTATTCGCTGATTCGCTGATTCGCCGATTCGCTGATTCGCTGATTCGCTGATTCGCCGATTCGCTCATTCGTTCACTCACACATCACCGTAGGAGACGACAATGTTCGTAGATATTCGCAGTCAGCTTGTACGAGGGATCGCTGCAGCCAAGGCGGGGGACAAAGCTGAGGCATGCCGCTACCTGGAGCGCATACTGTTGGATCCCGCCGCGACGCACGCCGAAAAAGCACAAGCGCACATCTGGCTGACCGAACTCACCGATGATCCGGCGGAAAAGCGCACGCATCTGGAACAGGCGCTGGCCTGCGATCCAAACAATGGCGTAGCCCGGCGTGGACTGGCTGTGCTTGAGGGCCGGCTCAAGCCAGAAGACATCATCGACCCGGATCGCCGCCCCACCGGGGGACAAACCGCCGGCGCACCTATGGCTGCTGGCGCTCCTGAGTCGGATACACCGCAGCCGGTCGAGGCTCGGCGCTTCGTCTGCCCACAATGCGGCGGCGTGATGGCGTTCGAACCGGGCGACCAGTCGGTACGCTGCACATATTGCGGGCATCATCAGACGGTTTTCTCCGCGCTCAAGGATGGCTTGTTCGTGGAAGAACACGACTTCGCCGTGGCGCTCGCCACCGCAAAAGGCCATACGCTGCCCGCCAGTATGCATGTCTGCCAATGTAAAGGATGTCAGGCAAAACTCGTACTCGCCAGAGAACTCTCAACGCATTGTCCTTACTGCGGCTCCCCCCACATCATCGAGATCGAAGCGCGAGAAGTGGTGCAGCCAGAAGGCGTCATCCCCTTTGCCGTCACTGCCGAAGAGGCGCAGAAACTCTTTCGCCGCTGGCTCGACAAAAACGTGAAAGGCGACCAGGTTCGCACTACCCGCGTGCGCGGGATCTATTTACCCGCGTGGACATTCGACATCAGCAAGGAGATGCGTTGGCGCGGCATCGAGCCGGACAATAACAGGTATGGCGGATCCCAGAAGCGCGTCCACGAGGGCAGTTACTACCTGCTCGAAGACGATATCCTCGTCCCGGCAACGCACACACTGCCCCAGGATCTGATCAATGCTTTCGATAAATTCTTACCCAGAGAGGCCATGCCTTATGACAGTTCCTACCTGGCTAACTGGCCCACAGCACTCTACGAGATTTCAGTCTCAGATGCATCGCTCTTGGCGCGGCAGATCGTGCTCAAAAAGGGACAGAAAGCCGCGTACATGCAGGCATTGGCCCGGGTTCCCAATCTTCAGAACTTTCAAACACTCCCCAGCGACATTGCAGTTCTTTCCTACAAACTACTTCTGCTCCCCTTCTGGATCGCCAACTATCGGCATGAGGAAAATGTCTACACAGTCGTCATCAACGGGCAAACCAGCCGGGTGAGCGGCCAAAAACCATCCGGCTTGCTCAAAAAGCTTTTTGGCGGTATCTTCGACTGACATGGGGAAACATAGGGCACGAATTACGAAGCACGAAGCACGAAGCACGAATTACGAATCACGCATCACGGACATAAACAGTTCCTATTCGGAGGATAGTGTATGACAACAACAAACGCCATTCCGCGCCCGGAATACCCGCGCCCGCAGTTCCGCCGCGAACCGTGGATCAACCTCAACGGCCCATGGACGTACGCCTTCGACTTTGGTAAATCGGGGGCGCAGCGCGGCTTCGCCAACAGCAGCGGCTTCGAGGGCGTGATTACGGTGCCATTCTGCCCGGAGAGTCCCCTCTCCGGCGTGAATTACAAAGACTTCATCGAGATGCTATGGTACCAACGCACAATCCATATCCCCGCCGACTGGGCGGGCAAGCGCGTGCTCCTGCACTTTGGCGCGGTGGATTACGAAAGCGAGGTCTTCATCGACGGGCAATCCGTGGGACGGCATTGGGGTGGAACGGTCTCCTTCAGCCACGACATCACCGCCTATGTGACGCCGGGCAACGAGCACAACCTTGTCGTCTACGTGCGCGACGATGTGCGCTCCGGCGAACAGCCGGGCGGCAAGCAATGCCCCGACTTCAAGTCGCGCGGCTGCCACTACACGCGCACGACCGGCATCTGGCAGACGGTGTGGCTCGAAGCGGTGTCGGATTTCGGATTGCGGGATTGTCAGATTGTGCCGGATGTGGACAATGCGCGATTCGTCGTCACGCCGCGATTTTACGCGCTCAAGGCGGGGCTAAGGTTCCGCGCCACGTTGAGGGACGGCGGTACCGTCGTCGACCAAGCAGAAAGCATTGCCGCCAATGGGATACCGCTGCTCCTGCCGGTCGCATCTCCCAAACTCTGGTCGCCCGCGTCACCGTTCTTGTACGATTTGACGTTTGAGGTACTCGACGGCGACACGGTCATCGACACCGTACAAAGCTATGCCGGTTTGCGCAAAATCCACATCGAGGGCAACCGTATTTTCCTGAACAACGAGCCGCTCTACCTGCGGTTGGTGCTCGATCAGGGTTTCTACCCCGACGGCATCTGGACCGCGCCGACGGACGCGGCGCTCAAACGCGACATCGAACTGTCGCTGGCGGCGGGCTTCAACGGTGCGCGCCTGCACCAGAAGGTCTTCGAGGAGCGTTTCCACTACTGGGCGGACAAACTCGGCTATCTCACCTGGGGCGAATCGTCGAGTTGGGGCATCGATGTGAAAGATGTGGTGAGCGCGCGCAACTTCCTGGCGGAATGGCGCGAGATCGTCACCCGCGACCGCAACCACCCCTCGATCATCGCGTGGACGCCGTTCAACGAGACGCACGACACCGGTGACACGCGCCAGCACTATCGCCTGCACCGCGACGCCGCGAAACTCACCCGCGACCTCGATCCCACGCGCCCGGTCAACGACGCCAGCGGCTATGTCCACGTGGATACCGACCTCTGGACGGTGCATACCTACATTCAGGACCCGGATATCCTGCGCGACCAGCTCACGCCACACCCGCAGCACGGACCGTTCCGCAACTATCCCGACCGCGAAGTCGCTTACGCAGGCCAGCCCTACATCGTGGACGAGTACGGCGGCATCAAGTGGATCCCGCGCGAGGACCTGGTCTACGCCGACAACTCCTGGGGCTACGGCGACGCGCCGCAGACGTTGGAAGAATTCTACACCCGCCTGGAAGGGCTGACCGACGTGATTTTGAGTCACAACCACATCGTCGGCTACTGCTACACGCAACTGACCGACATCGAACAAGAACAGAACGGCATCTACAACTATGACCGTTCGGAGAAATTCGATATGGCGCGCATCAGGCGGATTTTTGAGAAGGGCAATAGGTGATTTTGGATCTTGGACCTTCGACTTTGGACTTTGGAC
>DYKY01000049.1:8081-24029 GCA_020722365.1 Thermoflexus sp.
TGAGAAGGGCAATAGGTGATTTTGGATCTTGGACCTTCGACTTTGGACTTTGGACCTTCGACTTTGGACTTTGGACTTTGGACTTTCGACTTTGGACTTTCGACTTTGGACTTTCGACTTTGGACTTTCGACTTTGGACTATAAACGATGACCACAGGCTACATCAGCAACATTCAACGCTTCTCCGTCCACGACGGACCGGGCATCCGCACCACCGTCTTCCTCAAGGGCTGCACGCTGCGCTGCTTTTGGTGTCACAATCCAGAAACGATCCGGCCCAGGCCAGAAGTGCAGTTCTTCCCCAACCGCTGCATCGGCTGTGCGGCCTGCGTCGACGTGTGCCCGGAGGGCGCACAAGGCTTCGACGAGAATGGAACGCGCGTCTTCGACCGTGAAAAATGCGTCGCGTGCGGCAAGTGTGTGGAGGTCTGCTACGCCGAGGCGCTCGTCTTCAGCGCCAAAGCGATGACCGCCGAGGCCGTCGTCGACGAAATCCTGCTCGACCGCGCGTTCTACGAGAATTCCGGCGGTGGGGTGACCCTATCCGGCGGCGAACCGGCGCTGCAAGCCGAGTTCTCGCGGGAAATCCTCGAACGCTGTCGCGCGGCGGGACTGCACACCGCCATCGAGACCGCGGCCAACGTGCCGTGGGAGAGCCTGGCGGCGCTCCTTCCGCACACCGATCTGGTGATGATGGACCTCAAGCATATGGATTCCGCCAAACATCACGACGCCGTCGGCGCACCCAACACACTACTGCTGGCGAACGCCCGCCGCCTCGTTGAGACCGGCAAGCCGATCATCTTCCGCATCCCCGTTATTCCCACCGTCAACGATACGCCGGAAGAAGTCGCCGCCATCGCCGCCTTTGTCCACCAACTGACCGAGATGCGTGCTGCGCAACATAACGGTGCGGCCGGCCAACCGGCACCCATCACGCTGGAACTGCTCGCCTTCCACCGCATGGCCGGGGACAAATACAACAGCCTGGGGTGGGACTATCGCGCCGCCGACCTGACCCCACCCACCAAAGAGCAAATGGCCATGCTGGCGGATGCGGCAGCGGCGCAGGGCGTTGTGATGCATGGAAGCGTCGGCGGCTACGGCAGGTAACTATGATCGATCTACTCAAGTTCGCCCTCATCCTCGCCGTGACGATTTTTCTGTTGACGCGCAAGTGGGACCTCGGCCTGATCCTGCTGCTGGATACGGGACTGGCGGCGCTCCTGTTCGCCTATCCCTTCCTGGATTTGCTCCGCTCTATTTTGCATGGGATCATCGCGGCAGACACCCTCAATCTGGCAGGGGCCGTCTTTCTGGTGCTGCTGCTGGCCGAATTGATGCGCCGCACGCAGGCGATGGAGCGTATGGTGGCCGCACTGCAAGTCGTCGTGCCCGACAGCCGCGTCGTGCTGGCGTTGATACCAACGATGATCGGCCTGATGCCGATGCTCGGCGGCGCGATGTTCTCCGCGCCGATGGTCAACGAGATCGGCACGCGGCTTGACCTGACGCCCAGCCGGAAAACCTACATCAACTACTGGTTCCGCCATTCGATGGAGTACGTCTTCCCGCTCTACTCGTCGCTACTGATGGTATCGGCGCTGCTCGGCGTGTCGGTCTACGCCTTCATCCGCGCGTCGTGGCCGCTCACCGTCGCCGCGATGGCCGGTGGCATCATCTGGGGTCTGGCGGGCATCCACCAGGAAACGCACGATACGAATGGACAAAGCAGATGGGCAGCATGGCTCGACCTGTTTGCCAGCACGTGGCCGATCCTGCTGGTGATTCTGGTCGTCGTCGTTTTGCAGTTCAACATGCTCATCAGCCTGGCAGCCATCTGCGTGCTATTCATCATCGTCAAAGGCATCGGCCCAAGCCAATGGCGCGAGGTAGGTGTGCGCAGCTTTCCCATCCAAACCTTCTCGGCGATCTTCGGCGTGATGGTCTTCAAACAGGTACTGCAAGATGTGGGCGCAGTGGAACAAATCCCGCACGCTTTGGGTGCGCTCGGTCTGCCGCCGTTGATCGTCGCCTTCGTCGTACCGATGCTGATGGGGCTGGTCACGGGGACTGCACCCGCAGCGATGGCGTTGAGCCTGCCGTTAGTCGCGCCGCTGCTCAGCGGGCTGCCCATCGAGGCGCTGGCTTCCGGTGTGTGGATGTTCGTCGGCTGCTTTAGCGGCATCATGCTCTCGCCGATGCACCTGTGCCTGGCGCTCACGCACAACTACTTCGGCGCGAGTTGGGGCGCACTCTACAAGGCGCTTGTGCCGTCCGTCGGCGTCATCATCGCCACTGCGGGGGTCATCCTGCTATTGCGGTAAAATCAGTAACCAGTTACCAGTTACCAGCAACCAGTTACCAGATCAAAGGAGGAGACATGCCAGATCACAAAATAGCCCTGATTACAGACAGTACGTGCGATCTGCCGCAAGCCTTGCGGGAACAGTACGCCATCAACGTGCTCCCACTGACGGTCATCTGGGGAAACGAGCAGTTGCGCGACGGGGTTGACATCCAACCGGAAGCATTCTACGAGCGGTTGGTCAGCGACCCGGTTTATCCGACGACGTCACAACCCACACCGCAGGATTTCCTCGATATCTACGAGCGCGTGCAACGACAGGGCGCGCAGGAAATCGTCGTGGTGACGATCAGCAGTGCAATGAGCGGCACTTACGAGTCGGCAAAATTGGCAGCGCCGATCATCGATATCCCTATCCACGTCGTGGATTCCAGGTCCAACTCAATGAGCCTGGGCTGGCAAGTTCTGGCAGCAGCGCGGGCGAGAGAAGCCGGCGGTGATGCTGCGGCAATGATTGCCGCGGCCGATGCCGCTCGTAAAACCATGGCCTACATCATCACGCTTGATACGTTGGAATACCTGCACAAAGGCGGGCGCATCGGCGGCGCAAGCGCGTTCATCGGCACGCTATTGAACTTCAAGCCGCAGATTTTGGTGAACCACAAGACAGGCATGGTCGAAGCCGGGCGTCGCACGCGGACGCGCCAGAAGGCGCTCCAGGCCCTGTACGATGACTTCTTCGCCCAGCTCGACACCCGCAAACCGATGCGCATCGCCGTGCTGCACAACGCCGCACTGCCCGAAGCGAAAGCGCTGGCGGCGCGCGTGCAAGTCGAGTTCGCCCCACGCGAACTGATCATCAGCATCGTCTCGCCGGTGTTGGGCGTGCATACCGGTCCGCGCGCCGTCGCCCTGGTCGGCTACACGGAGGACTGAGTCTCAATAAATCGACGGATCGCAGGACAATGAAGAGCAAGATTAGCGTAATCCTTATCATCGCGCTTGCCGTAGTCGGCGTCACATTGAACGCGAGGCTGCCGCGAATAGCGCAGGCGCTAGACAGCCAGGCGCTAGACAGCGCCGTCATCACATCCACGGTCACGCCACGCAACGTCATTCTCTTCATCGGCGATGGGATGGGACCGGAACAGGTCCGCGCCGCCGGGATGTATCAAAATGGCCTGGAAGGGACGCTCGTGATGGAATCCTTCCCCTACTCCAGCACGATGACCACCTATTCAGCCGACCATGACATCACCGACTCGGCTGCAAGTGGGACGGCCATAGCAACGGGGCACAAAGTCAACAACGGCGTGGTTTCCGTCGCCTTGCCCGGCGACGGCCATGAACTCGAAACGCTGCTCGAACGCTTCCACAAACATTGCAAGCGCGCCGGCCTGGTCACGACGACGTACGCCACCCATGCCACACCCGCCACGTTCGGCGCGCACGAAACGTCCCGCAACTATCTCGACAACATCGCCTACGACTACCTCTACCAAACCAGGCCGGACGTGCTGTTCGGCGGCGGCGCCAATGGCCTGTACCCCGACAGCGCCACCGCCGCCGGCTACGCGGTGGTTCTCAACCGCGCGGAAATGCACGCAATCAGACCACCACTCACCGTGCCGGTTTCCGGGCAGTTCGGGACCACCCACCTGCCCTACGAGTATGACTATTTCATCGGCGCCGACCCAGGTTATAACACGCTCCCGCATCTCTCGGAAATGGTCACGACGGCGTTGGCGATCCTGGAGACGTCGCCCGATGGTTTCTTCCTGATGGTTGAAGGCGGGCGTATCGACCACGCCGGGCATGCCAACGACATCGCGCGCAACATCTTCGAGGTCCTCGAATTCGACCGGGCCATCGAAATCGCCTACACGTGGGCCATCTCCCGCACGGATACGCTCATCATCGTCACAGCGGATCACGAAACCGGCGGACTGACGGTCATTGCCAACAACGGCGCGGGGAACCTCCCCACCGTCACCTGGTCGACGACCGGGCACACCGCCACGCCCGTTCCCGTCTACGCCTGGGGCGTGAACGCAGAACTGGCCCCACAAGTGACAGACAACACGCATATCCACCAGTTGGCGCTCGCGGGCTTCACGGACCCAGTCTCGTGCGTGCCGGTCGCAGCGCGCGTCGTCGATTTCCGCGACCGCACCAGACAGATCGGACAACTTATCGTCGTTATGGTCGTTCTGGGTGCGAGTTTGCATACACTTCGGGAAAGGCGCGCCCATTCTGCACAACGCCAAAAACAGTTTCCCTGGAGACAATTGTAGCGCGGGCGTCTCGCCCGCGCTACCTACGGGAGGAGGTGCGATTTGCCCATCCACTATGGCGCACATTGTTACCTGTTCACCGACGGCTGGTCGGACGACCGACTGCCCATTCTCGACACGGCCAAAGCGGTGGGGCTGGACGTGTTCGAGGTGGTCGTCGGCGACGACATAAGCTACACACCGCGCCTCACCCGCCGGCGCGCCGAAAGCCTGGGACTGGCGCTGACCGTCAGTCCAGGCGGGCTTTGGCCGCCGAACTGCGACCTTTCCGCCGACGATCCGGCGGACCGTGCGCGCGGACTGGTGTGGCACGAGCGCCAGGTGGACATCGCCGCCGAACTCGGCGCGGTGGCCTACACGGGCGCGCTCTACGGGCATCCGGGGACGGTGCAGCGCCGCCTCCCGCCCGCCGACGAATTCCCGCGCACCGCCGAGGGCCTGCGCGCCCTGGCGGACTACGGCGCGCAGCGCAATGTCGCCATCGTCATCGAGCCGATGAGCCATTTCCGCACGCATCTGGTCAACACGCCGGAGCAGGCCATGCGTCTCATCGCGCTGACGGATCATCCCAACCTGCGCGTGCTGCTCGATACCTACCACCTCATCACCGAAATCCGTGACTACGCGCAAGCCATCCACGCCGTCGCGCCGAAGCTGTGGGGACTCCACGCCTGCGAAAGCGACCGGGGCGTTCCCGGCGGCGGTCTTGTTCCATGGGATGTCGTTTTCGGCGCGCTCAAAGCCATCGCCTTTGAGGGGTACGTGCTGCTGGAGACCTACAACTCGTCCATCGGCGATCCGCCAGGGACATTCGCTTTCCAGCGGGGGATGTTCCACAATCCGTGCCCGGATGGGGCAGCATTCGTGCAGCAGGGGATCGCGTTTTTGAAGGCGGGGATGAAGCACAATACGTGAATTGACGTTTGAGGATTTACGCCTATTATAACTGCGTTTCGTTCGTCATATCCGTTGACAGAGAAGGCCACCATGGTTGAGGCCCACACACATCAAAACGATCAACAGATAAATATACTGGTCAACATCATAACCCAAACGGCTGATCCCGAACAAGTCATTCTGTTTGGATCACAAGCCAGTGGTGCTGCGCGCGTAGAGAGCGACTACGATTTTATGGTTGTCGTGCGCAATGTAGAAAACGAGCGCCAGGTTTCGCGCCGCATCTACCGTGCCTTGCTAGAAAAACGTGTCGGTGTAGCGGTAGATCTTGTCGTTGTTAATGCTGACAAACTCGCCAAGCGCCGCGACACGCCCGGCTTCATCTACAGGCGCGCGCTGCAAGAGGGCCAGGTGTGTTATGAACGAACACGCGTTTGAAATCTGGTTGCGACGAGCGAGAAGCAATCTCGCCATTGCGCGCACCGGCAAACACGCAACTGTCTTGCTGGAAGATCTGTGTTTCGAAGCTCAACAAGCTGTCGAAAAGGCATTGAAGGCGCTGTTGCTGTATTATGGCGCTGAGCCTCCACGCACGCACGCCTTCACACTCCTATTGATGCAATTGATGGATTACCAAGAAATACCAGATACAATCCGCGAAGTCGTCGAACTCACTGACTATGCTGTGCATATGCGCTATCCCGGCGATTATTATCCGGTCGGCAATGAAGAATATGAACGAGCAATCGAAATAGCTGCGCGCGTGGTTGAGTGGGTAACTACACAGGTCACACCGTAATTGTGTCTGGCTTTATCCTCTACGAAGCACCATCCTCACCACCGGCTTCAACTCTTCGATGCGCAGCACAAGCGCGAGCACGACGTAAACGACCACGCCTACGACCACCCCGCCAACGCTCTGCACGAGCACGCTTTCCGGCGCAATGCGCATCCAGCCGATCAGCGCCGCGCCCATCCCCACAGACGCGAGCAAGACGCGCAGCGCCTGCTCCGCCAGGCCGCGCGCGTCGAAGCCGCCGATGCGCCGGTAGATCAAGACCAGCAGCACCGTCATCTGCACGGTAAACGCCAGCGCGTTTGCCAGGGCCAACCCGCCGTGCGACATCACGCCCAGCGCGGCGAAGACCGGCGGCAGCGTCAGCCCTAATACCACGTTCAGCACCACGGAAAGCAACGCCGCCAGCGCCGGCGTCCACGTATCGTGCAGCGCATAGAATGCGCGCGCCAGCACTTCGATGGCCGAAAGCCCCACCAGCCCAACGGCGTAGAAGAGCAGTCCCCACGCCACCGCTTGCGTCGAACTCGCGTCGAATTCGCCACGCTGAAACACTGCCGCGATAATCGGTCCACCCAGCGTCATCAGGCCCACCGCCGCGGGTAACGTTACCGCGACGATGACGCGCAGCATCAGCGTCAGCGTCTTGCGCAGCGCATCGGTTTCGCCGCGCGCGGCCTGCTCGGCGAACGTCGGGAAGACCGCCGTGCCCACCGCCTGCGCGAACACACCGTGCGGCAGCAGCACAATCAGCCACGCATATTCCAGCGCCGCAATCGCCCCCGCACCCAGGCGCGAAGCCAGGTTATTGGTGACGAGCATATTGAGCTGCACCGCCGCCACGCCCAACACGCGCGGCGCCATCAAACGGCCCACCTCGAGCACACCGGGATCGCCACGCCCCACGATGGGCCAGTAGCGCGCGCTGTAACGGATGAGACCCGGCACCTGGATCAGCAAATGCGCGACCGCGCCGACCACCGTTCCAATCGCCGGCCCCATCGGACCCAGGCCGGTTTCGCCGCCCCACACGCCGCCGCCGATCAACGCCAGGTTGTACAGAATCGGCGCAATCGCCGGGAGCAGGAAGTGCTGGTGTGCGTTGAGAATGCCCATCACCACGCCGCTGACGCCGAAAATGGCCGTTGAGAGCAGCATCACCCGCATCAACGCGACGATTTGCGCCTGCACGTCGACAGCGAGCGCGGGCGCAATCAACGTCCGCACCAGCCACGGCGCAAAAACGATGCACAGCAAGCTCAACGGGATGAGGACGATGAGGAGGATGTTGATGATCGCCGAGGCCAGCTTCCACGCGGACTCGGTCTCGCTGCGCGCCAGCCGTCCGGTGAACATAGGGATGAAAGCCGAGCCGAGCGCGCCCCCCGCCACGACGAAAAAGATCGCTTCGGGGATGCGTTGCGCGGCGACATAAGCATCCATGGCTGCGCCCGTGCCAAAGTAGTGACCAAAGACGATTTGCCGCACCAACCCCAAAATCCGGCTAACAGCAAACGCCGCCATCACCAGGACGGCGGCCCGCGCAACGTGTCTTTGCGTATTTTCCATGAAGAGGATTATAACCTATTTTTTGTCAGCAGATTAAGCAGATGAAGCAGATTTTTTCTGTTAGCCAATGAAATCTGCTCAATCTGCTTAATCTGCTGATAAACCTCAGCCTGAAGCCGCAACCTACCACGAATAAGGCTTGAATTCTTCGGCCAGTTCCACCGGGCCGCCGAAGGTCTTGCCGGCCTCGGACAAAGCATAAGCCATCGCCTTGGGTCGGGTGTAGTAGTGGATCAGCACCAGCCGTTCCACCCCCGCCCGCGCCGCAAGCGACCCCGCCGCGCCGGGCCGGGTGTGATTACGATCCGAGTCCGTTGCTTCGTGGAAAAGCAACGTTGCACCGCGCGCCAGGGTCTCCACCTCTGGACAAGGGAAGGTGTCGCTTGAATAGACGAAGGCGCGGGATGTCTCACGCAAGGCAAAGCGAACGGCAATGGACGGGATTGAATGTCGCGTCGGCGCTGCTGTCACTGTGAATTCGTCATCCTCGACGACCGGCGCGCCAACTTCTGGCGCGATTTCATGGTAAGTCAGAGACGATAATGCGACCCAGCTTTGATCTCCAAACAGCGCGATCATCCCCCGCACCAATGGTAACACCTCGGAACGCGCGTAGATCGGGAGCGGCGTTGAACGCACTTCGCCATTCGCCAGCATAAACAAGCCGAGCAAATACGCGGGTAAACCGTAGACGTGATCCGGGTGAAAATGGGTGATGATGAGGCCGCGCACCCTCAGAGGATCGAGACCCGCGCGTTGCAGGCGTCCAATGGGACTGTCGGCGCAATCGACCAACCAGTAGCCATCCCGTCCGACCACCGCCAGGTACGAGTTAGCATGATCCATATCAGCCAATGCCGCCGCCACCCCCAACGGGATAACGTAAGGAAAGTACATATCTCTCCTCCTGAGGCTTCATGCTCAACAGATTTAGCAGACAGCGCCGTCTACCGTCTACCGCACTACCGCGTACGGAATGGAAGTCCGCTGTACGCCGCCGCAGCCTTCATCACCAGCGTCGCGTAGCATCCCGATTGCAACGTAAACTTCACCGTGACGGCCTGCCGTCCGGGCGTGTAGTGGTCGGGATAGGGCGCGCTGACTTCGACGGCTGCCGGCTTGAACCAGACGGCGCGCTCACCCTTGGCGAGATAGACGCGCCGCAAGATGCGCGCCTTGAAATCGTGCAAGGTCAACCCCTCCATTTCAAAGACGGCCTGTGCAGCCTCGCCCACTTCCCCCTGGTAACGCGCTGTCAGGCGAGGTAGATCGATCTCCAGCGCCTTGGCTGCATCCGGCACGGCGCTCGCTTCAGGCAGCAAAAAGGGCACATCGACAACCTCCACCGCGAGCGAGGTGTGACCGAACGATTCGAAATAGCGCGCAGTGATGTGGTTCCACACCCATGATTGGTAAGCCGAGAGGTAAATGGAGAGCAAACGATCCTGGATCAAATTCACGGCTTTGCCGTAATCGTGGGAATGATCTTTGAGGTACGTGATAACGCTGCGAAAATTCGAGGGACGCGGGGCCTGGTGCAACAAAAATCCCCACTGTCCCCAATGGCTTTTTACCAACACCTTGAATTCACGAACATCGGCGGGGTCGCCGCGCATCGGTTCTTCGAGATAGAATCGCACGACCTGTTCGGCGTCGCGCTGCAAAATCGCCTTGCCGATGAAACCCTTTTCGGACAATGAACCAAAGCGTTGCTCGTCGAAGTAGTTGGGCAGCCCCTCGGCTTCCAGCTTATACAGCGCTTCAGTCAATGCGGGCACATCCACTTCCGCCAAATCGCGCACGACAACGGTAAACCGGTTGCCCAGCACATCCTTTGGCTGCAAGGAACGAGAACCCCATTTCACCCGTTGCGCCGTGAACCCCCGATCTTTAATCTGCTCAGGACCACGCTTGCGGACACTGGCGTATTGAATAGCCTCCGCGCTGGCATCCTTGAGCGCGGGGAAGACCAACGCGCTCGGCGTCACCTTTAGCCGCGCGGCGAGACGGTCACGCACGGCTAAGGTGGCCAGATTGCGTTTCTCGACACGATAATAGGCATAGGCGCCGTGCTCGCCTCCGGGCAGGACGATTTCTTCCTCGACACGGAAGTCTTGAGGCACACGTTTGATCCGCATAACGCAGTCCTAAGGCGCAACTGTTGTGAGCGTCAATGTCGGCGCAGGCGCAGGAGTGGGTGTGGGCATCTCTTTCACAAAGATGACGTGCTTGAAGCCCAGGCCCAGCAACAGTGAGCGCAGCACTTCGCGGGCGTTCTCCTCTGCCTTTTCCAGCAGGCCATTCTCAATCGCCGCTTGCAGCATCAATCGCTCGGCCTCCTGCCGGGCGGCAGTCTCCAACTGCAGATTCATCCCCGCCACGCCCGTGCGGCGGTCGTAGACGTAGGTACGGTTGTTGTCCAATGTGCTAACGAACACCTCTGCCGGGGGCAGACGCACGTACACTGTGCCATCGTCGGTGGTCGTCACATCGCTCGGGCCAATGTACGACAAATCGACGCCCGCGATCATTTCCCCATACGCAATCAACAGCAGCCGGTCGCCAAAGAGGAAACCGAGCGGTCCCTGCCCTGATTCCGCCGTGATGACCTTCTCCATTTGATACGATGCCGTCTCCAGACGACTCAACGCTTGCACGCCCTCGATCACCGTCGCCGCACTCGGATAGATTGTCGGCGTGGGCTGCGGCAAAAGCGCCGCCGGATCGATCACAGGGGGGGAAGACGGCTTGCGCGAACGCGCGAAAAGCCACACACTCGCCACAACAATGACGATGATGCCTATCCACATCAGGACGTTTTTCAATCTCATTCCCTTCTCCACTCCGGCAAATTTAACCCTACGCAAGGATTCACGTAATCATACGTAGCATACTACGATTTAGGCGCATCGTCAACAACACAAAAGCATGCCGCAACTTGCCCCCCGCTCCGTTCGTATTACGCTATACAAATCGTAACGTGGACCTTTTTGGAGGCAAGGATTAATGAAGACCCAAACAACCCAATTAACGTTGTTGATCATCATCGTCGCTGCACTGCTCGTCTCGCTGGGCTGCGCGGTCGGAAATTTGCGTGTCGATACGGTAACGGTGGGAGAACTCAATAAAGAAACGCAAACGGTAGAAGCAGGCGACGCCGAACAGGTGCGTGTGTACATCAAAATGGGCACCGGCGAGCTGAAAGTGAATCACGGCGCAGAGGCGCTGATGCGCGCCAACTTCACGTACAACGTCGCCGATTGGAAACCGCAAGTCGATTACACCGTCGCCGACGGCAATGGACGGCTGAACATCCGCCAACCCAGCAGTGAGCAGATTTCAGTCCGCAGCGACATCCGCTACACATGGGATCTCAAATTCAACGAGGAGATCCCGCTGGACATGCGTATCGAATGTGGCGCGGGCAGCGGTGAAATCAAACTCGGCCAGTTGAACGTCACACGGGTGGATGCCAAATTTAGCGCGGGGGACTTTGACATCGATCTGGGCGACAACCAGAGCCTGGAGCATCTCGAACTCGACATGGGAGCCGGCGACATCACCGTCGATCTGACCGGCGACTGGCAGCAGAACGTCGAGGTCTACATCCAGGGCGGGATTGGCAAGACGATCCTGCGCCTGCCCAAAGACATCGGCGTGCGCGTTATCGTCAACAAAGCTATCGGTAAAATCAACACCCGTGGCCTCACGCGCGACGGCGACGTGTACGTCAATGCCGCCTACGGCGTGTCCCCTGTGACCGTCGAGATCAACATCCAGAGCGGCATCGGCGAAACTTTGCTTGAAGTCGCGGAGTGAGGTTCATCCTGGCGAAGGTGTGGAAACCTCAGGTTCACCCAAACTTTCGCCAGGGTTTCCATCCAACCATGTGACCAGCGCCAGCGAGAACCAGAAAACAAACGCCAGATCGATCACGAAGTACGCCGCGTCCACCATCCCGTGCGCCAGGAAGTCCGCCATCGATGCCATCACACCGAGCGCCAGCGCCCGTGTCTGTACGGTCTCCCGTGTCTCTGGATGTACGTCGCGGCGCAAAGGCCAGGCCTTGCGCCAGAATGACACCTGCAACCCCACGAATACCACCAGTCCCAAGATGCCGAGTCGCGCCGCAAAATCCACCACGACGTTGTGCGGGTGCGCCAGGTTGAACTCCTCCCACGCCGTCGGCAAGACGTAGCGGGTGCGATAAGCGTAAAGGAAATTGTCCGGTCCCACACCCAACAGCGGATAGTCGCGGATCATCCCCCACGCGCTATGCCACAACGACAACCGGAAACCCGTCGTGCCGCCGTTCAAGTCGAACATCCCGGCAAAACGGGGCGTGCGCAGCAGCGGGATCAATGCGACAATGCCGACCAGCAAAACAATGACCGTCGCGCGTCGCCACTTCGGCCCGCCGAGGATGCCCAACAGCAGCAGCGCCGCCGGGATGCCCAGGACAATCGCGCCGCGCGAGAGGCTCAACAGCAAGGCCGCTCCAACCGGCGCGCACGCCAGCGCATACAGCCAGCGCCGCCCTGAAGCTTTTCCACCGCAGAGGGCGCCGAGAACGCTGAGAAAATCAATAAGCCTCAGCGACCTCCGCGTGCTCTGCGATGAAATTCCGCCTGTTTGCGAAAGTTCTACTCTAGCGTTTTTACCACGAATCTCACTTCCGCCGAAGAACACCACCGCCAGCATCAAAGGCAGCGCCCGGCCCAGGTACAGCCCCACATTGTTGGGCGATCCGTAAATGCTACGCAGCCGCTGCATCCCCCCCTCCGCCGTGATCACGTCACCCAGGAAGAAATACTGCACCAGCCCCACCACGGCGACCATCACCGCGCTGCACACGAAAGCGTCGATGATGCGCTGCCGCTCGCGCTTCTCCATCGGCAGGGCGACCAGCGCCAGGTAGAACAACACCGGCTCAAGGATGACGAGGCGCAGTTCACGCAGCGCCTCGTGTCGATGCTGCGCGAAGAGCGTGGAAAGCACCGCTACAACGACGAAAGCGCCCATCCACAGCACCTGGCGGCGCGGAATGTGAGGTCGCCATCCCGACTTCCGCTTCCCTATCACCTGGACGAGACTGCCCGCGATTGTGGGCAACAGCACCAATTCCGCCAGCGAGAACGATTTGCCGAGCAGCGACAGCGGGTGCATGTACAGCGGCGCAGCGAACAACGTGAGCGCCAGCCCAAGCGCGGGCCGCATAAAGACGATGAACGACGCCAGCGCGCCCGCGCCGAGCGTCAACAACATCCACGGCGAGAAGTAGTACAATCCCGCCACCAGGAGAAGCGCGAACTGCTCACCGCCATCGTCCAGACGGCGGAAGACGCCGGGCGCAGCACGCCCCATCAGCACCTGCCAAGCAGCGAAGAGGTAAACGGCACTCAGCGCCGCCGTCAACACAACCTGGCCGCCCTCGCGCAGCCAATTCCAAACTTTGGCAAACCCCTGTCCCAGACGGCTCCACTCCACACGCCGCCCGGCAAAGATCGCCAACGCCGACCCAACGACGCCCACTAAACCGAGCGCCGCATAGCCAACTGCATCCGTGGTTGTGTCCGGCCGGTTCGCCACGCGCCAATCGGCCAGCGCCCACTGTCCCCACCCGCGCTCGGCGATCACTTCGACGGTGTGCCGTCCGTAGGACAGGTTCTCCGCCAGTGGAACGGTCGCCACCGCTGCCAGCGGATCGTAGAGGACGACGTAAGCGCGCCCTTCGCGGTCGCGGGGAAGCGCCGGCGCCGGCTTGCCATCGACGGTGACAAACAGGAACGCGCGGTACGGCCCACGCCGCACCGTCAGCGCGACGCCCGTGCCCTCGAACGTCAGCGCCACCCGGTCGCCGCTCTGACCGATGTCCGCGCCCTGCGGGCTGAGTGTCCACGCGCCATCGAAATCCGCCAGCAACGTGCTTGCACTGTATCCGCCGGGCGTCGCCACCCGCGAGCGGGCGTTCCATTCGCGCAGCGCCGTATAAATCGGGCGCGGTTCGCCATCTGGCCCCACCAACGCGAAGCCCCAATGCTCTTCGGCGTCGGGAACGGCGCTCGTCGTCTCCGAGGCCGGGTCTTCAGGGCGCGGTTGGAAGCCGTTGACGCACATCACGCCTACCCACGGCCACTCACGTTCCGCCCGCGCCAACGCCGCGACGGTGTACTCCGCCTGCGCCGTCTCGTCCACGCTACCCCAGATCGAAGCAGGGCCGGGCCAATCAGCGGGCTTGCTGTTCCACCCAAAGTGGCTGAGCCACACGGCCTTATTGCCGTCGCCGTGCGCCTCCAGCGCCTCACGGACCAAAATCGCCCGCGAGAAGTCGAAGGTTTCGCGTCCTACCGCGCGATCCTCCGGGCTGGCAAAGAAGCCATAAGGCTGCGCGGCGACCACGTCAAAGTAGGGCTGCGCGCCCGCGACGTAGAGCATTTCCAGGAAGACATCCTCGGCGTAGTTGCGCTCGCCCGTTTCGACGGTGGGGGCAAGACTGCCGAGCACGATGCGCGCGTCGGCGTCCGCCGCACGGATCGCATCCGCCGCATGCGTGAGCAGAGCAGTGTAGGCGTAAGCGTCCGCATAGCCGCCCCAGGCGTCGCCGAGATTGGGATTGTGCCAGATTTGGTAGTAGGTCAGCGCATCGCCGTAACGGGCAGCGAATGTCCCGGCAAACTGCGCGAACGCGGCAGGATCGGGCGGCATCCCGGCCCACGCGGGAGCCGTATCGAGAACGGCGATCAGGCGCAGATTGCGCGCGGTAGCCTCCTCCACAAGCGCGTCCCATATCTCCCAACGGAAATCACCCGGCGCCGGTTCAATGGCGGCCCAGGCGAAGCGCTGGCGCACCCAGGCAAAGCCGCCGCCGGCAATCGTATCCAGCGCCCAAGTCCACTGGCTGGCGTCGTACTGTTCCAGCGCCGCATTGACGCACGCGCGCGGCAGCTCCGTATCGGCCAACGGCGCGGGGAAGCCGGCCTCCCATCCACGGGTGAGGAACTCCCGCCGCGCGGAAAGCTGCACGGCGCCGAGCACAGACATAGCAACCAACAACACACCAAGCGCAAATGACAACACCGGTTTCTGTCTCATAGCGAGCATTATAAGCTAACATTGATGAAACGAAAACAAGCGGTCAGCGGTCAGCCATCAGCTTTAGTGTCTACGCCAGCACGTCAACAACACGTTGAGCCTTTTTGCTGATAGCTAAAAGCTGATAGCTGAATGCTTACATACCGTGGTATAATTCCAGCGTGTTGACGAAAATCTGCGATTTCCTGGAACTGATCAAATTCGAGCACACGATCTTCGCCCTCCCTTTTGCCTACGTGGGGATGCTCCTGGCGGCTGATGGCTGGCCGACATGGCGGGAGTTCTCCTGGATCACCGTGGCGATGGCGGCGGCGCGGACGCTGGCAATGGGTGTGAACCGCATCGCGGACCGGGCGCTCGATGCACAGAATCCGCGCACGGCGAACCGGCCGCTTGTGACCGGGCGCATCGCGCTTTCGACGGCGTGGGCAGGGACGGCAGTGTCAGGGATAGTGTTGAGTATCGCAGCGTGGCAACTGGGGCCGTTGCCCCTGCTCCTGCTGCCGGGCGCGCTGCTCTTTTTGATAGGCTATGCGTTCGCCAAGCGTTTCACGTGGCTCTCGCACTTCATCCTCGGCTTCACGGATGGCCTGGCGCCGATGGGCGCGTGGGTGGCGGTGCGCGGGTCGTTGTTCACGGCGGACGACATCCCGGCGTGGCTATTGCTGGGCACGGTAACGCTGTGGATCGGCGGGTTCGACATCATCTACGCCTGCCAGGACGTCGAGGCAGACCGCGCGGCGGGGCTGCACGCGATCCCGGCGCGGTTCGGCGTCCCTGTGGCGCTGGCGCTCTCGTCGCTGTGCCACGTTGTCACGATTACGCTGCTCATCGTCTTGGGGCAGACGCTCGTCTTGGGCTGGCCGTACTGGTTCGCGCTGGCCGTCATCGCCGGGCTGCTCATCTACGAACATAGTTTGGTGCGCCCAGATGACCTGTCGCGGATCAACGTGGCGTTTTTCAACATCAACAGCACCATCAGCGTGACGTTG
>DYKY01000050.1 GCA_020722365.1 Thermoflexus sp.
GTTTATTCGTTCCCTGATTCGTGGTCGGCAAGCTCTACACCTGAACAGTTACTAAAAAAGTTCCATTTAACAACATTTTGAACTGATAGGAGGTTCCATTATGGCTTATGTAATTACCGATATTTGCGAGCGTGCTGGCGTCTGTGTTGATGTGTGTCCCACGGATTCGATTCACTTTGTGGAAGACGATGCTAAGTGGCCTACGTACTATATTAACCCCGATACATGCATTAGCTGCGGCGCTTGCGCGGCCGAATGCCCCAACGAAGCCATCTTTGACGAGGCCGATCCTGAGGCCGAAGCCTTCATCCAGAAGAACGCCGATTTCTATACTAAAGGCCCTGGCAAGGATCTGATCTAGTCCGGGAATAATTGAACAGTTAGCCCACGAGGCCGGTACACAGTGCCGGCCTCGTGTGTTTGTTCTGTCCGGCTAAATGATGTAGATAGGACTTGAGAAGATCCAGCCCACCTTCCGTCCTTGAAACCGCCGGTAAACCTCAATCCGGTGTATCCCTGGTTCTGCCGACGTGTGGCGCACTTTTGTCCCGGTTAGCTTAAGCATGAGTTTCCCATCCCGCAACAGGTGAATTTCTCCCGGCGCGGGCAGGTCGATCTCGATGTTGATGGCGCCCAGACGCCGCAGTTCTTCCCCCACCGTAGCCTGTGCTGCGCCGCTGCGGGCGACGAAGCGAAAACCGTGGGTGGGATAGGGGAGATCGTAGCCGACCCACGTGCGCCCCGCGCGCAGCGCCTCATAGATCAGGGCCTTATCGCGCGTCGCCTCACCTGACAATGGTTCGCGGGTGAGAATGTGTGTGTTGACACAGCGGAAGAGATAGGCATAGGGTAGCCCGGTGTGTCCGAAGAGGCGCCATTTCTCCGATGCGCCATGCGCGTTTGCGCTGCCGAGGGCTGCCAGCCGTTGCCCCCGGCTTAACAGCTCGTCCCACAACCGCAACGTGGCTCGGTGAGGCCCTCGAATTCCCCAGGCCGGTCGTCGCGCATAGATCGCCGCGACACTGCGAGTCCAGAGCAGCCCCTTGAATTCCGACATATAATTCCATACTTCGATGCCGGTGATGCCCTTCACGGGCCAGTCCACCCAGGGCATGGCCTGCCAGTCGGGTTTGAGCGGACTGCTTTTGTCGATGGGGTGGGCGAGGTAGCAGAATCCGCCGCGGGCTTCGACGGTGCGGATGAGGGTCTGCGTATTACCGAAGGCGTATGGGGCCATTTCCTGTTCTGTGCCATAGACGAGCAAGTGGTTCACCGACGGGCGGCGGTAGACGTTGTGAAGCTCTTCACCCACCAGCAACAACGTCCGCCCGTAGTACGCTTCCAGTCCCTCAGCGCGGACGTTGTGATCGGTGATGATCACGAAATTAAGACCCGCATCCTCTGCCGCTGCCGCAATCTCCTGGTGGGAGGCCGCGCCATCGGAATAGATGGAATGTACATGCGGGTTCCCGAGGTATTCGCGGTAACTTTCCATAGGAATGCATCTTATCGAGAATGTTAGATTTGTCAAACCGAAAAGCGAGACTGTAGAGCGATGCAATTTTAATATAGGATTTTACCTCTAGTGAAAGCTAAATTGTGCGAAATTTGCACCTTCTCTCGAACTTGTCTATAATAAAGTTATGCAAGCATTGGATCGGACAGCTTACGTCGTTTCACCGTTGTGCTGAAGCGAAAGGAAGGCAGCCATGAATGAGCAAAGCAGAAACTTGGGGTTAGAGTTGCCCGGTGAGGGGGCAGAGCTTCAGGGTGCGCTTCCGCCAGGTCTGTTGAGCCTCTTGAACATTGCCGGCATAGGCCCGCGGCGCACGCAGTTGCTGTGGCAAGAACTGGGCATTACCTCCGTCGAGGAATTGGCCGGCGCCGCCAGCGCCGGACAGTTGCACAAAATCAAGGGCATTGGCCCCATCACCGAGCAGAAGATTCTGGAGAGCATCCGCGCGTGGCAGCGCCAGCGTTCCGAGCGGATTCCGCTGGGCATGGCCTGGCCTCTGGCGAATGACATCCTGGACGCGCTGCGGGCTTTCCCCGGTGTGTCTGCGGCAGAGCCGGTGGGCAGTCTGCGTCGCATGCGCGAGTCCCTGGGCGACCTGGGGCTGCTGGCAGCGACGGATGCGGCCGAATCTGTCATCGCGCGGTTTTGCGCCTTGCCAATGGCGGATGCGGTCGTGGAGACGGGACCGGAACATGCCGCGATCCGCACCGGCGACGGCGTCCAGGTCGACCTGCGCGTTGTCCCACCGGAACGCTGGGGATCGGCGCTGCAATACCTGACGGGAAGCCACGCGCATAATCTGCACCTGAACACTATTGCGCGCGAACAAGGATTGGTGTTGAGCGAGCACGGTTTTCGCCGCCTGGGTGACGAAGAGGGACCACCCATCCGTGTGTGCGCCGAAGAGGCAGAGGTGTACGCCGCGTTAGGGTTGCCGTGGATCGTCCCAGAACTGCGCGAGGATCGCGGCGAGATTACTGCCGCGCAGGAAGGCCAGTTGCCGATCGTGGTCACGCGGCGTGATCTGCAAGGGGACTTTCAGTGCCATACCACCTTCTCCGACGGCGACGACAGTTTGGAAGACATGGCACAAGCAGCGCACGCGGCCGGATTGCGCTATATCGTCGTCAGCGATCATGCCGGACGCGACGGACTGCGTCCCGAGGCCTGTGACGCGGTGCTGGCCGAGGTTGCACGCATAAACCGGCAATTCGCGGGTGAATTCCGCGTTATCGCCGGCGTGGAAGTGGGCATCCAGACCGATGGGACGCTCGAATGGCCGGACGAGGCGCTGGCGCGTATGGAGTTCGTCATCGCCTCATTCCACACCGATTTCGGTTTGCCCCAGGCTCAGATGACGGCGCGCCTGCTTGCGGCGCTGCGTCACCCTTACGTGGATATGATCGGCCATCCCACAGGCCGTTTCCTGGGTAAGCGCGAGAGTTCCGCCCTGAATATGGAAATCGTTCTACAGGCTGCTGCGGACTACGGTGTGGCTTTCGAGATCAATGCATGGCCCCAAAGGCTGGACCTGAATGATATGTATGTGCGCCGCGCGACGGCTTTGGGTGTCCCTCTGGCGATCAGTTCCTCGGCCCACGACCGGGACGGATTTGCGGTGCTCGAGTTTGGCGTGGCCGTAGCGCGGCGTGGATGGGTCTCGGCGCGTCATCTACTCAACACACGCTCGGCGAATGAAATTTTGGATTGGCGCAAACGCCGGTTGTTGCGCCATCGCGGGAAGGTTTAGATTCTATCCGAAAATCGTGCCTGCGAGCGTTTCTGGCTCGTCAATGGCGAATTCTCGGCTAGACATTTAGTCACGGAGAAGTTCAATGTCATTACGTTTCGTTGCAGTTGCTTTTGACAAAAATGCGATTCGGGCCACGCGATACCTGGCTGAGGGCGTCCAAGAGGCGCGGGTGACGTTGCGCGCCGATCTGGAGGATGGCGTCGAGGCTGGGTTGCGCGGCATACGCTCGGCCATTCGCCAGGTCTTGCCCCTTGACAACGGGATCACTGCGGTGGGCGTGTCGGCGCCGGGACTGTTGGATTACAAACATGGTGTGCTGCGCTCGCTGCCGGGATTTCCCGATTGGGTGGATGTACCTTTGCGGGATGTGCTGGTGGAGAGCTTGGGTGTGCCCGTGTTCGTCGCCAGGGCTGCGGATACTGCCGTGTTAGGGGAGTGGCGTTTTGGCATAGGGCGTGGGGTATCCGATCTCATCTATATGGCTGTGAACGACACGCTGGACGCCGGCATGATCTTTCAAGATCAGCTCTTCACCGGTGGAAAAGGCATGGGCGGCGCGGTTGGCAAACTCCTCATCGAGTGCCCGCCGGTGACCCCAGAGGCCACAGTGATGACGTTGGAAACGCTGCTATCCGGCGAGACGATCCTGCAACGCGCGCGGGCGCGACTGGAGGCCGGTGCGAGCGCAACCCTGATGGAGGAACTCGGCAACAATCCGATGGCGCTGACCGTCGAGAAGCTGTGCGACGCCGCGCGGCAGGGTGATCCTATGGCGCAGGCGCTGCTCAAAGATGTCGGCGCTTGTCTGGGGATGGCGCTCATTCACATGATGTACCTGTTCGACCCCACACTGTTTGTACTCGACGGTATAGTACAGTGTGCCGGTGATATGCTGCTCAGTCCCATGCGGCAAACACTCGCCGCGCGCACCTCTGGCGCCTACCGCGATCATGCTCGCATTGTTCTGGCACAACTGGGAAATGATGTTAGACTGTGGGGAGCGTTGGCACTCTGTCTGGCCGAACTTGGTTTGTAGTTGGCTATTCGCTAACAAGGGACAAAGTACAATGTCACGTCTGTTGATTGTGTTGAGTGTGTTATTGTTGGCGTCGGTGATGGTGATCGGATGGATGCTAGGGCCGGGCATGGAGCAGCGTCTGATCCCAGGCGTGTGGGTGTGGAATACCCCCCTGGGCGGTATGTCTCCCGAAGGGGCGCTGCCGCGTCTACAAACCGCGCTGCCATTGCAGCAGCCTAACATCGTCATTGTGGGGCCGGAGGGACAGCGTTGGGCGCTCTCTCCGGCCGATCTGGGTGTGGCGATTGATGCCCAGGCGACGCTGGCTCGCGCCGCAGCGGTCGGTCATTTGGATCAGAGTGGTCTCGCTGAACGTCTGAAGGTTATGCTCGACGGCGTGGTGTTGGCGCCGGTGTTGGCCTGGAACGAACACCAGAGCTTTGCGCAACTGCAGGCCATCGCCACAGAGCTGTACCAACCGGCGCAGAATGCACGGGTGCGGCGAACCGGTGCGGAACTGCAACTGGAGCCAAGCCTCGAAGGGCGGCAGATGGACATTTCCGCGACTTTGCAGGCGCTCCTGCCGCATCTGTTTGCTTTGGAATCGGTGGAGATCGTCCCGGTGCTGACCAAGCTGTCCCCACAAATCCCCGACGCACGCGCGCAGCAGGCTTTGGGTGTCGCCCAGAATGTCCTGGCCCAGCCTTTGACCCTGTTGGTTCCTGATCCCCGCGAGGGCGACCCTGGCCCCTGGATGATGACGCCGGATGTGATGGCCTCCATGCTCATCATCCTCGTCGGCGAAGACGGCGTCAGTGTGGAACTGGATGAAGCGGCTTTGGCCCAATTCCTCGGCCCGCTGGCGATGGCGCTATTCCGCGAACCGGCGAACGCTACGTTCCACTTCGATGCCGCAACACTTGACCTGGTGCTCGATGCACCGAGCGTCACCGGGCGCGAGATGGACGTCGCCGCGTCGATTGAGCGCGTCAATGAGATGTTGCGTGCGGGTGAACATTTCGTGCCGCTGGTGCTGCACGAGACGCCCCCTGAATACCTCGATACGGTCACGGCTGCTGACCTGGGCATTGTCGAAGTGGTCGCCGTCGGTGAATCGTACTTCACCGGTTCTTCTTCTGCCCGCGACAGGAACATTCGTTTGGGCGCCTCCAAGTTTGATGGCCTCATCATCAAGCCGGGGCAAACGTTTTCCTTCAACGAGTACCTGGGCGACGTTTCGGCGGAAGCCGGGTACGACGAGTCTTACGTCATCATCGGCAATCGCACCGTTCTGGGGGTGGGAGGCGGGATCTGCCAGGTGGCGACGACGGCGTTCCGCGCGGCCTATTACGGCGGTTATCCCATTGTCGAACGCTGGCCGCATGCCTATCGGGTAGGGTATTACGAGTTGGGCGGCTTTGGCCCGGGGTTCGATGCGACGGTCTATTCCCCTCTCGTCGACTTTCGCTTCACCAATGACACACCTCACCATATTCTGATCCAGACCGAGGTGGATGCGGCACGTTCGCGGCTGCGCTTTGTCTTCTACAGTACGAAGACCGGGCGCACGGTGGAGCAAATCGGGCCGACCTGGGGTGATCCCATCCCGCCAGAAGCCCCTGTCTACGAGTACGATGCCACGTTGCCCGCCGGGAGCGTGGTGCAGGATGAACGTCCGATTAACGGCCTACGGGCGACGTTAGGACGAATCGTCCGCGATGCCGAAGGGCGTGTGCTCTACGAGGATACTTTCGTGAGCAATTTTACCCCCTGGCCGGCGCGTTTCCGTTATGGGCCAGGGTATATGCCGCCGGCTAACGCAGAAGTGATCAGCACGCCGGAACCTTGATGTCGGCTTGACAAACGACACCCCCCGCCTGTGAAAGCGGGGGGTGTGTTATGTGCGGATATCGCTGTTGTGTTATTCGAGCTGTTTCACCCAGGCGCGCAGTTCGAACGTGACTTTCTGGAAGAAACTGTTGGGCGGGAGCGTCCCTTGCTGGGCATATTCGACTTCCTTGATCAGTGCTTTCACGCGCAGTGCGGTCGTGTCTAGCGTGACCTCCATACCGGGACGAATCTCCTGAAGGTTGTCGCCGTCGCGTTTGGGCTGAAGTTTTTCAATCAGGTCAGGGTCTTGTAGCGCGTAGTCGCTTGCCAGCACGGTGGTGACGGTGCGGATGTCGCTCTTGTCGAAGAGCCAGGTTTCGAACGCGGTGACTTTCTTGGGGTCACCCGCGCCGAGCGTCTCCGATATGCCGATGCCACACTCTCCGAAGAAGTCGGGGCCGATTTCAATGCTGAACGACGGATCGAAGTAATCGTCGCCGAGGACGTAGGTGTACGTCTTCACGGAGGAGGGGCCGACTTCTGGTTCCTCGCCAACCATGCCCGGCGGGATCACGCCGACCGGTGGCGCACCAGGCGCAGCAACACCGGGCGTAACGGTGGGCGCCAGTTCAGCAGCACGCTGCTTGCGCCCGGCGAGCAAGTACCAGAGCGCCAACGCAATCAATGCAATCACCAACAGGATTGCCAGGATTCGTATGAGCGTACTGATCAGCCCACCGGCCACCTGCGTAGCCGCTTCCTCAGCTTCCCAGGCCGTCAACATACCTGGCAGGTTTTGTTGCAGGTTGCGCAGTGCCGGGAGTCTGTCACTGAGATTAAACCTTCCCGCCTCTGCATACGCCACGGCATCGTCGAGGTCCTTCTTCAAGATGTCGGTATTGGCGCGCCAGGGGATGGTGCGGAGTTTCGGCATGTCGGTTCCTATGCCCAGACTCTCACGCAACGCATTGGCATCGTTGGTGCGTAAATACTCTTCGGCAACCCCGGCCAGATAGACGGAGCGGAAGTCTTCCCGCATGTTGCCGGGGTTGGCGTTATCGTATTTCACCGGGAACACGCCCCAGCCGAGGATAAGGCCAATCGCGACGCCTAACGCAATCGAGATGAGGATCTTGTACTTATCCCAGATGGGCTGGATTTTGACCATAACCTGCGCAAAAATCGTAAAAGCCTTGGCAAGCAGATTGTCTAACATAGGTAACTCCCTCCAGTTCAAGTGTTGCCACTGTCTACAAAAGATGACTGTAAACCATGATAAACCTAATCGCAGAAAGTGCTATATCTTCCTAACTGAAATCATAATATCACGAAATAGAAATAAACACAACTGGCTGGAGCGTCAACATGGTGTTCAGCGTCCCGCAGGAATTGTCGCCGTAGGCGTTGCTGTTGCTACAGTGCCCCTTTTCTACCGCCAGCGGGTTATGATAGCTGCGGTACGGGCCAAGGAAGGCCTCGCGGCTGGTATCGTACCCTTCCAGTGGTGCGCCAATCAACGTCATCCAGGTTTGATGGTGCCGGTAGTGCAAGAGGGCCTCTTCGTCGCGGGGCGTCAGGTTGTCCTCGATGGCGATACGGAGCAGATTGTCGTCGGTCAGCGAGCCGCGCACGATAAAGAGCGAGTATTGCAGGTTCACCGTGTCCTGGAACGTCATCCATTGGTTGGTGAACTCACAGTAGGTAAACACGTCGATGTCACGTGGGCGGTCGCTCTCGTTGGTGACTTTGAGCCGCCAATACTCGAAGGTTTGCCCCAGCGGGACGAAGTATGTGGCTTCTGTCGCTATCCCCGCGTAGCGCGACTCGATCACGGAGTAGGCCGTGCCGTGGCGGCAGGTGGACTGGTACTGGTCGAGCGGCTTGCCCACCGGCTGCCACGAGGCCGACCAGTAATCGCCGCTCTCGCGGTCGCGCAGGTAGAAGTAGCGCCCCGGCTGATCCATCGGGATGCTGTTGAAGAACAGCCGCAGAAAGCGCCCGCGCGCGCCCGATTTATAGAAGCCGTAGCCGCCCGCGTTGTTGGTGATGATGGCCCCGTACTCGGTGGAGCCTAAATAATTGCTCCACGATTGCGGTGTGTCGGGCCGGGTGATGACGTATTCTTTTGCGTTGTCGTCGAAGTAACCGTACTGCATGGATAATTCCTCCCTCTTCGGAAATAATGTGTGTAGCGTGGGCCTTTCCCGCGCACAGGCGAGACGCCCGCGCTACGTTTTGATTGTGCTGGGATAAGTATACGCGAAACGTGGGCGCGTCAACTAGATCAACGTTCACTATCGCCCGCAAACGGATTTTGCACCCGCACGCCCTCATACATCTGACCTGGATTGAGGTCTTCGGACCAGAGGATGGCACAACCGAGACGGGCCGCACTCCAGACAATCATCGCGTCCCAGAAGGAGAGCTGGTAGCGTTGTTGCACGCGGATTGCATCGATCACGTCCTTGGGAACCGGCGCATATACCGTCCAATCAGATAGGTCCCGAATGATTTGCGTTGCAGTTGCAACGTCTACGGGCGCCGCAATCTTCTGTGTGATGTTCACGTAGAACTCTTGCAAGACCTGAATACTGAGACACCCGGTTTGTGAGCGCCACAGGTTATTCATCAATGCCCGTGCGGCGTTGTGTTTTGCGCCAGCATGAATATCGTAGGCATAGATGACGACGTTCGTATCTACAAATTGACCCGGTTCAGCGTTCATGGAGAGAATCTCGGGTCCAGGTGATTTGTCCACCGGTGCCCAAATCCAAGCCGGCTTCCATCAGGGCTATCTGGCGTTGTTGCGCCAATTGATAGTGCGAACGGCGTTCGATCAACTCCCGCAACATCTGCGTCATTAACCCAGACATAGATTGTCCTTCTTCGACTGCGATCAGTTTGATCTCCTTTAGCACGTCTTTGGGAATCGCCAGCGTCACATTTTGCGTTTCTGTAGCTGTACTCATAGTTCACCTCCACGTATTTGAGTGTATCACGTAAATACGTGAACGTCAACAGGATTAGACTACAAAAGTCTCACGAGGTCGGGCGAAGACTTTTGTAGTCTGCGCCAAATCTTGACGCACGTTCGCGGGCGGGTATAATCTCGCCAGAGGCACAATGACAAACTGGCGTACAACCATTCAAGATTTGCTCGAAAACAGCGCGCTGCGACCGCTGATCTTTAGCCGCCATCGCTGGCTATTGGTGATCATCGCGGCGCTGCTGGCGATCGGCGTGAGCGTGGGTGGCGGGTGGCTCATTGTGGAGGTGGGGGTGTTGCCGGTGATTGCGCTGCTGGGTGCGCTGGCGGCGGCGCTCTGGATGGTGTACGATATCGAAGTTGCCTACCTGGGTGTGATCGGCGTCATCACGTTGTTGCCGTTTGCGTCTTTGCCGTTCAGCATCGGGTTCAAGCCTACTTTTCTGGATCTGACGTTGGTGGGGCTATTTGTCGTCTGGCTGCTGCCGTACTTGTTGGGCGAGGAACAGCGATTCGAGGCGACGCCTCTGGGCGCGCTGGTATTGGTCTTCGCCGTGATGGCGGTGGGCACGTTTGTCGCCGGTCTGGGCCACGCAGCATTGACCGTGACGCTGATCCGGCGTTTTGCGGAGACGTTGTTGAGCCTGGCCCTGTTCTACCTCGTCGTCAACACGGTGCGCGATGTGGGACGCCTGGGCCGGTTGATGCGCTGGTTGATCCTGGGGGCGACGGGGGCGGCAGCGCTGGGGATTATCCTGTATTTCCTGCCGGATCTGCTGACGATACGCATCCTCTCTGCGCTCGGCCGTCTGGGGTATCCCACCGGGACAGGCGTGCTGCGTTACATCCGCGACGATCCATCTTTGATGCAGCGGGCTACGTCTACCTCTATCGACCCTAACGTGCTCGGCAGCCTCTTGAATGTCGCGATCGCGATGGCAGTTCCCCAACTTTTCGCCAAACGCCCACTTTTACCCCGCTGGATGGTGGTGACTTGCCTCGGTGTGATGGGGATAGGGCTGGGTTTGACCATCTCGCGGGGGACGATGGTGGCGGCGGCGCTGGCGATTTTGATCGTGAGCGTGCTGCGCTACCGCAAGCTGTTGCCGTGGATCGCTGTGGCGGTGATTCTGGTGTTGGTGCTGCCCTGGACGCAGGCGTATATCGCACATTTCGTCGAGGGGATACAACTTCAGGACCTGTCGATGAAGATGCGTCTGGGTGAATACAAGGATGCCTTCATCCTCATTGGTCGCTACCCGTGGCTTGGGGTGGGGTTTGCAGGCGCGCCGGATATCGACATCTACACGGCGGTCGCCAGCATGTACCTGACCATCGCCGAGCGGATGGGCTTGATTGGTCTGGCCGTCTTTCTGGTGATTGCCGCTGTGCTACTCGCGCGTTTTTGGCGCTGGCGCAAAGCCGCCGAACGCTTTCCAGACCTGGAACCGTTGTGGTATGGCATCCACGCGGCCATTATCGGCGGCTTGATCGCGGGGCTGTCGGATCGCTACTTCTTCAGCCTCGACTTTCACCATTCGGTCACGTTGTTCTGGTTGATCGTGGGATTGGCGACAGCAGCCGTGCAAATAGCTATCCAGCAGGATCAAACGACCCTAAATGTGCAGCGTGATGCGTAAAACGCGAGTCGATTTCTTACTCTTCACTCTTCACTCTTCACTCTTCACTCTTCACTCTTTACTCTTTACTCTTTACTCTTTACTCTTCACTCTTTACTCTTCATTCTTCTTGCCGTTTCATCAGCTTCGAGTATACTGGATATAATTACAACTCATTCAAGGTTATCAGGAGGCCCTCGATGAAACTTTCTTGCTTGCAGGAAAACCTTTCCAAGGGACTGAGCATTGTTGGGCGGGCGGTTCCCTCGCGCACGACGATGCCGATTTTGGGAAATGTTCTTTTGGCGACCGATCACGGACAGCTCAAGTTGGCGGCGACGAATTTGGAATTGAGTGTGGTCCACTGGGTGGGCGCGCGGGTGGAGACCGACGGCGCGCTGACCGTTCCTGCGCGCAACTTCATCGACTTGGTGAACTCATTGCCGCCGGATCAGGTCGATCTCACAATGGACGACGAGGCGCTTTCGCTGGCGCTCAGTTGTGGCATGGTGAACGCGCGCTTCCGGGGCATCGCCGCCGCCGAATTCCCGGTCGTGCCGGAGCCGGAGCAAGGCGACGGGTTCGCCGTGGAAGCCGGCGACTTGCGCACGGGCCTGGTGCAGGTCACGTTTGCCGCCTCCACCGACGAGAGCCATCCCGTGCTCACCGGCGTGTTGGCAGAATTCGAGGGCAGCACGCTCACGCTGGCTGCTGCCGACGGCTTCCGGCTGTCGATGCGGCGCATTCCACTCATCCACCCGGCGCCCACGCCCTTCAGCGTCATCATCCCGGCGCGGGCGCTCTCCGAATTGATGCGCATCATCGGCGGGCAGGAAGAGCCGGTGAACATTTCGACCACGCACCCGCATAACCAGATTCTCTTCAAGCTGACGGATACGGTGCTTAACTCGCAGTTGATCGACGGCAATTTCCCCGACGTGCGGCGCATCATCCCGGCGGCGTCCAGGACGACGGTGGTTTTGGGGCGCGAGGAGATCCTGCAAGCCTGCAAGCGCGCGGCGATCTTCGCCCGCGATGTGGCGAATATCGTTACGCTTTCCATCCAGCCGGGGCGCATCACCGTCTCCGCTGATTCCGCCGAATCAGGGCAGGGGTCCACGGAGTTGATGGCGAACGTCGAAGGCGATGGACTGGATATTGCGTTCAACGTGCGTTTCTTGATCGATGTGTTCTCGGCGCTGGACACACCGCAGGTAGCGCTGGAATTGAATGCCCCCACCAATCCAGGTGTGATCAAGGCGGTGGGCGACGACGACTTCGTTCACGTGGTTATGCCGATGCACTTGGGGCGGCGATAGATAAGCGGTCAGCTATCAGCAGTCAGCCATCAGGCTTTGGCTATCAGCACGGATGACCGCGAGAGTTTGGCATAGAGTATGAAGGCCGAAAGCTGACCGCTGATAGCTATCAGCTAATCGCGGGACTAAGAATGAGGTCGAGGCGGCTTCGTTTTTGGTCCTGCTTTGTTGACAATACAGATTGGATAATTTTTGATGGAGAAAACAGAACCTATGGTGTTTAGAAAACTTCCCCCGGACGCGTTATATCGTGTATGTGACCCGGGGACTTTTACTTTTACGATTACCGACGAACTGCCTTATGCGCCGACACTCATCGGTCAAGATCGCGCCGTGGAAGCTATCCACTTTGGGTTGGATATCCAAAGTCCGGGCTTCAATGTGTTCGTGATGGGGCCGACCGGGACAGGGCGTCGCTCGATTTTGTCGCGCATTGTGCACGAGCAAGCCAGTCAAGCGGAGACGCCCAACGATTGGGTGTACGTCAATCATTTCACCGAGCTGGGAACGCCCAGAGCCATCAGCCTGCCGCCAGGGCAGGGCGCGGAACTGCGCGCGGATATGGAGCGCTTCAATAGCGGCCTGATGGATCGTCTGTTGCAAGCATTTGAGACGGACCAGTATGCCGAGGCGCGCGAGACATTGGAACAGCAGTTTCGCAGCGCGCAGCAGGAGGAGTTGGCAGCAGTCGATACGGCCTGCCGCGAGCGCGGCTTTGCGCTGGTGCGCTCACCCTCCGGGCTGTACATCTCCCCGGTGCGCGACGGCGAATTGCTCACTCCAGAGGCGTTCAGTCAACTGGAGACAGAGGACCGCGCGGCGGTTGAGCAAAACCTCGATGTGTTGGATGACATGCTCAGCAGCGCGATGCGCCGCTTGCGCGAATATGAGCGCCGCACTCAAGCCGCCGTCGAGCGCCTGGATCGTGAAGTGGCAAACTTCACCGTCAGCCCGCTGGTGGAAGAATTGCGCGAGAAGTACACCGATCAGGAAGAAGTGCGCGAGTACCTTTCTGAAGTGTTGCAGGATATCATCGAAAACGTGAACACGTTCCGCAGTGAGGGCGACGAAAATCCAGAAGATGATAGCACATCGCTGTTGGAGATTCCGGTGCACCAACGTTACCGGGTAAACTTGCTGGTCGATAACGCGCACACGCAGGGCGCGCCGGTCATCATCGAAGACGTGCCTACATATGACAAACTCTTCGGGCGCATCGAATACGATGTGCGGCGCGGGGCTTCGGTCACCGATTACACGCTGATCCGGCCGGGAGCACTCCATCGTGCCAACGGGGGCTACCTTATCCTCGATGCCGAGGCGTTGATGGACGACCCCTACGTATGGACGGGACTGAAACGCGCACTGTTCGGCGGTCTGATTCGTATCGAATCGCCTGATGGACAGCAGTTGGTGCGCACCGTGACGCCCATCCCCGAACCGATTCCGCTCCATGTGAAGGTGATCCTACGCGGCTCGCCGCACATTTACTATGCGTTGTACGCCTACGACGAGGATTTCGCCAAGCTTTTCAAGGTGTTGTCCGATTTCGATTCGGAAATGGATCGCACTCCAGACTCTGAGTTGACCTACGTGCAGTTTGTGCGGACGTTGACGGAGGATGAGCATTTGCCGCCATTTACCGCGGAGGCTGTGGCGCGGGTGGTGGAATACGGATCACGGCTGGCAGAACATCAGGAGCGTTTGAGCACCCAATTCGGCCAAATCGCCGACCTGGTACGCGAAGCTGCGTACTGGGCTAAAAAGGGAGGCCATACAGCGGTACAGCGCGCGGATGTGTTAGCCGCTATGCGGCAACAGAAACGCCGTGTGAGTCTGGGCGAGGAATATGCCCACCGCGCGATCGCCGAGGGCAGCCTGGTGATTGCGACGTCTGGCACGGTCATCGGGCAGGTGAATGGCCTGACGGTGACATCGCTGGGGGGGTACGTTTACGGTCTACCGAGCCGCATCACGGCGCGCGCCTACGTGGGCCGGGGAAACGTGCTCGACATCCACCGTGAAGTGCAGATGAGCGGGCCGCTGCATGGCAAAGGCCTGTTGACGTTGGTTGGCTATTTCGGCGGGCAGTACGGGACCGATCACTCGCTCTCGATGGAGGCCAGCCTCAGTTTCGAGCAAACGTATGACGATATCGACGGCGATAGCGCCTCGTGTGCGGAACTGTGCGTACTGATCTCATCCATGGCCGAAGTCCCCTTACGGCAAGACCTGGCGGTGACCGGCGCGGTCGATCAGCACGGTCGAGTGCTGCCCATTGGCGCGGTCAATGAGAAGATTGAGGGCTTCTTCGAGGTATGCCGTCAACGCGGATTGACGGGTACGCAAGGGGTTGTCATCCCCGCCATTAACGCGCGGAACCTGATGCTGCGAGAGGACGTCGTCGAGGCGGTGCGGGCAGGACAGTTCCACATCTACGTGGTTGAGACGGTGGACGAGGGCCTGGAGCTTTTAACCGGACTTCCGGCCGGTGAGCGCGACGCGGATGGCGTCTTTCCCGATGGTTCGATCCATGCTCTGGTGGCTGCACGCCTGCGGAAGTTTGCCGAGCATGTCAAGAGCGAGCGCGCCGACGCCGAAGACAACGATCCGGACGATCCACCAGAATCCGATGCCGATGCAGTCGCTATTGTTGAGAGAACACGCTACAGTACTGTTTGGGCATAGTCGCGGATACTCAGGCTGAATGCTGATGGCTAAGAGTTGAGCACGATCAAAAAGGAGGGTTGGTGGAATGACAAATTTGTTAGAAAACCCGGGTTTCGAAGGTAACTGGTGGCGCAAGACGCACACCGGGCAAGAGTACGGCGAGATTTTCGTGCCGGAGCACTGGGTGGCCTTCTGGAAGCAGGGCGGGCCGGTCCCGCATGATCCCAACAATCCTATTGGCTACGGGCGTCCTGAAATGCATGTGATCAACCGTGAACCACCGTTCCTCGATCCTTTGCGAATCCAGGAGGGCAATCGCGGCTTAAAACTCTTCACATTTTACCGGATTCACGATGCCGGTGTTTATCAGCGTGTTGAAGGGATTACGCCGGGAACGTGGCTACGTGGTACGGGGTTCGCGCATGCCTGGTCCAGTGGGCAGGATAATCCGCGTGTGAGCGATGGCGTTGGCGAAGGTCCTTTTTTCGTCCGCGCGATTGATTATGACAAAACAGACAATGTGCGTAACTTCACCTTTACGATCGGCATCGATCCGACGGGCGGGACGGATCCATGGGCCAGCACGGTCGTCTGGGGTGAAGGAGCGCACATTTATAACGCCCATGCGCAAGTGCCGCCGGTCGAAGTGGTCGCGCAGGGGACGGCGGTGACTTTCTTTGCGCGCAGTGTCGTTCTGTGGCCGTTCAAGCACTGCGATGCGTATATGGATGAGATGGAACTTGTCGTAGTGGAAGGCGGCGTGCTACCGCCGGAAGAGCCGCCCGTTGTGGAGCCAGAACAGCCGCCTGTTCCGCTGGCGGTGGCGATGACTCCGGAGGCGGTGGTGCAGGGTGAGCCGTTCGAAATCACAGCCTCGGGTGGTCCTGCGCCGGATAAGACCGCGATACAGTTCGCGGGTGGCGAGGTTTTCTGGGGGCAGCCTACCCATACAGCGACGAGCACGACCTGGCGAAATGTGGTCGTGACGCCGGGTACGTACTCGGCGCAGATCTCTGTCGAAGGACAGGTTTTACAGACGATGTCGTTCGAGGTCCTGGCGCGACCCGTTTCCGGCGCTGTCCCTCACGATTTTGTGCCACCACGTGAGCCTTATGCCCGGACGTATGTGTTGCTGCCGCCAGGGGCTGGCGATCCGTGGTTGCGCGCGGCGCTCGACAGCGGCGTGTGGAGCAAATACCACTGGACCATCGGAGGTAGCGCCGATGACGCTGGCGTGGGACCCCGGGCGCGCAAGGTCATCGCCGTCAACCCGCAGGGATGGCCCGGTGATCTCAAGGCGTTCTTCAATCAGTATTATCCAGGCGTGGACTATGTCGCCATTGTTGCTGACACGCCGGAAGACCTGCGCCGGGTCTTGAGTCATATGTAGACCGATGCAAGCCGCCCTGCAGTATGCGGGGCGGTGAAAATTTCGATGTCAACTCACTTGTCTGAGATCACAATCCGGTGTGTCGTGAGGTCATTCCTCCCGCATTTCCACACTTTTGATGGTGTAATAAAAGGCCAGGGATTCGTTCATCCCTTCTTTGATGCGTCGTTGCATTTGGTCCATAACGTCGACGAAAAGCAGGCCCGTATCGCCTTTGGGGCAGATGATGCCGAGATGGGGTTTGCCTCCCGTTTGATTTAACCCCCATTCGCCACTGAATCGCCGACGGAAGGTCTCGCCCAAGAAGGTTCCCCAGGCCGTCACAATTTCTTTGGAGGGACGGGGAAATTGTCTCAAGTGACGATCGATCCACTCATCCAACAGCTGCAATCCCACGGCATTGTATTCGACGTCGGAATCGGTGAACCGACTCAGTCCCAGTCTCGCGCGTTCAGCCAGATCAATTAATTGACGCGATTGCTGTGATGGGATCAATTGCAAGGTATTCTGGGCCATACTCACCTCTGGCTTTCATTATAGCATAACTCATACAGGGGGACAAATGCAATTTAATGTGGGATTCAATTTTGTATTTCGATGCTTTCGAATATAATTAGGTATATGGATGAGTATATCCCGGCACGGCGGTATGCCTTCGCAAAGGCTGCTTGACTAAAGACTACGAGACCATTTTTGAGGAGCCGATAATATGGAATTGACATGGTATGGTTTGGGATGCTTCCGCATTGTCGAGCGCGGGTATCCCGCAGTGGTGATGGATCCATTCAACGAAGAGGAAACCGGTTTGGTTTTACCTCGCAGCCGCGCGGAGATTGTCACCTCAAGTGAGATATTCGATGATCCACAACAAGTCCGTTGGAAGGGACTACGCGGCGTCTCGCGCACGCTGGCAGGACCGGGCGAGTATGAAATCGGCGGCTTGTTCATCACCGGGGTAGCGACTTTCCGCGATCGCAAGCGGGGGGCCGAAGCCGGGCAAAACGTCGTGTTTGCGGTGAATGTCAACGGCGTGGTCGTATGTCACCTGGGCGAACTAGGGCATACGCCCACCCAGGCGCAGGTTGAAGCGATGGGATCGATCAATGTGCTGCTCATTCCCGTGGGTCTTCCTGGTGGTTTGATACCCGCAATGGCCTCCGAAATTATCAGCATGATAGAACCGGACATTGTGGTGCCTATGAATTACAAGACCCCCGGCCTAAAGCTGTCGCGCAACCCCGTTGACCGCTTCTTGAAGGAGATGGGCGTGACGTGGGGTGACCCACAACCCAGTCTGAAAGTACTTTCGGGTGGCAGCGGTGCCGAAGAGACCCAGGTAGTCCTCTTGGAACCACAGCAAGGGTAAGACCCTTCTAACGTTTCAACATTTTGCGGCTTTTTGAGTGTTCAACTTACAACCCATAACTATTTCTGAAAGAGGAGGGAACATGCAGAAACAAGGACGATTGCTACTCGTGGGGTTGATTGTGGTGTTGGTAGGTGTCGGTTTGTATCTCGTGATAAAGGCTTCGTCCAAGTCGGAACCGGTGACGGTCAACTTGGAAGAAGTACAGGCACAGATAGATGCTGAACAGTATGCCGCGGCGCGTGATGCCCTGGAGAAGCTCATCGCCACCGATCCTCAAAATGCCGAAGCCCATTTCATGCTCGGTTTGACCTATTTCAACCTGGGCGAATATCCCAAAGCGCAGGCGTCATTTTCCCAGGCGATGACGTTGGAACCGGAGCGCGCCGCAGCGGTACATCACAACCTGGGCGTGCTGGCGTACCAGACCGGTGAGATGGAGACGGCCGTCGCGGAATTCAAGGCCGCTCTGGAAGCCGATCCCAACGATCCTGACAGCCATTATCAACTCGGCGCGACTTATCTCCAGATGGCCGTTTCGGATTCCGACCCGACGTATTTGCAGCAAGCCGAGGCTGAGTTTGAACAAGTGTTGGCGTTAGCGCCCGGAAAACCTGAGGCTCTCGTGGGATTGGGGACGCTGTACTTGAACCAGAACAAAATTGCCGAGGCGATTGAACTGTTGGAACAGGCTGTGCAAAGTAACCCAGAAATGCGCGAGGCGCTTTTTGCCTTGGGAACGGCCTATTTTACCAGTGGAGATACCGCTGCAGCAAAAGAAACGCTTCAGAAGTTCCTGGACACACAGCCGCCGGAGCAGTGGGCCAAAGAAGCCCAGGACATTATGGCGCAGTTGGAGCCATGATGGGAAAAGGCGTTTCTGAAGAACAAAAACAGTTGCCATGATTGTTTTTATGTGGTAAAATTCGGATAGGTTTGTTTTAAGTTTAAATATTCTCTTAGGGTTGACATAAAACAAGGAGGTTGCAATGTTTGCTATTATCAACGATAACGTTTGGATGAAAAGCACCGGTCTGCGCCGCGCTCGTAGACAACGCCTTTGGTTGACGATAGGGGCGATTTTTGCGTTGAATTTGGCTTTACTGTTGGTGCTGTGGAGTCACGTCAGTGCGGCGCCTGCGGTACCACCATCCGTAGCGATTACTTCGGTTAATGCGCCTTCGGCTGCGCCCGGTGACGAAGTTCAATACACGATTGCCGTTCGTGTGCAAAATCAAGCAGCAGAGAGCGGGGTCATTACTTTCACGATGGCTAGCCAGTTGGATGTGACCGCCGCATCGGTGCATGCCTTTGCCACCCCATCGTGGGTACCAGGCAGCAATGTGGTTACCTGGACCGTTTCCCCCTCGTTCACCGTGTCGACGGTCAATTTTACGGTGACGGCGCAAGTGCCGGCGACAGGCAATATCCTCGGTGATCCTCTGCCTTATGTTGCAGAAGCGCATTTGTGCAATTCGGACGGGTGCAGCTCGGCAACACGCTCTGGCGCTAATACTATTGTTGGGCCAGGCATTCTGAAGCAAAATACCACCAGCATTATTACTGTGAACAACGAAGAACACCAGGCGGTGGCCGGTGAGACGGCGACAATTGTCGTGCAGTTTGTCATTCCGACTGGGACGGTCGCGTATACTGTAACACCGCGCATCGTTTTGCAAGATGGTCTGGTGCCGGTGTCTTCAACCCCCGCGTGGACCGGGGTGATTACCGGGGCACGGGGAACCCTGGATACCAAGACCAATACGGACGGTTATCAACTCGAATATGCCGTTTCTTCGGAGATTACAGGGCCTACGACGTTGGAGTATACCATCCAGGCAGTACGGATGCGCAATACCGATCCTGCTATCAAGACGCCGGTGGAAATCTCACATAACAGCAGGTTAAAAATCCAACCGGTGTTGCGCTGGTGCAATGCACCGGGGTGTGTGATTTCCGAAGCATCCAATGCGACTTATTCGGCGGTGAACATTCAAGATGATGCAACGGTTAGCGTTGTCGCGATCAATCCTTTGGTGAATACAACGATAGCGCACGCCTTCGCCAGTGGGATCGGTGGAGGTGGTGGGAAAGTGCGCTTTACGTATACCCATACTGGGGCAGGGTCCAGCTCGGCGCCGCGACCTACCGCTTATGATGGCGTTTTTACCGCGACGTTGGGAGTCTCTTTAACCCTGGATACAACTGAGCCTATGTACGATGGCATGTTCCAACTGGGCAATACCACGGTGCTGACGTGGGCTGTACCGGTGGAGTTGGCTTCTGGCGCTTCGTGGTCTCCGGTAGTGACTGCGACGTTGGCCTCTCCGATGACTGCCGGTCAAAGTTTTACAACGACCTCACGCATTAGCTACGATACTTATTCCGGCGATTTCCTCAATGAGGGCGTCTATGAGACCAATGCCAGCTACGCTTTTGTGGCAGGCGTGAGTAATACGAAAACCTCCACACCTGTGGCAAACACCGAAGTGACGATGGGCGATGTGGTTACGTATCAGGTAAGGCTGGAGGTTGGGCCAAACGTTATCCTGCCGCTGTTCCATTATACCGACACGCTGCCATTGGGATTCCAGTTGGTCACTTCGGTAACTGTCGAAGGTACCGGCGCGGTGTTGCTTGGTCAACAGACCGCGGCCGGTCCAGCGGTTTCCGGCATGATTAAGACGGCATTGGGATGGTCACTGGGCGCATTATCCCCTTCTCCTTCTGGCTATGTTATCACCTCTACGTACACTGTTGTCAATAGCGGCTTGGATTATGCGGGGCAGCTGGTGTATGTGTCTGCCTCTGACTTGACGAGTTCAAGAACTGATAAGAACAGCGTTACGATGTATTGGGGGGACGGCAACTCTGATGGCCCGCGAGAGGCCGCCATTCGCGTAATTCAGCCATCTTTGAACAATACCAATTTCGATATTGTGCGCACCGATGTCGGCGCGCGTGATGTATACTACCCGGCAAATTATCGAATTACGTTCCGAAATACCGGTCGATCTCCTGCCTACGATCTCCAAATCTGCGACACCTTACCGGAAGGCATCACGTTCTTGCAGAACAACAATAATCCTGCTAATTTGGTCTCTTCGCCATCGCCCGGCGCAGCCGGGACAATTTGCTGGCAGTTTAGCGAACTGGCGAATGGGGTGACGTCGCAGATTGAATACGTAGTGTCGGTGACCGATGGCGCAATGCCGGGCGCCGGGTTGGATAACTATGCTGAGGTAGTCAGCTTCAGCAGTAAACCCGGAGCAGTTCCTTATGAGCGATCCTACGCCGACATTGAAGCTGCGCTGTCAGATGAATGGTGTGAAGACTGTTTGTGGGTTTTGGGTTTTGAGGCCGACAAAAGTGTACAACAGCCGAACACCTATCCGGGCGAGTACATCACCTATACGATCGTTTACAGCAACAGCAGTGCAGTGTACACCTATACGCATGCGCTTATCACCGACACCTATGACGCCAATCTCACCTTTGTGAGCGCCGATCCAGCAATGACAGAACACAATCCTGGCGCGCGCCAGTTACAGTGGGATCTGGGCACACTTGAGATGGCTGCCTATGGTGAAATTGTGGTGACGATGCGCGTCCGGGATATAATTACCGACGGTGCGACATCTATAGTGAATACCCTGCTCTGGGACAGCGACAACTCGCGCCCCCATCAGCAGCAGACAGTTACACCGTTGGGGGTAGCTGAGGTGGGAATGGACCTGAGCGGACCGGCCCACGCGCACGCAGGGGAGACAATCTTCTACACGGTCACTTATAGCAATACGGGCACGGCTGCCGCGCCGGTGACGATTACACTGGATTACGGGCCGTATGTGGACTACGTTTCGGCAACGCCCGCGCCGGTGCAGGGCGATAATGTATTTACCGACACGGTTCCCAATGACGGTTCAGAAAAGGTCATCCAGATTATGCTGCAAGTGAAAGCGCCATTGCCCTATGACCTGACGCAATTCGGAGCGACGGCTGAGTTGCAAACGCCGGGGCTGTTGAATATCACCGATGCGTTGGGGGTGCAGTTAGATCGGCCTATCATCACACTTGAAAAAGTTGCGCCTCCTATCGCTGCGCTTCCTTCTCCCCCATTTGAGCGGATGAGCTATTCTATCCATCTTCATAACAGCGGCGCTTACACGGCGACCGGTGTTGTGTTGACGGATACCTGGGGACTGAACACTGAATATGATGATGCTAATCACACTAATTACGGCTGGACCGCGCCGGCGGCAGGGGCCGGTTACGTGACGCGTACTCTTGATCTCGGTATTGGGGAATCGGAGACGTTTACCTTCTGGGTTCGGGTGGTCGCGGAGGCAGCTTTCTACACAAATACCGTCGATATGACCACCGATCAAACAACGCTGCAAAGTGATACGGCGTATGCCTGGAGTGCCAGTATTGCTACCGCCAAATCGGCGACGCCGGTGCCGGCCTTCCCTGGGCGTGTTCTTACGTATACCATTTACTACACAAACACCACCCCGACGTCCGGCGCGCTTACAAATGTGCGTATTACCGATACCCTCCCTATCTCCTTTACCTATACAGGTCAGATGGTGGCCGATGGCGCTTCGTGCCCTGGCGTCTGGTCCTTCACCCCACCGGCAGGGAATGGCGGTGAGGCTGTGTGGACGTGTCCCGCTTTGAACAACAACGCGAGTGGGCATTTCTTGATTTGGGGCCTGGTGGCGGCGTCTGCGGAGGGGGGCGACCTGATAAATGCGACGGAAAGCTCCGCTACGGGAGTTGCTGTGCGCCCCATCGAAGAGCCTCTTGTCACACGTGTTGCGCGTCCCTGGTTGCGTGTGGATAAGGCCGTCGTGCCTACCTACCCAGTCGCACCGGGAGACTTGCTCACCTACACCTTGACCTACGAAAACTACGGCACCGACCCGGCCTACGACGTGATCATTACCGATCCACTGCCCGCTGAGGTTGATTACGTGAGTTGTTCTGGGGCAGAGAGCTGTAGTGAATCGAGTGGTGTGGTTACGTGGACCATCGCTACGCTACCGGTCGATACTGTCGGGACGGTGCAATTGGTCGTTCAGGTTAAAGCTGGCGCCAGTGGGCAGGTCGTCAACGCGAACTACACGATTCAGTCGGAACGTCTGCCGGTCAATGAGACGAGCAACGGTGCCCCGGTTGAGTCGTCTGTTTTGGCGCCGGAGTTAACGCTGTATAAAAAGGCGACCCCACCTGTGGTGACGGGGCAGAACCAACCGATCACCTACACGATCTCCTACACCAACAGCGGCGGTGGTCTGCTCAGCCAGGTTGTGTTGACCGATGTTTTATCCACCTTGACGTTCTTCTCTTTTGCCTCGGAAGGTTGTGAGAAGGATGGGTTCGGCGCCGGCGGCACGGTGACGTGTGATTTGGGCGATCTCCCCCAGGGAACGACAGGGCACGTGCAAATAATCGTGTTGAACATTGCCACATCTGAGGGGCAGGAAATTACCAATACTGTCACTGGCGATGCCGATCAGATCGCGCCGGTGAACAGCAACCAGACGTCGGTCTTCTACTATGGTAGCGGCTGTGTGCCGCCGTGGAACCCGACTTTCACCTATTCTCCTGCACAGCCGGTTGCCGGCGCTGTTATCACCTTCCAGGGGACTGTCGAAGCCGGTAACTCGCCGTTGACGTATACCTGGGCGTTCGGCGATGGCGGTGCAGGTGAGGGACAGACGGTGACGCATACATATGCGCTGAGCGATACGTATACCGTGACCATGACTGTAGACAATCTATGCAGCGACCCGCGAACCGCGACACGGCAAGTTCAGGTGACCGGAGCATCTCACATCGCTGTGTCGCCGGATGCGCTTGTCGAAACGAAGGTGGCAGGCTATTCCGCTTTTGGGCGCTCCATCACGATCACCAATACCGGTACCAGCGACTTGAACTGGACGGCTATCGTCACGCCATCGGTGGGGTGGTTGAGTCTTGCCCCGGCTGGCGGAACGATCGTACCTGGCGACGATGCCGAGCTGACCGTTACCTTTGCGGCTGGCCTCACCCCGGGTGTTTACGCCGCTGATATCCATATCAGCAGCAATGCTGTTAACGCACCTGTTCTCGGTGTGCCCGTTACCTTCACGGTCACTGAACAATCTGGCGCGCCGGAAATCGCCCGGACGCCCGGTAGTTTCGCCAAGTCTGCCGACGAAGGCTCGACGGCAATCCTCACGGATACACTGACGGTGAGCAATACAGGAACTGCTAACCTGCTCTGGAGCCTCGTGGTAACACCGACATCGGCTACCTGGTTGAAGGTCGCCATTGATGGGACGCCGGGAATGTCGATTGGGTCGCAAACGACCGCTCCCGGCGCAAGCACGCCCGTGACCGTCTACTTCGATCCGACCGGACTCGTGACGGGCACTTACACCGCGCAGTTGCGTATCGAGAGCAACGACACAGATGAAGGCGTGGTCCCT
>DYKY01000234.1 GCA_020722365.1 Thermoflexus sp.
CGCAGGCTACGGGTGTGGTCACCTACGACGTGCGCATCGCGATTGATCCGACCGACGCGCCGCTGCGCTCGGGGATGAGCGCGACCATAGACATCATCGTGGCCGAGAAGGCCGATGCCCTTGTTCTGTCCAACCGCGCCATCCGCACCGACGAGAAGACCGGCCAGCGCTACGTGGAGGTCCTCCGCAACGGGCAGACTGTGCGGGTGGACATCAAGACGGGCATCCGCGATGAGCGGTACACCGAAATCCTGGAGGGGCCGGCGGAGGGCGAGACGGTCGTGATCACCACGATTTCATCCGGCGAGCGGTTGCGTAGTCTTTTCGGGCCACAGTGAAGCCTTGCGGGCCGAGAGCGGATAGGCGGAGTGCTATAGAATTGCTCTTTAAAAACTACGCCGGCCGCGAAGATTATGCGGCCTGAAGGACAAAGCCTGGGAACTCCTTGTTACGGCAATAGAGGGCGGCCGACATCAGGCGGCGTCCCCGCTCGGTGACACGATACAGCCGACTGTCTTTGACCTTGGCGATCAAACCGTGCCCGCGCAGTTTGGCGATCAGGCGCGACACATGGGCGCTGCGTCGTCGCGCTTCGTCAGACGAGGTGGCGGGCGTCGCGTACAGTTGGGCGCGCAAGTCCTTGTTGCGGAAGCCGTTCAGGGCGTGTTCGCCGGCCAGCGCCGCGGCAAACAGTCGGCAGTCGTCCGCCGCCACCGGGTTGAACTTGGCGTAGCGCTTCGCGTTCACGACACGCGACCGGCACAGGTCATCCAATTCGGCGATGGCCTTGCCTTTGGGTTGTGCATGCGCCAGGGCGTCCAGGTAGCGCGCGTTGGCCTGCCGCGCGACTTGAGCATACCGCCAGAGGTTCGCCACGCCTTTGCCCATCGGGCACCACCGCCGCTGTCGGCCTTCGGCGGTCTGGATGACGCGAAGGACCTTGAACTCGCGCGGATTGTTGATCGTGGTCTCCACTCGGAGGTTGCTCCACTTGTCGTACATCTTCAAGGAGTTGCGCTTCATGACGTGCTTCACCCGGCGACCTTCCGGGCGGCGTTTGAGGGTGGTGTTCACTTCGCCTTGAAAGTTGCCGTGCAGTTTGCGCCCCAGGAAGCGGAGCACATCTTCCGCGCCGAAAGCAGTCATGGAAAGTTCGACCAGGGCTGGGAACAGCGCTTCCAGACTGGCGCGGTCGCGGAACATCACATCGGTGGCGTACTCGGATTGATCGAGCACCCAGTAGTAGCCACCGAAGCCAGCTTTGCGAATCGTGGTCAGCAAGGGGTTGACGCGGCGAGCAAGCGCGTCCAGCACGCGGGGCCACCGGCGATGGGCGAACTTGTCACACAGGTCCTGGGCCAGGCGCAGGTCGGCGATGTGTGTGAAACTATTGTCGTAGCGTTCATAGCGAACGCCGCGCTGGTCGAGTTGCCGGGCCAGCCATTCCCGGCCGTTGATATAGACCTGCACTTCAAAGGGGAACCAACTTTGGAGTCGGACGTGCATGAAGCCGAATTCCGGGTCGAGGTAGTAGAAATAGAAATGCAGGCACTTGCGCCACTCCCGCACGATTTCGAGTCGGTGGGTCTCCCGGTTGCCGCGCACCGCAAAGGACAGACACGGCTCGACGACGGAGAAGACGCAGATCAAGCCCTGGGTGATGCCATCCCGGGCGGCAATCTCCCGCGCCAGGTCTTCTTTGGATTGACCGCTGGCTTTGGTCGTGGCCGACGCCAGATAGAGATAGGGGCGCTGGGCATCTTGGGCCAGTTGGTGGGCGTGGGCTTTTAGGATGCGCGTCGCCTGCTGCACATACGCGCTAAAGTCCTTGAGCAACACCCCTTGCTGCGACAGGAAGCGCGTGAACGCCCCGTCGGGGAAAAAGCGCGTCAAGTGTCCTTTGAAGATCATGCGGTCAAACGTTGAGAGTGTGCCCAGAATGGCATCCTGGTGTATACTGAGAAATGTTTCCATGGCCTGTCCTGTGGTGTAGCGGTTGGTGTAAAGCCTGCGGGCTTTTTATAGGCGCCCACTTGGGCGTTACTTCAGCCTTCGTTATACCACAGACAGGCCACCTTTCATAGTTTGGTTGCGGCAGGAGGCTGCGCTATGTAGATCAGAGTAAGATTACTCGACTTTTGCAGTGACATAACAATGACTCTTGCGGCCCATTGAGTACTGCATATTCAAGCACTCTGGCATCCACCGGAAAATTGCGTACAATACACAGAGGAGCCAAGACGCTCATGGAGGTGTGCGATGTTTCCTCTGGTCGAATTTCCCGAAATCGTGCAACGCTATGCCCCATCCTTCGAGGATGTGTTCTCGGCGGATGCCTTCATCGAATTCAAACGTTACATCAGCGGTTTGATCGTCTCCGAAAACAAGACCGTGGACGGGATCAATCGCCTGTTCGTCATTGAAAGCCGCAACCAGAGTTCGCTGAACCGTTTAGTGACCGCCAGCCCTTTTTCCTTGGAGGACTTGAACCAAGCGCGTCTGGAGTTGTTGGCGCGTTTTCCAGGCACCCGCCTCAAACCCAAAGGGGTGCTCAGTGTCGATGACACGCTGCTCAAGCATTACGGGCAGGACTTTGAGAAGATCGCCAAGTTGTTTGACCACGTCACCGGTACCTATGTCTGGGCACACAACTTGGTGACCTTGCACTACAGTGATGACGACACCGATTATCCCGTATTGTTTCAACTCTGGGAACCGGTGGACTTGGATAAACTCGAACAAGGCTTGCGCGCCGCCCAGGTGCCACTCAAAGCCAGCAAAGAAGCATTGAAGGAGAGTGACCCCGCCAAGTGGCGTGGCTACCTGTTGGGCGTGTGGCAACGCCGGCAGAAGCGCCACCCGGAGCTCCGCGAACTGTATGACAGCAAATTGATCATCGCCCAGAAGTTGTTGGAGCGATGGGTGACCACGCACCCCGATCTGAAATTGCCCGTGACTTTCGATAATTGGTTCACCCAACCGGCGTTCTGCCGTTATCTGGATCAAACCCTGAAGCTCCCCTACGTCGGAACTCTGGCGGGAACCGACCGGGTGAATCTGAAAACAGGACCGACGACGCTGGACGATTTTGCGGCGCGACTCAAGCAAGAGCACCTGTCAGCAGTCCGAGACGGTGGCAAGCCAGTCTTCCAGCGCATCACGATTTCGTACAAAGGTGAGTCCGAGCAGTATTTCAGTTACTGCAACACGCATCATATTCACAACCTGGGCAAACAACGCTTGGTGATCAACTATCGCCAAGCCGATTTATCCGACACGCCGACCTTTTTCATCAGCAACCGTCTGATGTGGCAAGCGGCTGGCATCACGCGTATTCGGCGTCATCGCTGGCCCGTTGAAGTGTATCACGAGGAAGGCAAGGCGGAAGGGCTGGATCAATATCAACTGCGGGACTTTGGTGCTATCCAACGGCATGTCGCCTTAGTCGCCGTGGTGTACAGCTTATTGCGTGTGGCCCAACACGACCCTGACCTTCGCGAACTGCTTCAACGTCAACTCAAAGTCAAGTTTGAGGAGCATCCAGCGGCATGGCGTCGCGCGACACAAGCGCAGAGCTTGTGGACGCTGGGTCTGTTCATCAGTGTAGGGTTAGCGCACGGACAGACCTTGCACGACGTGATGACTCCGCTCCTGCGCGCGATCTGCCGGTCGTAAAGCCACGCGGACACTGCTGCCCCTGAACTCACCTCGCTGCGCTGAGGTGGGCCAGGTCGCGTGTTGCCCGCACGCGGTGCATACGCCGCTGGATTCACTGTTTCGAGTGCTTAAATGTTCAATTTTCAAACTGCAAAAGTCGAGGATTAAGTTGTTAAACTGCTCCATGGTGGAAACCTCCGGTATTGGTCTACCTTGA
>DYKY01000051.1 GCA_020722365.1 Thermoflexus sp.
ACCCTGGGCGAGACGACCGCCTAATCTAACCAAAATCTATTTCTGTAAAACTATAACATAGTATAAACCGGGAATATGTCAAAGCACGTCATACAGATAGAAATTATGTTCTATTACTCCTTCATTGCGACTCTCCCCCACCGTGTTATAATGACCTCGCTTGTGGCTGTGCCCAGGCGCATCCCTCTGCAGAAGGTATCGACATGCAATCTGACAAATCACAACATGCACCCTCTTCTCTGGCGATTTGGGCGGCGCTGTTGGCCGTCTATATCGTGTGGGGATCGACGTATCTGGCGATTCGTTTCGCTGTGCAAACGATGCCGCCATTCTTGATGGCGAGCGCGCGTTTCCTGGTCGCCGGGAGCGTCCTGTACGCCTGGCGACGGCTGAAGGGCGACCCTGCGCCCACCAAAATCGAGTGGCGCTCGGCGGCGATTGTCGGCCTGTGTTTGCTGCTCGGCGGGAACGGCGGCGTGGTCTGGGCCGGGCGGCGGGTGGATTCCGGCGTTTCGGCGCTGCTGGTCGGTTCGACGCCGCTGTGGATGGCGCTGATCGACGGGCTGCGCCCGCGCGGGCAGAAGCCCAGCACGCAGACGGTCCTGGGCATCGTCATCGGCTTCTGCGGGATCGCGCTCCTGATCGGCCCGGCGCAACTGGCGGGCGGTGCGGGGCGCGTCGATCTGCTCGGCGCGCTGGTGGTGCTGTGGGCCGCGTTCGCCTGGTCTGCCGGATCGCTGTACAGCCGCAAGGCGTCCCTGCCGTCATCGCCGCTTCTGGGCACGAGCATGGAGATGTTGGTCGGCGGGGTGGCGCTGTTCGTGTTCGGCGTCCTCGTGGGTGACCTGCGAGAGCTGGACGTGGCGGCGATTGCCCCGGCTTCGTGGCTCGGCCTGGGCTACCTCATCGTGTTCGGCTCGTGGGTCGGATTCTCAGCCTACACGTGGCTGCTGCGCGTCGCGCCGACGCCGCTGGTTTCGACGTATGCCTATGTCAACCCGGTCGTGGCAGTGGTGCTCGGCTTCCTCCTCGCCAACGAACCGCTGACCGCGCGCTCGCTGCTGGCGACAGCGGTCATCGTCGGCGCGGTGATCCTGACGACGCGCCGCTCGCCCGCGCCAAAGCCAACGGCGATCTTGAGGCTATCCCCGTCGCCGCAGCTTGTTGAGATTATAGAGGACGATCCGGTAACATCAAAACCGAGCGAACGGTAGAAAAACAGGATTGGATTTGACATTAACAGGAACCTGCCAACGGATTTTCAACTCGTAACTTTCAACTTTCAACTTTTCGAAGGAGCAAACATGATAGCTAACGATACCCTTCACTGGTGGCAGCGCGGCGTGGTGTACCAGATTTACCCGCGCAGTTTCAAGGATACGACCGGCAACGGGGTGGGGGATTTGCAGGGCGTCATCGACAAGCTGGATTATCTGCAATCCCTGGGCATCGACGCGCTCTGGCTCAGCCCGTTCTATCCCTCGCCGATGGCCGACTTCGGCTACGACGTGGCCGATTACTGCGACGTCGATCCGTTGTTCGGCGACCTGGCGACGTTCGACCGGTTGGTGGCGGAGGCGCACAAACGCCGTCTCAAGATCATCATCGACTGGGTGCCGAATCACACGTCCGACCAGCACCCCTGGTTCATCGAGAGCCGCCGCAGCCGCGACAATCCCAAGCGCGATTGGTACTTCTGGCGCGATCCGGCGGCCGGCGGCGGCCCGCCCAACAACTGGGGCAGCTTCTTCGGCGGCCCGGCGTGGACCTACGACGCGTCGACCGGTCAATACTACCTGCACCAGTTCTGCAAGGAACAGCCCGAACTCAACTGGCGCAACCCGGAGGTCAAGGCTGCGATGTTCGACACGCTGCGCTTCTGGATGAAGCGCGGCGTGGATGGCTTTCGCATGGACGTGATCGGCTTGATCATCAAGGACAAAGACCTGCGCGACAATCCGCCCAATCCTAACGCGCCCGCGAACTTGCCCGCCAACGACCTCTTCAGCCGCCTGTTGCAGGTCTACAACATGGATCAGGATGACGTGCATCCGGTTCTCCGCGAGATTCGCGGCGTGCTGGACGAGTACGACGACCGCTGCGGCATCGGCGAATTGTGGGGCCCGCTGGATCGCTGGGTGAAATACTACGGCGAACACGGGGAAGAACTACACCTGCCCTTCAACTTCCGGCTGATGGACGGCATGGCGTGGAACGCGGGGCAGATGCGCGGCGTGGTCGATGCGCTGGAGGCTGCACTGCCAGACTTCGCCTGGCCCAACTACGTCTTGGGAAACCACGACCGCACGCGCCTGGCGACGCGCTTCGGTGGGCAGGCACAGGCGAGAGTGGCGTCGATGCTGCTGCTCACCCTGCGCGGCACGCCGACGATCTACTACGGCGAGGAAATCGGCATGGAAGACGTGCCCATTCCGCCGGAGAAAATCCAGGATCCGCAGGGCCTCAACCTCGGGCCGGAGCGCACCCGCGACGTGTGCCGCACGCCGATGCAGTGGGACGCCGGCCCCAATGCCGGTTTCAGCCCGGCGGGCGTCGCGACGTGGCTGCCGCTCGCCGATGACTATCCGGCGCGCAACGTTGCCGCACTGACCGACGATCCAAAGTCTATTTTGTCGCTCTACCGTCGTCTCCTGGGCCTGCGCCGCACGCGGCCCGCATTGCAAGGCGGCAGCTATCGCCCGGTGGACGTGGCCTACGACGATGTCTACGTCTACGACCGCGCCGTTTTCGCGGAGCGGTATCTCGTCGCGCTCAACTTCGCCGCCGAACCGCGCACGCTGGCGATCCCGGGCGAAACAACGGGCCGCGTCCTCCTCTCCACCCACCTCGACCGCGAAGAGGCCGTGTCCCTGGACGCTCTGGCCTTGCGCGCCAACGAAGGCGTGATTATCGAGTTGTAGCCTTTCCAGACCTGACAGGTCTTCCGAGACCTGTCAGGTCTGGTCAAGCAGGAATTTCACCACGAATCTACACGAATCTTCACCAATGGAAACAAAATTCGTGAGAATTCGTGAAGATTCGGCGAATGCAGACATTCGTGGTTAATCTTTGGAGGATGTATGGACAACCTGAAATGGTGGCAAACGGCCGTCTTCTACCAGATTTACCCGCGCAGTTTCGCGGACGGGAACGGCGATGGCATCGGCGATTTTATCGGCATGACCGAGAAACTGGATTATCTCAAGGATTTGGGCATCGACGCGCTGTGGCTCTCGCCGCACTTCCCCTCGCCACAGGCCGATTGCGGCTACGACGTGGCTGATTACACCGGCGTCGCGCCGGAATACGGCACGCCGGACGAGTTCAAGACCTTCCTGGCCGAAGCGCACCGGCGCAGCCTGCGCGTGATCCTGGACATGGTCTTCAATCACACGTCGGACCAGCACCCGTGGTTTATCGAAAGCCGCAGCAGCCGCGACAATCCCAAGCGCGATTGGTACATCTGGCGCGATCCGGCCCCCGGCGGCGGCCCGCCCAACAACTGGGAATCCACCTTCACCGGTTCGGCGTGGGAGTACGACGCAACGACGGGGCAATATTACTACCATTTCTTCCTCAAAGAGCAGCCCGACCTGAACTGGCGCAACCCGGAGGTCAAGGCCGCGATGTGGGATGCCGTGCGCTTCTGGCTCGACCTGGGCGTGGATGGCTACCGGCTGGATGCCATTGGCACGATCTTCGAGGACCCCACCATGCCCGATCAGACGACCGGCCTGACCCTGCTCGATCTCTATCGCCAGGGGATGGTGGCCCAATCGCCGAGTGAGGCGGAAGCGGTGAAAGAGGTATGGAAAGAGATGTTCAAGCACCAGGTGGATCGCTTCGACGAGATGCACCCCTTGATGAAAGAACTGCGCACTGTGATGGACGAGTATGCAGACCGGATGCTGGTCGGCGAGGATGACAACATCGCCTACTACGGCAACGGCGACGACGAATTGCACATGGTTTTCAACTTTCCCCTGGTGCGCACCGACCGTCTGACGCCGGAGCACATCCGCCGGAACCAGGCTGAGCGGCTATCGGCGCTGCCACCGGGCGCGTGGCCTTGTAACACCTTGGGCAATCACGACTCGCCGCGCGTGTGGAGCCGTTTCGGCGATGGCGTCCACGACCGCGAACTGGCGCAGCTCTCGCTCGCGTTGATGCTCACGTTGCGCGGCACGCCCTTCCTCTATAACGGTGAGGAAATCGGCATGACCAACACGCCCTTCGACGACGTGACACTGCTGCGCGACACGCTGGCCCTGCGCCAATACGATATGGCTGTCAATCTGGGCGGGATGGACCCGCAGGATGCCGCCACGCTCGTGTGCAAGGAGACGCGGGACGTGTGCCGCACGCCGGTGCAGTGGGCCAACGCGCCCAACGCTGGCTTCTGCCCGGCGGATGTAACGCCGTGGCTGCCGGTGAACCCGAATTACGCCGCAGGCGTGAATGTCGCCGACCAGGAAGCCGACCCGCACTCGATGCTCGCCTTCTACAAACGGATGCTGGCAATTCGCAAGCAAACGCCGGCTTTGATTGCCGGTGACTACAAGCCGCTCTTGGAAAATCACGCGGACTGCTTGTGTTTTCTGCGCAGTACCGATGATCAGACGTGTCTGGTGGTGCTCAACTACTCGGAGAACGCCCAAACGCTGGCCTTCGACCTGGACGGCTCGCCGTCGCGCTTGCTCTTCTCGACCGCCGACCGTTCAGATGCGGGCGACCTATCCGCATTGACGCTCGCGCCCTTCGAAATCTATATTGCCGTTCAAAGTTGAAAGTTACAAGTTGAAAGTTGAGGGATCTGCTGAATAATGCGTGATAACCCGAAACTCATAACTTTCAACCTTCAACCTTCAACCTTCAACTTATAACCTGTAACCAATTTCACTGGAGGTGTGACATGCGTGTAGTCGTTATCGGTGGCACGGGCCACGTAGGAACGTATCTGGTGCCGCGTCTGGTGGAGGCGGGGCATGCGGTGGTCGTCGTCAGTCGCGGAGGACGCGAGCCGTACAGCCCGCACGGGGCGTGGCAGGCGGTGCAGCGGGTGACGCTGAATCGCGCGGCGGAGGAACAGGCGGGGACGTTTGGGCAGAAGATTCGCGCGCTGGAGCCGGACGCCGTCATCGACATGATCTGCTTCACGTTGGAGAGCGCGCAGCATCTCGTCGAGGCGCTGCGCGGGCAGGTGCAGCACTTCCTGCATTGCAGTACGGTCTGGGTGCACGGCTATACGACCACTGTGCCCGTGAGCGAGGATGCGCCGCGCCATCCCATTGGGGATTACGGGATCAAGAAGGCGGCGATTGAAGCTTACCTGCACACCGAAGCGCGCAGCAACGGCTTCCCGGAGACGTGCATTCTGCCGGGACACATCGTCGGGCCGGGGTGGGCGCCGCTCAATCCGCAGGGCAACTTCAACCCGGAGGTATACGCAAAGCTCGCGCGCGGCGAAGAGGTGACGCTCCCTAACCAGGGCCGCGAACTCGTCCACCACGTGCACGCCGACGACGTGGCGCAGCTCTTTATGAAGGCGCTGGCGAACTGGAACGCCGCCGTCGGCGAGAGCTTCCACGCCGTCTCGCCCGCCGCGCTGACCCTGCGTGGCTATGCGGAGGCCGTCGCCGCGTGGTTTGGGCAGAAAGCCAACCTCAGGTTTTTGCCGTTTGCGGAATGGAAATCCACCGTCGCCGAGAAGGACGCCGACGCAACGTGGGGCCACCTGGAACATAGCCCCAACTGCTACAGCATTGACAAGCCCCGTCGCTGGCTCGACTACCAGCCGCGTTACTCGTCGTTGCAGGCGATCTACGAAGCCGTTCAGCGTCTCATCGCGGACGGTGTTATTTTATAGCCGTCAGCGGTCAGCTTTCAGCGATCAGCCAGAAGGCTGAAAGCTGATCGCTGAAGGCTGACCGCTTTTCACTCCAGGAGGGTTTATGATGCAAGCTCGTTCTGCCGACAGTGTGTGGCTGTGGCCCGGCGAAGCGCCGTTCTCGTCGCCGGAGGGTGACGCGCAGCGCCCGTGGCTGGAACGGCATCCGGCGGATACCGCCGAGGTGCGCGGCGCGGTGCTTGTCTGCCCTGGCGGTGGGTACAATCACCGCGCGGCGCACGAGGCGGAGCCGATTGCCCGGCGCTTCAACGCCTGCGGCTTCCACGCGTTCGTCGTGCACTATCGGGTCGCGCCGCACCGCCATCCCGCGCCGCTGCTGGATGCCGCGCGGGCGCTGCGCCTCATCCGCGCCCACGCCGGCGAGTGGCGCGTGGACCCGGCGCGCATCGCCGTGTGCGGCTTCTCGGCGGGCGGGCATCTTGCCGCCGGTTTGGGCGTTCACTACGGGATGGATGTGCTCAATGTGGGCGACGACCTCGACGCAATCAGCGCGCGCCCCGATGCGCTCATCCTCGCCTACCCGGTGATCACGTCCGGTGAGTTCATGCATCGCGGCTGCTTCGACACGCTGCTGGGACCGGACGCCGCGCCGGAGCTGTTGCGGCTGATGTCGTTGGAGTTGCAGGTCACACCGGAGACGCCGCCCACGTTCCTCTGGCACACCGCCGAAGATGGCAGTGTTCCCGTCGAAAACAGCCTGCTCTTCGCGGCGGCGCTGCACAAGCACGGCGTCCCGTTCGAGCTGCACGTCTATCCCTACGGGCGTCACGGGATGGGTCTGGCCCCGGAGGATGCGCACGTGGCGACGTGGGCAGAATTGTGCTGCGCGTGGTTGAAGCGCAGTGCGTGACGCGTGATAACTGAAGGGGATTTCTTGATTTGCTGATTTTCGTAGGAGGGAATCCGATGTCTGTTTTAGCAAAGTTGGCCTCCGGGCAAGGTCGAAGCGACGAAGAACCGAACAAGGCGTTGGGCCGGGAGCTTGCGCGGACGCGAGACGTCGCGGGCATCCGGGAAATCGCGGAAAATCTCTGGCACGAAGACGCGAAAATCCAAAGCGATTGCGATGGGGTCATAGAAGAAATCGGACGCAATGCGCCCGAACTGATCGAAGCCTACGTATCCGATTTTCTGAAGCTGTTGTCGAGCAAGCGCAACCGCCGCGTGTGGCAGGCGATGATCTGCCTGAGCCTGATCGCCGAGCGCAAACCACGCGAGATTTTCGAGAACAGGGAGACGCTTATCCGAGCGATGGAAAAAGGATCGGTGATTACCCGGGATAACGGCATCAAGACGCTGGCTAAGGTCGCTTCGGCAGAGGAAACCTATCGCCGGGAACTGTTCCCGTATTTGCTGGCGCAACTGGCAAGCTGCCGCCCCCAAAGCGTGCCGCAATATGCGGAGAGCATCCTTTGCGCGGTGAACGTGGAGAACGCAGTCGCCTTCAAAGACGTCCTGACCCGGCGCTTCGACGAGTTATCGGCGGCGCAGCAACGCAGAGTTGAGAAAGTCTTGAAGCCGGTGTAGCCTGGGATCTTGTGCCCGTTTTGAGCGTCAAAAACACGCCCACAAGTCAAAAACACGCCCACAAGTCAAAAACACGCCCACAAGTCAAAAACACGCCCACAAGTCAAAAACACGCCCACAAGGGGCTAGACTACAACGGCCTTCGCGTGGACTGGCACTGCGTTCTATTTCGGACGCGCCGGCGCCATGGCGGGTGACAGTTATGGCAATGTTGTCTTCGGCGCTGTGTTATCATCGTATCGGCGCTGTCTGCTGTGGATGTGTTCAGACCAAAGATGCAGTTCTCTTAACACCATACCGCACTTCGAACCTTGCACATTCCGCACATTTACCGTATACTGAGCCTGATGCACAAAAAATAGCCGCTGTGACCTCACAACGGAAAGGACACTGTCGATGAGCGTCATCCTTAGCCTGCGTACCGATGCACAACACCGTTTGACCGTCACCTGTGACGGCGCCCTCCTGGCGGCCCCCACGCCGCTGGCCGACCTGCCCGCGCTCCTGGCTTTGCAGGCCGCGCCCTACGATCAAGGCCGCATCCTGACGGCGGCCCTCGGCGGGGCGGACCTGCTCTCCCGCCTGGACGCCGACTCCGACCGGCTGCTCCTGCTGGACGCCGACGCCGCTGCCGCCCGCATCCCCTGGGAATACGCCGCGCTTCCGGATGTTCCGCAGTTCCTGGGCTGCCGCTACGCGCTCCTGCGCCTGGTGGATCGCCCGGCTCCGACCGGCGCAACCGGCGCCGGTACGCTGCAATTTCTGATGCTGGGCGCCGATCCCCTGGTGGACGAGAAAGGCCGGCCTCGCGATGGCTACCGCCTGCAACTGCACACCGAACGCCGCGCCATTCGCCGCGCCCTGGAGTCCAGCGGCGTTGACCTGCTGGCCCGCCAGATTCCGCCCACCACGGAGGCGCTGCATCAGGCCCTGCTGCGCGGCCCGGCGATCCTGCACCTTTCGGCGCACGGCGATGTCATCCCGACCAAAGACGGCCCGCTGGCGGTCTTGGCCCTGGAAGACGAAGACGGCGGGGAAGCCTGCCTGCACGGCCCCGACCTGGTGGCGATGCCCGATCCGGGCGTGCTGCGCCTGGTGGTGCTCAGCGCGTGCCACACGGCGCAGAACACCACCGAGGCCGACCTGGCGCGCGCCCTCGTCCAGAACGGCGCGCCCGCAGCCATTGGGATGCAGGGGCCGTTCCCCGATGCTCTGAGCGACGATTTGGGGGAGGCCCTGTACCGCAATTTGCTGGCCGGCCAAACCCTCGCCCAGGCGGTGCGCCACACCCGCCTCTCGCTGAGCGGCGACCCGGCTGCCGCCGGCCTTATCGTGGCCTACACGGCGCGCGACGGCTGGGGCAAGCTGCCGTTACGGGAAGGCGCGCCCACGGTGCGCAGTCTGCGCGCGCCGGGCGTTTTGCGCCTGCCCCGCGAGGTCGAAGCGCCGGACTTCTTCCGTGGGCGCAACGCCGAATTGCACGACCTGGCCGCGCTCTATCGCCGGGGGACGCGCGTGGTGACGATCGTAGGGACCGGCGGAATAGGCAAGACCGCCCTGGCCGCAACCTTTGTGGAACGCTTTGGCTGGCGCTGGCCCCACGGCGTGCTGGGCGTGAGCTTTGCCGGCGCGCCGCTGGACGCGCGCCACTTCCGAAACGACCTGTTGCGCGGCCTGCTGGACGCCGCCGCCCAAACCCTGGCCGAGGCCACGCCTGCCGACCAGGAGCGCGCGCTCATGGACGCCCTGCGCGACTGGGACGGCCTGCTGCTGCTCGACAACTATGAGACCGTGCTGCAAGGTTTGCCGGAAGGCGAGGATGACGGCGTCGAAGCCCGCGCCATCCACAGCCTGGTTGCCCGCCTCGCGCGTGCGGGCGTGGCGCTGCTGCTCACCAGCCGCGAGCACCCGGCGAAGCTGGCCGGGGAGCGCGTGTTCCCCAAGGCCGACCGCCCTTTGACCGGGCTGCCGATAGACCCGGCGGCGGCCCTGTTCCTGCACCATAGCCCGCGCGCTACCGACGAGGGGCGGGTTGGGCGCGACCTGGCGCACCGGGTCGCCGAGGCCACCGAAGGCCACCCGCTGGCGATTGCGCTGCTGGCCGGCGAATATGAGGAAAGCCGCGACGTCGCCCCCGGCGATTTTCTCGCGCACTGGGGCGCGGAACTGGCCCAGGCCGAAGACTACGGCCTGGCGGAACACCACCGCACCTTCATCGTGGCCTTCGAGCGCAGCTACGGGCGGCTGCCCGACGAAGCGCAGATCCGCCTGCGCGTCCTGAGCGTGCTGGACTTTCCTTTCTTTGCCCAGGCCGCGACCTTCCTCTGGGAGCCGCTCATCCCGAGCAGGGACAAGCGGAACATCATCCCGCGCGAAGGCGAAGACGTTGCCCTGAGCGAAGCGAAGCATCTCCTGGCCGATTTTGTGCGCCGCAGCCTCCTGGACGTGGACGGCTGGTCCGAAGACGGCGCCCCCGCCACCTACCGCTTCCAACCCGCGCTGCAACAAATCCTGGCGCACCAACTCCGCCCCGAAGAACGCGCCGGGCTGCGCGCCGGATACGCCGCCTACGGCGCGTGGCTGGCCCGCCAGGGCTACCTGGACATTCACAAAGACCCCGCCCTCTCCCGCGTGGTGCGCCTCTCGCTGGACGCGCTGGACGCTGCCACGGAGACGCTGACCGGCGCGGAGCGCCTGTGGCACATCCGGCGGGTCACATGGATCAAGGCCGCCTACGGCTTCACGCGTGAAGCTTTTGATCTGCTGGACGCCCTTATCCCGCCCACCCGCCCTCTCCCGGACCCCGCGCAGGACGAAGAATTGGCCAAAGTGGAAAGCAGCTTGCGCTACCAACTCGCCGACCTGTGCGTCACGCGCGGGGACCTGGACCGCGCGCTGGCGCTGGACGAGGAGAGCTTGCAGCTTAAGGAGCAAATCGGCGACCTTCAGGGCAAGGCCGCCTCCCTGCACCAGATGGCGGCGGTGTATGGGACGCGCGGGGACCTGGACCGCGCGCTGGCGCTGTACGAGGAGAGCTTGCAGCTCGATGAGCACATCGGCGACCTGAAGGGCAAGGCCGCCTCGCTGCACAATATGGCGAATATTCTCATGGCGCGCGAGCAATGGGATGAAGCCGAGCAAGTCTTGCAGGAATCACAACAACTGGCGAGAAAAGCGGGGGTGGTTGAACACCTTGCTTTTGCTACCGTCAAACTCGGTCAGGTGGCCCAGGCGCGGGGCGACGCCCAAACCGCGCTGGCGCGCTACCGCGAGGGATTGGCTATCTTCGAGCGTCTGGGCATGCCGGAAGCGCAGCAGGTGCGGGGGATGATCGCCAATCTCGAAGGCGGCGCACCACCTCAGGCGAGTCCCTGGCAGCGCGCCGGCGCTGAAGCGCGCGCCGCGGCGCAAGCCGGGCGCGCGCCGGAAGCCGTCGCCGCGCAGGCGCAGGCCGTTGCCTTGCTGCGGGAGGCGCTTGCCCAGGCCGGAGAACCCCGCGAGGGACTGGTGCAACTCAGCATCCTGCTCTACAATCTCGCGGGCTATTACCGGCGGGCGGGGCGCTTCGACGATGCCGTGACCGCTCTCGAAGAGGTCGTCGCCCTCGATGAACGCACCGGGTACGAAGACCTGGATTCGGACCGCGAGGCGCTGGCGCAGGCGCGCGCGCTGGCCGACCTGTCGCCGGAAGAACGCGCGGCGCTCAGGCAAGAGCGTCCGCCCGCGTCCGGCCCGCCGGATGTCCAGGCGGCCCTGGAGGCGCAACTGGCGCAGCTTTCCCCGGAGGAACGCGCGCAGTTCCAGGCCGTTGCGCAACAGTTCGCCCAACAGTGGGCGCAGATGTCGGACGAGGAACGCGCGCAGTATCAGGCTGCCGCGCAGGCTGCGGCCCGGCGCCAAACGATCGACGCCCTGGCGGATCAAGCCCGCGACGCTGCGGTCGCTGCGCTGCGCGGCGAAATCGAACGCGCGCCGCTCATCGCCAACATCGAGCGCGTCGCCGCGCAGGCCGCCGAGGGTGAGTCGCCGGGTAGCCCCTGGGATGAGGTGGCGCACTATCTGTACGCCGTCGTCGCGCTGCTGCGGGAGCAGCCGCCGCTCCCTGTCCCCGCGCGCTACGCGGAACACTTCGCCGCGATTCAGCAAAGCCTTGATTCGTAATTCGCGAAAGGCATCGGAACAACCCCGGAACGGCCAACTTCGCTGCCACAGTGCGCGCGATTCTGGGCGAGGCGCGCGTCACGGCGCTGTCGCCTTCGGCGTTTTGAAGTCGCGCGGGCGAGACGCCCGCGCTACCACACTATTTTCGATTGGCGCTGCACAAAGCCGGCGCAAAGGTTGAGAAAGGGAGGGAAAGCTCACCGATGTTTTATAAACGCAATCACGAGGGCTATATCCAGGCGCTCCCCGGCATCCAGCGGAAAACCCTGGTCCACGGGGACAAGACGCTGACTGCGGAATTCCGTCTAGCCAAGGGCAGCCAACTGCCCCTGCACGCCCATCCGCAAGAGCAAACGGGATACCTGATCTCCGGCCGGATGCAGCTGTTCGTCGGCGATGAGGTTTACGACGTGGAACCGGGCGACAGTTGGTGCGTGCCCGGCAACGTCGAGCATCGCGCCGAAATCCTTGAGGATTCGGTCGCGGTCGAGGTGTTCTCGCCGCTGCGGGAAGATTATCTGCCTTAACCCCCTAACCCGGATAAAAAAGTCTACGACACCCGTTTCTTGCTCGTTGGGCAAGAATTTGCGTGGTTAGGCCCTTATATCCCCGCCGTTAGGCGCAAAATATCGCGCCCGGTGAATTCTCGGGCGACGATACTCGAAGGGACGCTGCTGCTGTGGGCCTTCGCGCCGGAGCGCGTGCAGTTGGAAGCGCAGGTGACGGTGGGGTGGAATTGGTTATCCGCTCTATAGCGGTTTTGTCGCCTTGATCAACGCAGAAAGGCTCTTGGTGAAGCGATTGAAGCCGGTGACGTAACCGTCGAGATAGTCCTGCGCCAGATTATCGGCGAGCGCGGCGGCGCCGGCAGCGTGCAGCAAGGCGACGAAGGGCCGAAAATCGCGCAGGCTGATGTGCATTGTCCCGTCGTCATCGCTCAAGATACCCCATATCAATTCCTTCGTCGTGCCATCGTCTTTGGCGCTCAAAAAGCGGCGCGGGCTGGTATGCGGCGCGACGCGCCCCAAATTGGAGAACACCTCGCTGCCTTTGATGACCTCATTCAAGACCCCGATGTGCTGTGGAATCTGATCGAGGATGTGTTGGACGGAAGGCGGCAGGTGTCCCAGAAGGCGCAACGTGGCAGTGTTGAAGCTTTCCCCGCGCATCGTGATGGCCTTCAGGGTATCCAGAAATTCCCCAAAGGCTTTGAGATGCGCCAGGAACGCGCGCCGGGCCTCGTCGAACGCTCCCCAATTGGCCGCGTCCTGTTTCAAACGATAGTGTAGATACTGTTCTTGCAATTCGTCGAACAGGGGCACAATCGAGGGAAGTGGGTTGCGAAAGGTGGTGGGGAACAGCCGCGCCTTCGGCGCCACGTGGCCGGCGTCCATTGGGATGAGCAGTGCGGGATTGGTCTCGCGGTCGTGGGCCAGGGTTTGCGCGATGCTTTCCCGGATGGCCCGGTATTGTTTGGCGTCGATTCGTTTCCCCAAATCCTCCAGTTCTTGCTGGATAGGGGCCGAAAGCGCATAGCTCGCTGCGTGGAAGGCCCGGTAGAGCAGCAACAAATCGTTGACCGTGAGCCGAACCCCGCGCTGTCCGAGCCAGGTGCGCAATCGTGTCAGGGTCCGGGTATCAATGGCCGTGGATTCGGCGGCGGCTTCGCGCGGGAGCGCGTTTTTGCCGGCCATAGCGATGACTTCCGGTGTGCCGAGCAGCGCCAGTGGTGTGACAGTGCACAGTTCGGAAGGCGTGGAATGTGTCACGAGCCGGCGATAGGCGTGGATGGCGCTGTCGGTCACAATTTCGGCCACTGCCATCCCCCACATCCCATCGAAGAAGATGTGCGATTGGTCGAATACTGTGCTGTCGGGCGTGCGGAAGATCGTGAGGGCGTGATCGCCGACGCCGCGCCGGTTGCGCCGGATGTGCGCCAACGGCTGCTTGCTTGAGCCTATGTCCCAGTTGATGAGGATGGGGGCGCGGCACAGTCGTCCGAGGGCCTTTTGCGTCGCCGGGGACAGTTTGTCGCGCAGTTGGGATTGCAGCGCGCGCGGGGTCTCGGCTAACACCAGGTCGAGGTCGGAGGAGGCCGCGCGTGGCGCGTTGAAAACGCCCGCAACCCACGCCAGGATCGTGTCCGCTGTGGGCGGGCGGAGCACCCCCAGCACTTTTTTGCTCGCGCGATACCAGACGCGCCCGCCCCGGTCGGAGTCCAGCGCCACACCTTCGGCATCGCACAAAGCGCCGTTGCGGTCGGCATACAGGGGAATGGGATCGCCGGCGGGTGCGCCGTCAGGCGGGTAACAGAGCGGGCTGCCGGCGTTGTTGCGCTGGCAGGCCGGCAATAAGTACGTTTGCCCCTGCCAGATCAGGCCGACGAAGGCCCGTGACAGCGCGTAATGCGTTTTGTGCTCCTTGTGTGTCTCCGGCGTCAGTGCAGCAAGAAGCGTCATCTGTTCGAGATACGACGGCAATTCGTCCTGACAACGCGCTTCGAAATGCGCGTGGACGCGGGCTTGTGCGGCACGGTCGAGCACGGCCAGGCGCGCTTGAATGAACCGCTCGAAGGTTTCCAGCCGGTGGCGAAGATAGTCGCTGTCGCTGCCGGGCGCGTGGTAGGGACGCGCCGCGTTCCAGTCGCGCCAGAGCGTGGTGAGGGGGGGCCGGTCGCACATCCCGGTTGCTACAGCTTCTTCTTGCACTAATCGCAGCAGTACGTGTTCGCGCCAGTCGGTGCGCAGCAGATCGTCATACGCGTAAAGAAGTTGTAACGCGGCGCTGACCCACGCGGCGGCTTCGGTGACCTGGTCGCGCGGTGCGGGGATGGCGCGTTGGAACCCTGTGGTCTCGTGGGTGTGGTGCGCCGTATCCTCGCGCAGGCCGAACTCCAGATAGAATTGCCACGTCCCCTGCGGGAACGCGCTTTCCGTATCCTTGCCTGCCAGTTGCAGGAGCTTTTGATAGGCGTAAAGCAGGGCTGCCGGGCCGCCGATGACGACGCCGAACAGGCCTTGCGGGAGCAATTCCAGGCTGCGCAACAGGGCTGTGATGTCCTGTCGCACCCGTTCGGCGCTGATTTTGCGCCCCTTGAGCTGCATCAGGCCGTTGAGAATGAAAGCCGGCAGGTTGCCGGCGGGCAGAACGTGCGCGATTTCCTGCTGAATCTCGCGGATTTCCGGCAGCGTTAAGCGGGTAAGCTTCTGGAGCGTTTCCTCATCGACCTGCGACAACGCTGCGAGCGTGGCATCTTTGGCGCGGGCCAACGTCTCTAATTGTTCTTGCGTGATATATCCTTTAGCCGTCATACGTTATCCAGGGATTGGCAACCGGTAACTGGGGATTGGTAATTGGGGATTAGGGATGGGTAACTCGTGAGGGGATTCCCGATTGCCCATTACTGATTACCCATTACCCATTACCATTACCGATTACTCATTACCATCCTAAGGCAACGGCTCGCCGCTGACGACGCAGCGGAACCCGAGGGTGGCGCTCTTGGCGGGGCGCTCGTCGCCTCTGACCGCGCTTTCCGGTTTACCGAAGGTGCGGTATGTCGTGCGCACTTCGTATTCTACCGACTTCTCGATGGGGGCGCCCGCGCCACCGCGCATGACGCGATAGGTGCCGCTTTCCGGCCCGGGCGGGTCTGCGGGCAGGTCTGTGACGCTGTAGTAATCCTTGTCGTACCAGTCGCCGGTCCACTCGAACACGTTGCCCGCCAAATCCAGGATGCCATACGCGCTGGCGTTGTTGGGATAACTGCCGACGGCGACCGGGCGGTTGCCGATGTGGATGCGCGCGCGGTCGTACTCGTCGCCCCAGGGGTAGCGCCGCTTGGACGCCGTCATCGGATCCCACGAGGCGGCCTTTTCCCATTCGGCCTCGGTGGGCAGGCGCACGTCCCAGCCGGTGACGCTGGCAACCCACGCGCAGTAACCCGCTGCCTGTTCCCAACTGATGAGCACCATGGGATAGTTGCCCTTGTTGGCGTCGTCGTACTGGTCGCGCGTGATGGGTTCCGTGCATGCCTCGGCGGCGACGCAGAGTTTGTACTGGTCGGTCGTCACTTCTGTCTCGTCCATCCAAAATGCGCTGAGGGTGACTTCGTGCTGCGGCTGTTCGTCTTTGGAGGCCAGCGCATCGTCTTCTGCTGCGCCCATCAGAAACGTACCGCCGGGCACAAAATGCATCGTCATCGCATCGACGGCGCGTGTGCGCGCTTCACCCGGCGCGAGCGTGGGGGTCGGTGTGGGTGTGGGGGGCGTCGTCGGCGTCGGCGTCGGCGTCGGCGTCGCTGTTGGCGGACGCGGCGTCGGTGTGGCGGTTGGGCGCGCTGTCGGCGTCGCTGTTGGGGAGGATGTGGCCGTCGCGGTAGGCGGCGCCGCCACGGGTTCGGTCTTCGGCTGCGCGGTGGCAGTCGGCGCCGGCGTCGTGGTTGGCGTGGGTGTCGCTGTGGCGGTAGGCGACGCTGTGAGCGTCGCCGTCGGCGCGAGGAGCGGGACGTTGAGCAGCGTGCTGCGCCCGGTGAGTTCCAGATACGCGAACACGCCGAGGACAATGAGCACGAGTAGTGCCGGCCACAGCCCGCCTTTGCGGCGACGGCGCGCCGGCGGTTCCGGGGGCGTGAGCGCGGCGTCGACTGGCGGCGGCGGCGTCTCGAACGTCGTTTTGGTGGTGGGCGTGGTATCGACCGGCGGTGCACCCGACGCAGCGAGTGGCGGCGGCGGGATGGTGTCTTCCAGGGGTGGGGTGGGGATGCGCGGGGACGGCGCAGCGCTGCCCTGCAATGCCTCTCGCAGCGCGGCGACTAACGCCCGCGCGGTAGGGAAGCGGGCGGCAGGGTCTTTCGCCAGGGCCTTCGCAATCACGGCCTCGACAGCGACGGGCAGGTCGGGGCGATAGTGGCGCAGCGGTATGGGGTCTTCGCTGATGTGCTTGAGCGCGATAGAGAGCGGCGAATCGTCCTCAAAAGGCAAGTGCCCGGTCAGCAGCTCATACAGGATGCCACCGAGCGAATAGATGTCGGACTGGGGCACGGCGGCGCGCGAATTCATCGCCTGCTCCGGCGCGATGTACTCCGGCGTGCCGAACGTTTCGCCCGAAGTAATCTGGCTGGCCCGATTGCGCAGCATCACCAACCCAAAGTCGCCCAGGATCGCCTCGCCGCGATTATTCAACATAATGTTGCCGGGTTTGACATCGCGGTGGATGACGCCCTGCTCGTGTGCGTAGTCCAGCGCAGCGCCGGTTTGTTCGATGATGGTGAGAATCTCTGCCAAGGTAAATGCCTTGCCGGCAGCACGGCGCTGATCCATTTCCGTGCGGAGATCATGGCCTTCAATGTATTCCAACACCAGATACGGGCGCCCCTGGACCATGCCAAAATCGTAGACCTGGACGATGTGTTGGTGACGTAACGTAGCAATGGCCTGCGCCTCGCGCTGAAAGCGCAAGACCAAACTTTCATTATCTTGTAGCGTTTGCCCTAGAAATTTGAGAGCGACCGGCCGGCGCAGGGCGCGATGATAGCCTTTATACACCTCGGCCATGCCACCCCGCCCGATTTTTCCTACAATTTCGTAAGGACCGATATTTGTGCCGATTAACTCATCTGTTGTCATTTGCTACCTAAGTTACGAAATATATTGAGGGTTTGTTCCGCCGATGAGTATAACGGAGTTTGTAACTAAGTCAACGCTTTTGGGCCTTTTGGTGTGCTCTGGACAAAAGTTGCAAAACCGATATGATTGTGTTAGTTAAGGAGTAAGGAGTAGGGAGTAAGGAGTAAGGAGTAGGGAGTAGGGAGTAGGGAGTAAGGAGTAGGGAGTAGAGAGTAGAGAGTAGGGAGTGATTAGGACTTACCTCATTACTGATTACCCATTACTCATTTCCCATTACCCATTACCCATTACTGATTACCCATTACCCATTACCCATTTCCAATTTCTCATCGAGGTGACTATGAAAATCGTCGTAACAGGTGGAGCAGGCTTTATCGGTTCGCACGTTGTTGATGCCTACGTCGCTGGCGGGCATGAAGTGATCATCATCGACAGCTTGTGGGAGGAAGGCGGGGGACGCTTGAAGAACGTCAATCCCCAGGCGCGCTTCTATCAACTGGACATTCGCAGCGCCGAAGCGGCGGATCTGATTCGCCGCGAGAAACCGGAGGTGCTCAACCACCACGCCGCACAGCACTCGGTGAAGATTTCCACCGACAAGCCCAAGTTGGATGCGGACGTCAACGTGGTCGGCTTGATCAACCTGCTTGAGGCGTGCGTGGAAGCCGGGACGCGCAAGGTGATCTTTGCGGGCAGCGGCGCCAGTTACGGAGAGGCGGAGCGTATGCCGATTGACGAGGAGACCCCGCAACGGCCACAATCGCCCTATGGCATTACGAAGATGGTCACGGAGCACTACCTGCGCTACTACCGGCAGACGAAGGGCCTGGACTACACGATTTTCCGTTATGGCAATGTCTTCGGGCCGCGCCAGGACCCCAACGGCGAGGCGGGCGTGATCGCCATTTTCGCCAATCGTATCCTCAAGGGGATGGATGTGCGCATTGATTGGGACGGCGAGCAGCAAAAGGACTACATCTACGTGGGCGATGTCGCCGCGGCGAACGCACTGGCGCTTTCTGCGGGCGACAACGACGTTTTCTGTATCGCCAGTGGCAAGGGCACGTCGGTCAACGCGCTGTACCGGCAGTTGTGCGATATCATTGGTTTTGCTGCGCCGGTCGTCAAAGTCCCGATGCGTCCGGGTGACATCTACTTGTCGTACTTCGATTGCTCGAAGGCGCAACGTGTATTGGGCTGGCAACCTCGGACCGGGTTGCGCGAGGGTTTGCAAGCGGTGGTTGATGCGTTGAGGTAAAAATGAAAAAATGGGCGGTGTTCCTGTGCCTTGGGTTACTCGCAATTCTGTTGTTTTTGACGGCTTGCCGTCCTGCCGCGACACCGGATCGTGTCGAGACACAACCTCCGGCAACCTCGCCAGCAGTGGATGACATACAGCCTACGGCGACGCGACCCGCTGCCACGCCTACAGCGATCCCTTCTCCCACACCGACGCCGCAACCCACGCTCGCGCCGCCTGCCGTTCCACTCGACCGTATCGCGCAGGGACGGCGGCTAGGGCGCGGCGTCAACCTCGGCAACGCGCTCGAAGCGCCCAAGGAAGGCGAGTGGGGGATGGTGCTGCAAGAGGAATACTTCCGCCTTATCGCCGAAGCGGGCTTCGACACGATCCGCGTGCCCATCCGCTGGTCGACGCACGCTCTGGAGGAGCCGCCTTACACCGTGGACGAGGACTTCTTCCAGCGTGTGGATTGGGTGATCGAAAACGGCTTGGCAAATGGGCTGAACGTCGTCATCAACATGCACCACTACGAGGAAATCTTCGAGAAGCCCTCTGCCCACGCGGAGCGCTTCATTGCCATCTGGGAGCAGATCGCGACACGCTATGAGGACATGCCCGACAGCGTCTATTTCGAGCCGCTCAACGAGCCGCACGGACAGCTCACGCAGGATAAGTGGATGCGCATCCTCGGCGACACGATCCTGGCGATCCGTCGCATCGACAACCGGCACACGCTCATCGTCACCGGCGCGGAGTGGGGCGGCTACCGGGGACTACAGAGTCTGCGCTTGCCTGAAGGTGAGGAGAACTACGTCTGCACGTTCCACTCTTACGAGCCGATGCTGTTTACCCATCAAGGCGCGACATGGTCGGGCACCGGCTATCAGACCCTCGGTGTGACGTGGCCCGGCCCGCCGGCAACGCCGGTCACGATGGATCCGGAGGCGGCCAAGGTGAGTTGGGTGTTCTCGTGGTTCCGGCAGTACAACACCTACCCCTACGAGACCAATCCCGCCGGGCCGAAACCCATCCGCGATGCCTTCGATCGTGCTGTCAGAGCCGCCGAACAGCAGGGCTGCGCGCTGTGGTTGGGCGAATTCGGCGCGTTTGAGCAGGCCGATATGCAGTCGCGCATCAACTGGACGAGGTTTGTGCGCGAGGAGGCCGAAGCGCGCGGGATGTCGTGGGCGTACTGGGAGTTCGGTTCGGGCTTCGGCGTCTACGATCGCGCGGCCGAACAGTGGCACGAGGGTTTACTTAAGGCGTTAATTCCCGATGTGAGTCAGAGATGAATAACAACAATTCAGATCAAAAACAATATTCCCCCCGCAAAATCCTGACGCGCCGCGAGTTCCTACAGGTAGCCGGCATTGCCGCAGGCGCGCTACTCGTCGGCTGTGGCCCAAAAGTATCTCCGGTTGCGCCGGAGACTGTTGCTCCGGTTCCCGCCACGGCTGCGCCAGCTGCCGCAACGGCTGCGCCAACTGCCGTAACGTCCGCGCCGGCCGCTGCGACCGGGTCGTACAAGGCGCAGGTAGCCATCGCCCAGGCCAAGACGTACGATCCCAAAGTGCTGTACGACAAAATCCGCGATATGCTCGACAGCCTGGGCGGATTGGGGGACATCGTCCGGCCCGGTGCGCGTGTGGCGATCAAGACCAACCTGACCGGCGGCACGTATTGGGAAGGCAAAATACGTGGGCTTCCCGCTGTTGAAACCTTTGTCACACATCCTGAGGTGGTCAGAGCCTTGGGCAAACTTGTGCTTGATGCGGGCGCGAAAGAGCTGTACATCGTGGAAGCGGTCTATGAGTGGGAGTCCTACACGGTGTGGGGTTACGATGACGTGGCGCAGGAATTGGGCGCGACGTTGATCGACCTGAACGCCACGGATCCGTATCCCGATTTCGCGGCGACGCCGGTTCCCGATGGCGGCAAGCTCTACAACGAGTTCACCTTCAACCACATCCTCGAAGAGATTGACACGTTCATGTCCGTCTCCAAGATGAAGTGCCACTGGGTCGCGGGCGTCACGCATACGATGAAGAATCTGGTCGGTCTGGCGCCTCTCCAGTTTTACCGGGCCGGTGCACAGGATACCTACCGTTCGGGATTCCACGGACCGAACGACGAGACCGCCGGACAGCGTGTCCCGCAGATCATCACCGATCTGAACCGCGCGCGCCCGCTGCACTTTGGGCTGGTGGACGGCATCAAGACCACCGAATCCGGCGAAGGGCCCTGGATTGAGGGTGTGAAGCCGCTCGAACCGGGTGTGCTGTTCGCCGGTAAAGACGTCGTAGCGACGGATGCGGTAGCGACGGCAGCGATGGGCTTCGATCCGACGGCGGCGGCGGGGAGCGCACCGTTCATCCGTGGCCTCAATCACATCCAACTCGCGCACGATTTGGGATTGGGCACGAATCGCCTTGAGGAGATTGAGGTACTCGGTCCATCCATCAAAGACGTCACGACCAAGTTCAGGGCAGCGCTCGGGTAAGGCGATTTGTAAGCCGAGATCACAGAGGTCATCGCAGGTGGATCCCTCTTGACAAACCTTTCCTATGTGTGCTATACTAGGCTTTGGAAGCGCTTTCGAACTACACTCACATTCCGGCGATATTATTCGACTGGTGACGATCTGACGACTAGACTCAGTAGATCAAAAAATGCCAAAGACTACAAAAGTCTCAGCACGTACCGCACCTTACAGACCTGTTGTTTGACGTACACGTTGGCTCAAGCAGGCGCCTCGTGAGACTTTTGTAGTCTGGCTCCTGCTTAATTTCGATCTACTGAGACCGATGACTATTTCCAAGGAGGCTTTGCACTTCGATGACGTCTTATCTTGAGTACGAGTTACACGATGGCTATATCCACAACTGGCTGGTTGCCGGTCCCCAGGAAATCGCCATCCCTGATCCTGACCGCTACACAGGCGGGGAACCGGAGCGCAAGCTCCAAATCGCACAGCAGTCTTACACCCCAGAAAACCTCATCCGGCAAACGCCGGTTGACCGTGAATCGTTTGCAATCGACGGTACGGCATTGACCTGGCACTATGTCCGTTGCCTTGACGATCATTTCGTCGACAAATCCACGTTCCACCACACCTGGCACTACCTGCGCACCTGGGCCTACACCCAACTTCACGTGTGGGACGATCAAGAAGCCACCTTCATCATCACGACGAACGGACCGGCGGATGTGTGGGTCAACGGGGAGCACGTGCACCGTCACGAGCATTTCCATCACCAGCAACCGGCGAGCGTGTCCTTCACTGCAACGCTGCGCGCGACGGACGATGAAGGCGTGGGCAATGAAATCCTGGTCCGCTTCGAGGAAGTTGCCGCGCGCGAATGTCCTTACGTGATGGCGTTGCGTGTGACCGGCATCGATCTTGAAGATGTTGAAGTGAAAGTACCTTCGTCGACAACGCGCACCATCCGCCATATCATGTTGGAGCAGGTCTTTGAGCGGGCGTGCATTGAAGAAGTTGCGAACTACCGTGGTAAGGTGGTAAACCTCCACTGGCCAGACGATCTTGAGACAAATTTCAACTACTTTTACAGCATCCAAGACCCGAGAAACCGTATCTATGTCAGTGGTGAGACGGAGGCAAAGCCTGGCGAGGTTGCAGACATCGGCCACGGTTTCCGTATCTGGCAGGGGCCTTTCCGAGTCGTGCTCCGTGCTGTTTCGCAGGAATATGCTTTCTGGGATGTGCGCTATCAATGGGATATACCTTTTTACATCCTGGACAATGCGTACTCCGAGACGCCTTATGGAACGTTGGAGGAACGCAGCCTTGAGGCGCTGACTTATGCGGCGACCCAGAAAAACAATCTCTACGCCGAGATCGCCAAGTTTGAGCTTGGGAAGTGGCAGGATGTTGATCAAGACGTTATTCTGAAAGCCATCGCCTCCATCAACGCGCGCGGCGATTGCAGTGACTTCGATCTCGTCGGACTGCTTGGGGTGATGTACCGCTACATGGATCAGGACAAATTTCCCGCCGATCTGAAAGCGCCGCTCAAGGACTGCGTGCTCAACTTCAAATACTGGCACGATGAGCCTGGCGCCGATGCGATGTGCTATACGACAGAGAACCACAGCATTCTGTTCCACACCTGCGAAATTCTGGCCGGGCAGCTCTATCCCGACGAGGTCTTTACCAACACCGGGCAGACCGGCCGGTGGCACCGCGAGAAAGGTGAGCGCCTGGCTTTGGCATGGCTCAAGACGCGCGGCGCGACCGGTTTCTGGGAGTGGGACTCCAACTGTTACTTCGAGGAGGATCTCCTGGCGTTATCGCATCTTGCCAGCCTGGCGGAGACCGAACAGGTCATAGAACTTGCGGCTGTTGTCATCGATACGATACTCTTCACGATGGCGGTCAATAGCTACAAGGGCGTCTTCGGTTCGACGCACGGGCGAACCTATAGCCCGATGATCAAAAGCGGGCAGCTCGAACCCACGTCGGGCATCTGCCGCTTGATGTGGGGGCAGGGCGTTTACAACCAGCATCTACGCGGGCTGGTGGCGATGGCGTGCTCGGGGTACGATTTCCCGCTGATGATCGCCGGCATTGCGACAGATCAGCGTGAAGAGATGTGGAATCGCGAGCGTCACGTGATCAGTGCAGCGGGCGACGAGATCAATAAGGTCACGTATAAGACCCCCGATTATATGTTGGCTTCGGCGCAGGATTACCGGCCCGGCGAGAAAGGGTACCAGCAGCATATCTGGCAGGCGACTTTTGGCCCCGATGCCGTCGTCTTCGTCAACCATCCACCGGTCATTAGCGAGGAAGGCGCCCATCGCCCCAACTTCTGGGCCGGCAACTACATCTTGCCCCGCGTGGCGCAGTGGAAGGACGCGCTAATTGCGTTGCACAATCTTCCCGAAGATGATTGGCTGGGGTTCACCCACGCGCATTTCCCGGTTTATATGTTCGACGCTTACGAGGTCCGCGACAACTGGGCCTTTGCGCGTAAAGGGGACGGTTACCTCGCGCTTTATGCTTCGAATGGTTTGTCTTTGGTGAAGCGTGGCCCGGCAGCCTATCGTGAGCTGCGTGCTTATGGCCGCGAAACGGTGTGGGTCTGCCAGATGGGACGCGCGGCGGTGGACGGCAGCTTCGAGGAATTCCAGAACAAAGTGCTCGAATCGGCTGTGGATGTGCAAGGGCTTACAGTTCGTTACACCACGCTGCGCGGCGAGACATTGGCTTTTGGCTGGGAGGGCGCGTTCCTCCGCGATGGCGAGGAACAACCCCTGGCCGGTTTCAAGCATTATGAGAATCCCTACTGTGTGGCCGAGTTGCCCGCTTCCGAGATGGATATTCGTTTTGGCGATTATGTGATGCGGCTGATATTATAACGGATTGTCAATAGAATGATTGGGGTGTGTTTCAAATGAGTTGGGTGGTCGTAG
>DYKY01000235.1 GCA_020722365.1 Thermoflexus sp.
TGGTGCGCAAGCGGTGGTCGCAGCTCAAGGCGCTGGCGGCGCGGCTGGAACAAGCTACACACGGGTGATGGGAAGACATATTTCGTAGCGATGCGGCATAAGCTGAGCTAAAAGCCTTACAAAACGAGCACCCCCGCATACTGTGCGGGGGCGCCGATTGCTTACAGGACTAATGGTTGCGCAACACAAGCGGCAAGAAAACCCTGGCACGCTGCGGCAAAATCATCACATCGTAAATTGCGTCGCAGTATGCTGCATAACTAGAACTGGGCGGCAGAATCTCCACGTAGTAGACACCCGTTTCGGGCAGCATCCAGGATACATCCACGCCCATACCACGGTTTTCGTACCCGGTGGCGGTAAATAGCGGCATCACGATAGTATTCGCGTGATAGATATGCACCTGCGTCGCCATCCCCCACCCCAAATTGAAGGTTTTCACCTGGTAGCGAACCTGATTGGCGATGTCCGCCGCCGGCACGGTAAAGGAAATCCAATCGGTATCGGTGACGGTGTGGAAGGAGTGCGATTGCACACCCGTGTACGGCGTCGCCTGCAGATAGGTGTCATCCACCTCGTAGGCGTCAGGACCAACAGGATCGGGATACGGACCTTCATATAGAATCCGATGTCCCACTGGCATGTAGTAAGTCACGGCCGGTTGCGCACAAGGATGCCCGGCATCCACCAGCGAGCAGTCGCGATACCAATAGAGGCCATCGAATCCGGTGCTGTAGTTTCCACTAGAGTCCACGGTCACATACCGCGACCAGCCATACCATCCCCACATGTAAGTACGGCGCATGGATACGCTTACCAGTTCGTTCGCCGGCGCGACGCCATAGACACGGTTATTCACCCCATCGGCGTGAGCATCCAACGCAGGGATGGGGACATCGGCGCTATCATCACCACCTGCTACAACGCGCACCGTGTCGGCCTGTGAGATCGTCACAGGTTGCGAGTCATACAGGTAAGTTCCGTAATAACCGGAGTAACTTGACGTCGTCGTGCCGGTCGCCACCGGGCTGCCGCCACGCATCAACGTGATGGTCATCGGCGTACTGGGCTGCGCCGTATAGCCATACACATAGTGATCTCCCTTTTCTACTGCGATGCTAAAGGTACGCGGACGTCGCATAGTATAGTGCCCATCAGGACCAGTATTCCATACATAAGCGTAGTCCCACGGCCCAATCTGCGCATCCGCAAAGGGAATGGAGTACGCACCGCCGGTCACCTGGGACATAGTGCAGTACGTCGTTCCGTACAGACCCTGTAAGTCATACAGGTAGGCCAGCAACGTGCCGTTGTACGCACTTCCACTAACGCCTCCGCTATCCAACGTCGCTGTAGTATTCTGGATGGTCATTGTCTCTGTGACAACGCCGTTCCCCACCTCCAGGCTATCGCCCGGCGCCATGCTCGACATATAAGTCAAGAATCCGCCATCAGAGTATACAGGGACTCCGGTAGTCGTGCTCTTGACCACACCTCCGCTATCCCTGAGGATCACCGTCAGAGTGCCATAAGGTTGCCGCCAGTAGCCTTGAACAGAGCGATAGCCCAAATCGGCAACAATGGCGGGGAAGTTATAGTCGTAGTCATACTGGAAGTTCCCCTGCGCGTCGTAGACATAGAGATCACCGTAATCGCCTCGTGCAAAATCAACATTCGTCAGGTTGACGGTAAATGCGCCGGTTCCATCTGCCGTTGCGACGGCGCACTCATAGGCATACGTGCAGGCCGTGGCGACATAGTAGTATATCCCATAACGTTTATAGAAACTCGCCCGTACCTGGCGTCCTGCCGTGGTGACGCCGGCAACTTGATCGGTCGTTGCGTCGAGGTCCAAATCGGCAAGATGGGTAGCAACGTACACGATGGTCGCGCCGCCGCCCGTGGCGGTCACAACATCCCCGGCCTGGATCATCTGCGAGAAATAGGCCCAGAAATACCCGTTCGCATCCGTCCGAGTATCGACAGTCACCGATACAGTTTCGCCACGGCCTAACATCGCTTGCACATTCACGTTGGGTTTGAGATAGCCGGCCATACCATATTCATCGAAGTGCCCGTAGAGCCGGAAGGCAAAGAAATAACGGGAAGTGCTGTTACCGTTAGCATCCAGTGCATCGATGGACGCTGACGCCCGGCGGTTGAAATCGACCAACGACGTGAAATCGGCGCTGAAATTGCCCGCAGCGTCTACACTCGGCGAATATTGGTGACCGGTACCGGTGCAGCCGGTGTCGTCATAGAGCCCCACATTCACCGTCCGCCCCACGTCGGTGGTTCCGGCAACGACGTTGGTGTCAGGGTTTACCCATCCTGATAGGTTCGCTACGACCGTGCTGACGGTGTTATTGTTCGCCGTCACCTCCACGACATCGCCGGGGTACAGTTCGAAATCATAACCCTCTGTGGGGCAGGATTGCCAGTAGGGATAAACATAGTAGTACCCCTGGCTACTGCTGGTGGTGGTCCGCCGGGCCACTTCTACACCTTTGCGCAGCACGCGCACCGTGACCGCCGTCGACGGTGCCGTGATGCCGCTTATGCTGCCGGAACGATACGAAGAGGATACGTACAGATACACGGTAATGCTAGGATCGGTTGCCTGGAGACTTGTCACGCGCGCATTTTGCAGAATTGCACTCTGCGCCAGAACGCGCGTCGCCAATGCCTGGGGCACGTTGGCAGCACAGGCCGGCATTTCATCTACACTGGGATAAATACCAGTGAGCTCCTGCGCGCGGGACAGACGCGCACTCGCCTCCGGCGTCAACCCGCTCACAACAACAGCGTGCAGATCGGGCCGCACCGCGTAATCGGCGACAAGCCCTTCGGCCTGCAACTGCTCCAATTCCAGGAGCAGCGGGGAGGCAGCCTGATAAGTCAACTGCTGCGCATAACGCTCCGCCGCTTCCGGCGTGAGTCCCATGGGGATATCGAGCTTGCCGAAATCCGGCATGGGCAAGGCTAGCACAATCTCATCAGGATCAGGGGGGGGCAGCAAGCGTTGGGGATGCCACTGCACCGGACAGGAGAAAGACAAGCACAAGGATAGTTGCCATCAAATACCGTTTCATTGAATACCTCCTTATCGCTTATTGGGGAATGTGACTGAAAATCAAAGCAACGGGCACAAACAAAGTCATTGTGTGAGTTTTACGCTTATCACCCCCTCGCAAGGGTACCAACAGGAAATAAACCTATCTGCTATTCTATCACAGAAAATGATGCGAATCAAGAGCTTTTTACGAAATTATTCATCCGTCCTTGCAAGAGCCGCGAACGAAAACTTTCGCCAAGGTTACCGACTTGAACAGACTGTGCGTTTGCCAAAGTTGAGCATCGGAGTATCATAAAGACATTGCTAGATGCGAGCTTGCTTTTCGAGGAGGCTTGATGCCTGAACCCATCACCGAGAACACGCTTTTTTATGGCGACAATCTGCCCATCCTGCGGGACTACATCCCCGACGCGAGCGTGGACTTGATCTACCTCGACCCGCCGTTCAACTCCAACCGCACGTACAACGTGCTCTTCAAGGACGAGAGCGGCGAGGACAGCGAGGCGCAGATCGCCGCCTTCGAGGACACGTGGCACTGGAACCGCGTCGCCGAGCACACCTACGACGAGTTGGTGGTCAATGGGCCGCTGCACGTGGGCAAGATGATCACCGCGCTGCGCGACTTCATCGGCGCGAACCAGATGATGGCCTACCTGGTGATGATGACCGCCCGCCTGGTGGAACTGCACCGCGTGCTCAAGTCCACTGGCAGCCTGTACCTGCACTGCGATCCGACGGCAAGCCACTATCTCAAAATGATTCTGGACACGATTTTTGGGCCG
>DYKY01000236.1 GCA_020722365.1 Thermoflexus sp.
TCCCCGGATATCCGGCTTCGTCGTTTCCTTTCAGTGCAATGCTGCCGGTCAGCTTCGCCTGCTGCTGGGCGCTTAAGGCAAAACCACCCACGGCCAGAACAGCCGCCACCGCCGCGCCGATGATTATCCGTGTTTTCTTCTTCATTGTTATCACCTCCTTTCCGGATAAGTTTCACAGGCCTTTTTTTCAGCCTGCGGCGCCCTTATAGCGAAGCGAAGATTACAGGAAGATGAACGCGAAGAAGAAATATTGCCGGTCCCGGCGCGTCCCGCGCCAAAATCGGGACGCGCAGGAACCTTCCAATGCGTTTGCCACAGAGATCCCCACATCGGCGCTGTGCAGCGAGGGGCCGTCATTGATGCCGTCGCCCAACCCCACCACCTGCCCGGTGTGACGCACCACCAGTTTATTCTCTTTCGTAATCACGTTGAGCCGGACGCCCAGTTTCGCCAGCTTAGGAGGATCGAGAAAGAGCAGGAAATCGGCAAACGCCATATAGGTTTTATCTTTTAATGATTTCGGCCCGTGTTCCATTCTTGAAGTCTTTTTCGTCATCCCCGACCTTGATTCGCGAACACGCCTCCAGCACCAGACCGTAGGCTGGAATCAGGCTCCCGGCCTGACGAAAACAGGATTTGCCAACATGGCACAAGGGCGGATTGGAACATCATCCCTGTTTGATCAAGCTGAAAAGTCGGATTTTAACGAAGTCCAATCCGGTCAGAAAAATCACCACTGCCAACGCCAGGCCGCCCGCCAATGCGGGGGAGATGGGGGCCATGAAGATGCCATAGACGGCAAAGAGGCATACAATTATTATGTCAAAAGCAGAGCTGATGATAAGCGGGAGGCTCGGCCGCGACTGCCAGAAATGGCGGCGCTCACGCACCAGATAGACGTTGCCGATACCGGTGAAGACCAGCATGACGAAAATCAGCGTCTGCAACTGGGCAAGGGGAAGATGGAGCAGGTCGCGCCCGGCGAAAAAGACAGAAAAGGAGAGGACAAGGATAAGTGCGGCTAAGGGCGCGGCGGTCATCATCAGCGTTGGGATGCGCCAGCGCTCCGGCTTGCGGGAGAATTCCACGCGGTCGGTGGCGATGGACATCGTGACGAAATCGTTGGTGAACATAAGCAAAACGATGAGCAGCGGCGTGATGACGAACACGCCAGTCAGCATCACGCCCACGCTCATGAAGACAGCGATTTCCAGCGTTTTGATAATTTTGTTAAGTGTGTAGGTGAGCATCCGCTGTGATAGATGCGGCGGCTGGTTTCCACCGCCGCAGCCACGTCGGCGAGTCCCGGATGGGTGAGCACCAGGCTGGCCGCGGCCTTTGCCACGTCGGTGGCGCTGACAACGGCGATGCCGACCTCGGCCTGCTTCAGCGCCGGGGCGTCGTTGACGCCATCTCCGGTCATGCCGGTCACATGGCCGGAGCGTTGCAAGGCCTCAACGAGGTGAAATTTGTCTTCGGGAAAAACCTGAGCGAAGAGGTCGCAGTTGGCGATGGCCCCGGTGGGGTTTTCAGTGAGCATCCGCGCGGAGCAGGCGCGCTCGCCAATGCCCACGTCCTTTGCCACTGTCCGCGCCGTTGCCTGAGAGTCGCCGGTCACCATCATTACGCGTACGCCCAGTTGCCGGAGGTTCTCCACCAGCGCAGAGGAATCCTGGCGCGGAGGATCATGCAGGACGACGAAACCGGCGAATTGCAAGGTTGTTTCATCTCCGGAAGCGATGCCGAGGACCCGATATCCGCCGGCGGCCAGGGTTTCTACCTCGGCTTCCACTGGAGGCGCCCCTGCCGCCGCGGCGATTTCGACAGCCGCCCCTTTGATCGCCCGGTGGGTGAGGCCGTTTTCCTCGAAGAGCGTCTCCGAACGCCGGGCCAGAGGATCGAAGGGGGTAAAGCGCAGCCGTCGGGGCGGGCTCTCGAGCAGTTTGCGCTCCCGGGCGGCGGTAAGAATAGCCATGTCAATGGGGTCCTGCGTCGCATCGTCGCAGGCCAGAGCTGCGAAGCGCAGCAGTTCGTTTTCGTTAAGGCCGCCAGCAGGCTTGAGCGCACTCAGGGTCAGGCGGTTTTCAGTGATCGTGCCGGTTTTGTCGCTCGCCAGAACATCCATCGCCGCAGCCTCCTCGATTGCCGAAAGCCGTGTTACCAAGACCCCGCGTTTGGCGAGTTCCACTGATCCCAGCGCGGTGGCCAGTGTGAAGGTGGCCGGGAGCGCCACCGGAACGGAGGCGATCAGTAGGATCAAGGCAAACGGGACGACTTCGGCAAACGGCATGCCCGTGGCGGCGGCATAGACCAACAGCGCCGCCACCAGGCCGATATCAAGCATTATCAGATATTTGATGATGCCGAAAATCACCCCTTCCAGATGGCTGACGGTTTTTGCGCTTCGCACCAGCTCCGCGGTCTTGCCGAAACGGGTGCGTGTGCCGGTGGCGGTGACCACTCCGGTTGCCTCGCCGCGCGTTACCACGGACCCGGACCAGGCGTCCGAACCTTTTCCAACCTCTGCGGGAACAGACTCTCCGGTGAGACTGGACTGGTCGAGCTGGAGCCGCCCTTCCGCAAGATGAAGATCGGCGGGGATCACGTCTCCAATGCGCACATGTACCACATCGCCCGGAACCAGTTCGCGGGCCGTCGTTGCCTGCCACCTGCCGTCCCGAAACACGCGTGCTTGGATGTTGAGGCGCTTCCGCAGCAAATCCACGGCTTTTCCGGCGCGGCCTTCCTGCAGGAAGCCCATCGCCGCGTTGAAAACAAGCAGAACGGCAATCACGACGGCCTCGTCCTTTTTGCCGAGCGCAAGCTGCAGGATAACCGTGATCTCTAGCATCCACGGCACCGGCGACCAGAACTTTTTGAGCAGCGCCAGAAGCGGTTGCGGTTTGCCTCTCTTACTTCATTCGGGCCGTATTGTGCGAGCCGCGCCGCTGCCTCGCCGGCGCTCAAGCCGGCGAGCGCGCCGGCCGTTTCTGTTTTAAGGTTGTCCATCTGTTTACTCTCCGTAGTCAAGCCCAGATTCCACTACCTCATTTCTGTTCTTTTCCGCCATAAAAGAAAAGCGCCAGATTTTTTGTTTTTACTGCGCAGAGGTTTTACCCAACATTTTTCTAAGAACGTCCCCCTGTACCATCTCTTCCCGGGAAACGAGATGGGCCAATTCATCTAAAACATTCCGGTGAGCAGACAGTATCCCTCGCACCCTTTGATAAGCTTCCTCAACGACCCGGGCGATTTCTTCATCAATTTGGCCGGCTTTTTCTTCACTGTAGGTTTTACTGTGAGTAAACCCTCCCGGAAGGAACATCGGCTGGCGGGCTCGCTCATACGTTACCAGCCCCAGACGATCGCTCATACCATATTCCGTGACCATGGACCTTGCAATGTCTGTAGCCCGCCGCAAGTCGTTTTGAGCCCCGGTGGAGACTTCTCCAAAAACCAACTCCTCTGCCACCCTGCCTCCTAAGAGCACTGCCAACCGGCCGAGGATCTCGGAGCGAGTTATTAAATAGCGGTCCTCAGAATGAACGAAACTTATCCATCACATTTTCCTGTTGTTCTTTCTTCCCATCGGCCGACATATTCCACCTCCTCGCACTTAATGAATTCTCCCCGAGTTCCATATAAACGGGGGAAGGCTCTCACGCCGGATTAACTCCACTGGCAGATCGAAACAGATTTTCGATACCAGCGCCCGGATGCGGGCCAGCAGTTCCTCGAACGAAAACGGTTTCGTCAGGTAGTCGTCCGCGCCGCTGT
>DYKY01000052.1 GCA_020722365.1 Thermoflexus sp.
GGTTTCATAGGGACGTTGACCCGCTATGATCGCGAGGCCAATGTCGCCCGCATCCGACTGGCTGAAGGCGTCGAGGTGGATATTCTGCCCGGTGCGATCAGCAGTAAGCATGTCGAGCGCGAGGGCGGGCGCGCATAAGAGGAGTCTGCGATGCACCTTTCCGTTGCTGCGAGCAAGATCAATAAGTGGGCCGTGCGCGAGAGCGGAGACACGCTGGAAATGATCGAGCGCCCGCGCGGGGGCATTTCCTTTGTGCTGGCCGATGGACAGAGTTCCGGTGAGGCCGCCAAAGCCATCAGTATCCGTGTGGTGCGCAAGGTCGTCTCCGAGTTGGCTGAAGGCGTGCGCGATGGCGCGGCCGCACGCGCAGCCAACGATATGCTCTACGAGCACCGGCGTGGCAAGGTGTCGGCTACTTTGATCATCCTCTCTGTCGATCTCGACAGTGGTTCGCTGGTGATTACACAGTGCGGCAATTCCGGCGTCTATGTGCGCTATCCGGCGGGGGACCTGCAATTGCTAGAAAGCGAGTCGCCCCCGTTGGGCTTTCACCAACACACGCGGCCCACGGTGGATCAGATCTATCTCGAACCGGGCCTGATCGCGCTGGCGTTCACCGATGGGCTGGCGCACGCGGGCGCGAACACCGATGCCGCATTGGACATCCCGCAGGCATTTGAGGCGATCTGGCAAGCAACACCTATCGCGCAGGCTGTCGCCGATGGGTTGTTGGAGCGGGCGATGGCGGCGGATAACGGGCGTCCAAAGGACGATACGAGTATCCTGGTGCTGCACGTGCAGTCTGGCGAGCCGCAAGGCCCGCGTTTCATGCGCGTTGAGGTGCCTGTCCCGGACCTGTAACTTACCGGCTGGGCTGATGATGGACGCGCGTCGCATTGGGATCGTAGGTCCCTGTTCCTCCGGCAAATCCACGTTAGCGCGCGCGTTGAAGCCGCTAGGGTACCGCGTTAAAGAAATTATGCAAGAGCATTGTGCTGCCCCTATGATGTGGCGGCGCATCAGCAATCCCGACGTGTTGATCTACCTGGACGTCAGCATGGATGTCGCCGCGCAGCGTGAGGGATTGGAACAGCCCTCTTCGTGGTGGGTGGAAGAGCGCGAGGTCCGTCTGGCGCACGCGCGCGCGCACTGCGATTTGTATATCGATACCTCGGCGCTCACCCCGGAGGACATTCTGACGCAGGTGCTTGATTATCTCCAGGGGGGCGCGGCAAAATCAGGAGTTTGACAGTATGGTCGATGTATTGCCTGTAATCCCGGCGATCTCTTTTGTGGGTCGCTCGAACAGCGGAAAAACAACACTGCTGGAAAAGCTGATCGCGTTGCTGCGACAGCGCGGCTATCGCGTGGGGGTGGTCAAGCATACCGTGCGCGCCGACGTCGAAACTGACCTGCCAGGCACGGATACCCGCCGCCTGTGGGAGGCCGGCGCGGAGCACGTCGCCTTCGTCACGCCGGATCGTATTGTGCACACACACCGCTACGCTGAACTGCCTCCGTTGGAAGCGGCGTTGACGGGTGTGGGAGACGTGGACCTGGTGTTTATTGAGGGCTTCAAGCACGGGCCGTACCCCAAAATCGAGGTGGTGCGGGCGGCGCGTGATCCCAACCTGATCCCTGACGTCGAGGGGCGCATTGCCTGTGTGACGGACATCCCTGATCTGGCGTGCGGTGTCCCGAAATTTGCTTTCGGCGATGTAGTGGAGTTGGCAGACTTTGTCGAGCGTTTGGTGAAAACTCATTCGTAGTAGAAACTGCAGACTTACGGGCAGGATGCTGGCGTGACTTTAATAGGGATGATTTGCCGCCTCAAGTTGAAGCTTGATCTGTTCTGGTGAAGATACTGCGTTCGTGTATTCGATCTCAGGAATAAAATTCGTAATCAGCACTTCTTCATTGAGAAGTCTCTCTGTGTTTGTCTTTTCGATGCGCATTCCAGAAAAAGACTACACTGTAATGATATGATAACCAGGATAGAGTTTTCTAACTTCCGGAACATCGTAAGATGACAGGATCCATTGGCATTGGGTAGCTTTGAGGTGTTCGGCTAACTCCCAGTGCTCTTGCCAATCTCGCATATTGTGGGCATAATTACACTTGTTGCCGGGATAAGGTGGGTCGATATACATAACGGTTGTTTGGCGATCATAACGTTGAATGCATTCGCGCCAGTCCAGATTTTCGATAATCACGGTGCGTAGTCGTTTGTGAACCGGTTCGAGTCGTTGTTGTAGATGTTTCAAAGCGCCAATCAATCGGTTGCCATGTCCGCCATCGCTAATGCTGGTTTGAAAGCGCGGATAATCGAGTTCGCCGCCCCACCCGGCCATAATGAGATAGTAAAAACGGTGGGCGCGTTGAATGTCAGTCAATTCTGTCGGGTTGCGTTGTGCCAATCGCTCGAATTCTGCTCGTGAGACTAGTTCCCATTCAAAGGACATAATAAGTTCTTCGGGTTTTTCTTTGAGTACACGGAAAAAATTTACCAATTCCTGGTCGATATCGTTCAAGACTTCGACATCACTTGGAGGTTTGGCAAATAACACCCACGCAGCGCCGGCAAATGGCTCCACATAGCATGTATGTTGAGGCAATAGCTCAACGATTTGTTTCCTGAGCCTTGACTTTCCGCCTACCCAGCGTATGGGGCTGTTGACCATTTGATAATTGTTATTCATAAAGCACCCTCTTGTCTCTATTAGAGACAATTATATCATACTCTTGGAAATAGTCAAGGAATGTGCGGTATGCAAAGATTTGGCGACAAACTGCGCACCCTGCGCATCAAACATAATATGACGCTTAAGCAATTAGCTAAAGCTGTCGGGCGCAGCGCCCATGGCTACATAAGTGAGCTTGAGGCTGGCAAAAAGAAGCCAACGGCTGAGTTTGTGCTTAGTATCGCACGTTTGTTCAATATAACTACAGATGAACTCTTAAAAGATGAACTTGAATTGTCTGATTGACTATAGCGTAAGGCAAAGGAGATAACTTTGGGAAATCCAGCTTCTACGCAAGAAATCGTTACACCTGGTCGGCTAGAAAAGTTGCGTCTCATTTTGAGTATATATCAGGACGGTAGTGGGCAGTTGGCGTGACCCCAAGGCAAGACTCTACCGGGTTGGCGCGACTTTGAACGGGCCGTGGCGCTGGCCTTTCGAGGCGCTGCGCAAGAAAGTAAAGCTATTTTTGATGTTCTGGTCCCGCTCGCTTCAGTGCCTGATACACACTATGGTATCTCTTGCAAAATGCGTAAATTATTACGGAATGTCCAACGGACAGGGCGCGTCACTAGTTTCTAACTCATCTGGTAAATTTTGGGATGCGTTGCAGAGAGAAGGTCTGGATGCCTTTGAGTCTGCGCCGGCAAGGGCTGGCGACATTTTACTGCGGTTAGTTGAACAATGGCATAATGCCGTTGACATTTCGCATTGCGGAACCGTTGATACCCGAAAGAGCTTCTATCTCGTTTTGCAATGGGATGAGAAAACCTTGACTTATCGGCTGTTCCAGTATGTGCTGACTCTTCCTGACCCGGTTGCGCTCTCCTGGTCGGCACAAGGACGGCGCTTGGTCGGTGAGGATGCATCCGGCATTATCGTTGAATGGTATGGATATTCCGGCGGGCAACTCAAATATTACCCACCAGTAGAACAAGCAATCTGGGCTTCGGAAACCTTTACGCTCGAACCACTTCCCAGAAGTGATGAGGAATATGGGGTGCTGCGTAGGGTTCGTGAGTACTACCCGGAATTATGGGAACGTGCGTGTATGTTGGCTTGAATTGGGAGAGTGGCCCAGAGTGCGTGTAAGAAACCTTTGCCATATTGTGAGGAAGGCGTGATGGGCCGCTGGCAGGAGATTGACCACACCGCCGACCTGGCGTTGCACCTGTGGGCTGTCGATCTGCCCGACCTGTTTGCGACGGCGGCGCGGGGAATGTTCTCCTTGTTCGTTGTGGCCGATGAGACGCAACCGGAGACAAAAACGTTGACGCTAAGGGCGCTTGATGTGGAAACCCTGCTGATTGATTGGCTCAACGAATTGCTTTATCTGGTCGAGGTTGAGGGGCTGGCTTTCACAACATTCGAGTTCGCGCAATTGACGCCCACGCAGTTACAAGCGACGTTACGCGGCGGCCCAATTCTGGAGTATACCGGCTACGTCAAAGCGGCGACGTTCCACGATCTGCGCGTCGACGCCACCCCGGCGGGTTTCGAGACGGAGATTGTGTTTGATACATAATGAGGTGTACTATGGTTCACAAGAATGATTTTGAACAGATCAGTGGTTACGTGTGGGAATTGCCGCAGGCCTACGATGGCCGGATGCGCGTCCCGGCGCGCATTTATGGCAACGCGGAAGTCTTCGAAGCGGCGTTCCGCGATAGCTCCGTGGAGCAGTTGATGAATGTGGCGATGCTGCCGGGTATCGTCAAGTACGCGATGGCGATGCCGGATGTGCATCAAGGCTACGGTTTCCCCATCGGTGGGGTGGCCGCGTTTCGTTACGACGAGGGGATCATTTCCCCGGGCGGCGTCGGGTACGACATCAACTGCGGCGTGCGGATGCTGGCCTCGCAGATCGACTACGCGGAGCTTGAGCCGTATCTCAAGGACCTCATCGCCGCCATCGACCGCCACTGTCCGAGCGGGGTAGGGGGGAAGGGCGCAGTGCAACTGTCAGACAAGGAGCTGGACGATGTGTTGGAGCAGGGCGCGGAGTGGGCGCTCTCCAAGGGCTACGCGCAGCGCGACGACCTGGAACGCACCGAGAGCGGGGGCCGTATGGCAGGCGCGCAGGCTGGAGCGGTCGAGTCGCGCGCCAAAGAGCGCGGGCGCCCGCAGATGGGATCGCTCGGCGCGGGCAACCACTTCCTCGAAATCGATGTGGTCGATGAAATCTACGATGCCGAGGCTGCCGACGTGATGGGATTGTCACGCGACCGCGTGGTCGTGCAGATTCACTGTGGTTCGCGTGGCCTGGGTCACGAGGTGTGCGGGCAGTACATCCGCACATTGCAAGATGCGCCCCGGCGGTACGGCATCGACATTCCCGACCGTGAGCTGGTTGCCGCGCCGGTGGATTCGCGCGAGGGCCGCGAGTATCTGGCAGCGATGGCAGCGGCAGCGAATTATGCCTTCGCCAACCGGCAGGTTCTGGCGCATTTCGTGCGCAAGGCGTTCGAGCAGACGCTGGCGGGTAAGGTGAAGAACTGGAACCTGCACCAGGTCTACGACGTGACACATAACATCGCCAAAATTGAGGAGCACCAGCTTGGAAGCGTAAGCGGCGTTGGCTCACAGCGGATGCGGCTGATCGTGCATCGCAAGGGCGCGACGCGCGCGTTCCCGCCCCACCATCCTGAGCTGCCCGCTGTCTACCGCGAGATCGGTCAGCCGGTGCTTGTCCCCGGTTCGATGGGGACGGCGTCCTACGTGCTCGTGGGGACGGCATCGGCGATGGATGAGACCTTCGGCTCTACCTGTCACGGTGCAGGGCGGACGATGAGTCGCAATGCTGCGCTCAAGCAAGCGCGCGGAGAGCAAGTGCGCGCCGACTTGTCGCAACAGGGCATCGTGGTGCGCACGGGCAGCCTCAAGGGGTTGGCGGAGGAAGCGCCGTACGCCTACAAAGACGTGAGTGTCGTTGTGGATTCGGTGGTCGGCGCGGGGCTGGCGCGGAAAGTCGCCCGCGTGCGCCCGGTGGCGGTGATCAAGGGGTGAGGTTGCTATCAGCAGATCGGGCAGATTTAGCGGATTACTACCTGTCAGTTCGGAGAATCTGCTTCATCTGCTCAATCTGCTGACCGAATTTTGTCCGGCCCGGCCTTTTGCGACCGGGCTTATTTGTGTGCCAGTTCCTCTTTGAACGTTATTCCCAGGCGACGGATACCTTCAACGATCATCTCCGGTTGCGCATTGGAGAAATTCAGGCGCATTGCGTCGTGCCCGCCATCTTCATACGGGAAGAAATTCACGCCCGGCACATAGGCCACTTTCTTTTCCACTGCCTTCGGAAAGGAAGCCAATGTATCGATAGGCTTGGGAACCCGCGCCCACAAGAACAAACCGCCCTGTGGCGTTGTCCAACTTGAGCCATCCGGCCAGAACTCGGCGAGCGAATCAAGCATCAGATCGCGCCGTTCGCCGTAGACCTTGCGCAGCATACGCACATGAGCTTTTAGAATTCCCCGTTGCGCGACATCGTTAGCGACCATCTGGTCGAAGGTGCTGGTGTGCAAGTCAGAGCCTTGCTTGGCCTGCACCAGGCGTTGAATGATCTCGGTAGGGGCAACGACCCAGCCGATCCGCAGGCCGGGCGTCAACGTTTTGGAGAACGTGCCCAGGTAGATGGTGCGTTCAGGCGCTAGCGCCACAATGGGGATGATGTCCTCACCCGTATACCGCAACGCGCCATAGGGATCATCTTCCACGATGATGAGGTCATACTTGCGGGCAATCTCCACCAGCAGACGACGGCGCTCTTCTGGTAAGGTGGTGCCGGCCGGGTTGTGGAAATTAGGGAGGACGTAGATGAAACGGACAGGCGTTTTCTTGAGCACATCTTCTAGCAACTCAACCTGCATTCCCTGATCGTCTATCGGGACGGTAGCAAACTCCGCTTCGTAGGCGCGCCACGCCTGAATCGCACCCAGGTAGGTGGGACGTTCCGTTAACACATACGTTCCCGCATCGATGAAGATTTTTCCCAGCAGATCCAGGGCTTGTTGCGAACCGGTAGTGATGAGAATGTTATCCGGGTTGTGGTGGATGCTATATTTTGCCATGGTGTCGGCCAGATACTCGCGCAAAGGGCGATGGCCTTCCGTCGTACTGTATTGTAGTACCGACTTGGGTGATTCGCGCAACAGAAAACTGCATGCCTCCTCAATCTCTCGCACCGGAAAAAGCTCGGGAGCCGGCATACCGCCGCCAAAAGAGATGACATCAGGTTGCTGGGTAAGCTTGAGCAGCTCTCGGATGGCAGAACCTTTCATTTTTTGCGTGCGCTGTGCCAAAAAGCGTTTCCAGTCAACGTGAGTGGTTGCCGAATTTGCATAAACGGTCATAGCTACCTCCTAAAGTATGATGAAAAAGCCTGTCAATACTTTGACAGGCTTTTGTTTACGCGAGTATGTTCCAGGCTAAACAAGCCCAGATACGCGGAAGGGCATAGCGTAACCCAAAAGGTGAACTGTACCATAGATTTCATCTCCTACGCTTTTATTGTATGTCAGGCGAAAGCCGTCGTCAAACGCTATCTGTGACTGAATGAGGTGACTTTCCTCGCAAAAGACTACAAAAGTCTCAGCCCGTCTGTACCTCGTGAGACTTTTGTAGTCTGGCCCCGGCTTGCTCTGCTTGTTCCCTATGTTAAAATGATACTGGCAGATGGCAATAACTTGAATGGGAAGGTGGACGTATGAAAGCAGAACGCGCCAATCGCGTTTTTGTCGTTTATCTGGTACTGACCGATATGGTTATGGCGGCGCTAGCCTTTGGGCTGGCATACGCCTTGCGTACAGCGTTGCCATTTCCCGAACCGGCGCAAGGGATGCGCCCCTTCGGCGAATACGTCCCTATGCTGCTCATCCATGTCTTCTCGATATTGGTGGTCTGCTTGTCCTTCCGGCTCTATACCTTGCGACGCAGTTCGCGGGTCGATGAGTTTTATGCGATTGTGGGGGCGACGATTGTGGGAACGTTGATGGGCGTAGCACTGGCCTCCTTGATGCTGCGCGACTTCGTAGTGGGCCGAGACTATTCCCGTGTTATGGTGGGGTATGCCTGGTTCCTCTCGATGCTGTTGATGATGGTAGGTCGGCTGTTCAACGGCTGGTTGCGCCAATATCTGATTCGTCAGGGCTGGGGAAGACGGCGGATGCTGATCGTGGGGACAGGGGACATCGCCCGCATGATCTTACAGAAGATTATGTGGACGCCTGAATTGGGGTATGACGTCGTGGGTGTGGTGAGTTTCCATGAAACAGACCAGACGATGTTGCTGGAAGTGCCCGTTGTAGGCACAGCCGATAACCTGGGGCAAATCATTGATGCGCAGCAGGCCGATGAGGTGGTCATTGCGTTGCCAGAAGAAACATCGCATCACGACATTTTGTGGCTGATCTCAGAGTGCGAGCGGGGCCGGGTGACGATTCGCGTGTATCCCGACCTGTTCCAAATCATGGCCGGGCCGGTCAGCATCGGCGAGATGGGCGGCATCCCCATTCTTACGGTCCGTGATATCGCTTTGACCGGTTGGCGGCGCAGCGCCAAGCGCCTGATGGACATCGTGGGGGCAGCGGTTGGGCTTGTCGTCCTCTCGCCCCTGATGATTTTGACCGCGATCATCATCAAGCTAGAATCTCCCGGCCCGGTCTTCTTCGTGCAGGAGCGAATGGGACTGGATGCGAAGCCCTTCCCGATCCTAAAGTTCCGTTCGATGCGCGCCGACGCTGAAAAACACGGCACATGGACGGCCGAAAACGATCCGCGCCGCACGAAAATCGGCGCACTGTTGCGCAAGACGAACATCGACGAATTCCCGCAATTCATCAACATCCTTCTGGGCGATATGAGCCTGGTTGGCCCGCGCCCGGAGCAACCCTACTACGTCGAGCAGTTCCGCCGCAGCATTCCGCGCTATATGGACCGCCACCGCGAAAAGGCCGGTCTGACCGGTTGGGCGCAAGTCAATGGTTACCGGCAGGACACGTCGATCATTGAGCGCACCAAATATGACCTGTGGTACATTGAAAATTGGTCGCTCCTGTTGGACGTCAAAATCATCATCCGCACCATCCTGCAATTCTTCCATTCACCCAACGCTTATTAGTCGACGGATCAGGCAAATTCAGTAAATGGTTTTCGACTTTCGACTTTCGACTTTGGACTTTCGACTTTCGACTCTGGACTTTTGACTTTCGACTTTCGACTTTGGACTAACGATTATGACTGATAAACCATCTTCTGGCGCTGTTCCTTCGACTTTATACACCGAGCACTACTTCCTGGGGGTATGTGAAGGGTACCAGGAGTTTCTGTCTAGCGAAGGGGCATACCTCTCGCAGCGTCTGACTGAGGCTTTAGCTGTGGCGGGGATCGCGCCGGACATGGCGGTGCTGGATGTGGGTTGTGGGCGTGGTGAGATACTGCGTCACACCAGCCGTTTGGGTGCGCGTGCATTCGGCATCGATTACGCCGAGGCCGCCGTACGCCTTTCTCGGCGAATCGCGGCCGAGGTCATCGATCAGGGCGGGGAGGCGTGGGTCTACCAGGCCTCGGCGTTGTATTTGCCCTTCGAAGCGGGAGCATTCGACCGGGTGCTGATGTTCGACATTGTGGAGCACCTCTATCCGGCGGAACTGGCGCTGGCGCTGACGGAGGCGCGGCGCGTGCTCAGGCCAGGCGGGCGGATCATTGTTCACACGGCCCCCAACGTGTGGTACGATCGGTACGCTTACCCTGTGGTGCGCCTGGTGCGCGTACTGATGGGGCAGGGGGCGCGGTATCCGAAAAATCCACGCGAGATCATCCCCGAAAATGTTCACGTCCATGTCAACGAGCAATCGATGTTTAGCCTGGGCCGGAATTTACGCCGGAGTGGATTCCGGGACGTGAAATCGTGGTTGAGCACGCCGCCGCAGTTCCGGCAGGAAAACGTCATCTTCCGGTTGGCGCGTTGGCTGTTGTTCACCGTGCCGCCGTTCAGTTGGTTTTTCGAGCGCGAGGTCTTCGCCGTAGGGGAAAAGTGAAAGACCTTGTCTGGGTTTGTGCGTATAACGTCTGTAGCGTGGGGAAAAGATGAAAGATCACCGTTACGTGGATGAGTTGAGCCTGGAAGAGCTTGAAGAAGTGCTGCGAGTGCGGCGGCGCGACGAGCGTATGAAGCGTATGCAGAGTAAGTCGTCAGCGAGCGCGGCCAAGCCAAATGCAGCTAAGTCGCTCGATCCGCTCCGTGACCAGCCCGCGCCTCCGGTGCAGCCTCTCGATGCAGCGCCGCCTGAGGCGCGCAATGCGCCTTCCACTCCGCGCTACAGCGCCTTTGTTGAACCCGGCAAACCCAAGCGCGAGCGCCGTCCGATCAAGTGGCGCTGGATTGGGGATCGTCTGTTGCTAATGGTGGAAGTCCTTGCACTATTTGGCTTTCTGCTGATTGTGGCGCGTATGGTCACGACGGTGCAAGGGCTAAACGAGGAAAGCCGGGCTATTCAGGCGCCGCCGACATCCACGCCTGCACCCTTCATCGGAGTGGTAGTGCTGCCGGGTGGACACACCCCGCCGGATGCACAGCGTAACTCGGAGCCGGCGCCGATTCCGGCGCACTTGCAAGGACTGGTAGCGCAAATTACACCGTTGCCTGTGCCCACGCCTGGCCCGGAACATCCGCAGCGCATCGTTATCCCTGTCATCAACGTGGATGCGCCGGTCGTCGAAGGCGACGATTGGGAATCGCTCAAGATGGGAGCTGGGCATTACATCGGTAGCGCTAATCCAGGTGAGCGCGGCAATTGTGTCATTTCAGCGCACAACGACATCTACGGCGAAATCTTTCGCGAGTTGCCGAAGATGAACATCGGCGATGAGATTCTTGTGCATACGCAGACCCAGGCTTATCGCTACATTGTTGAGCAGACGCGCATCATCGAACCAACCGAGGTGAGCGTGATGGCTCCGACGAGCAGCCCGGTGTTGACGCTGATCTCCTGTTATCCTTACGGCATCGATAGCCACCGTATTGTGGTGATTGCGGCGTTGAAGCCTTAGGTGCAACTCCAGCGCAGATGCCGTTCGGATCATGGCGGTGCGCTTGCCAAAATCGGTAACTGAGGGACAATAGAGCTTGAGAATTGACAAGGAGTGAGGAAGATGGCAAAGAAGACGAAAAAGCGCACCGGCAACGGAGGACCGCGCCTCTCGGAGCGCCAGCTTTATCAACCGGGTATGGGCAGCGCGCCTGTGCCGTCCGCGGCGGCTGTCCCGGCGGTAGTTGCAGTGACCGCGCAGTTGGCCGATGAAGACCTGGCGGCGGAATATCGCTATGTGCTGACCGATCTCAAGAAGATTGCCTGGCTGGCGCTGGCAATGGTGGTAATACTCATAGCACTGGCGTTTATTGTGGTTTAGGCGTAGATTCCAACGTTCAAACAGGGGTGGTTACAGCCACCCCTGTTTGCGTTTGTGTGGTTTCGTGTTTTTGTCCTAAAAGCCAGATCAGACTTGCATCAGCAAGCAGCATCAGCCAGATGTTTTGGGTTTGGATGAAGAGCATGGCGCTCAATACAGCCAGCCCCATGCGGATGAGGAGATCGCGTCCGTGCGTAGGAGATTGCAGATCGGTCCAGCGCGCCGGATTGAGCAGAGCCTCGCCAGCGACGGGCAGGAGACCAACCCAGGCCCCCATCCCTATGCCGAGTAGCAGTACAAAAGGCTCACGGTAAAACGCCCAATGTGCCTGATGGTACACGGCCTCACGCAACGCCACACTCAGGCTGTGACGTGTTTCACGCGGCGGCGACAGTCGCCTGGCGGTCCGATCGGCCAGGGCGATGAGCGCCCAAAAGCCGCCGGAAAAGACGCATGTCCAGCCGAGATCGCGTACCCAACTATCCCAACTGCCGTAAAGCGTCGAGAGCGTCTGGTCAGCAGCCCAGAAAAACGGCTTGAGTCCCAGGCCGCTAGGGGTCAATACGCCGCGCCACAGCAATGCCAGTGCCGGCACACCGACAGCATAAAGCAATCGTAGGGGGTGGATGATCCAGGGGATATCCCACACGGCGCGATGCAAAGCAGGGATGGCGTTCGGGCGAAAGTGTCTCTGCAGGTGGGGACGCTCCAGGAACCAACGGAGGGCGCTGGCAAGCAACGCGATCACCAGCGAGACATTCAACCACACCCAGCGTTCCAGTAAGGCGGTTTCGGTGCTCAATGGTCGTTTTCGTCCGGCGAGGCCACCGGGATTGTGACCGTAACTTTGGTTCCCTGTCCCGGCGCGGATTTGATAACTGTTTTGCCTTTGACCAGCGTAGCGCGCTCGCGCAGGTTCATCATCCCCAGGCTGCCACGGGTGGCGTAGTTAGCCTCCATTGCGGCGACGTCAAAGCCTATACCATCATCCTCGATTTCCGCGATGACGTTCATCCCACGCTGGCTGAGGCGGATCCACAGGTTTTTCGCCTTTGCGTATTTGCGCACGTTGGTGGTAGCTTCCTCGGTGATGTAGAACACCGCGCCCTGGGCTTCTTTGTTAAGCAGCGCCTCGGCCTCTTTGTTCAATTCCAGATGGATGACCGGGAGTGGATCTGTCTCGTTGATCTTTTGTTTGAGTTGTTCCAGCGCCGGGATCAGGCCCTGCGTCTCCAGGATAAGTGGCCGCAGGGTGAACAACATCTGGCGGATTTCTTTGGTGGTCTTGCGCGCTAATTCCTCTAATTGTTTCAGTTCTTCTAAGGATTTGGCCGGTTCGCGCTCGACAAGCATCCGGATGTAGTTAAGGCGCATCGCGATAGCGGCGATCGTCTGGGTGGGGCCATCGTGGAGGTTGCGTGCCAGTTTTTTGCGCGCATCCTCTTCCACGGTGACCAGCCGGTCTTTCTCTTCCATCAAATTTTGATAGAGGTTGGCGTTTTGGATCGCCATCACCGCCTGGTTGCAGATGGCGACGAGCAAGTCCTGGAAATCCGGAGAATAGGTTTCTGGTTCTGGGCTTCCCAAGACCAGCAAACCGTAACTCTCGAACCCGGCCCGCAACGGCACGACGATGGCTTGCTTGCAGCCATACATCGCTGTGATCTTTTCCAGTTCCGGGTCCTCTCTGGGGTCATTGATGACTACAGGATCCGTTTTCTCGATAGCTTCGGCGAGCACGCCGCTTTGTGCAGGTAGCCGCACACGTTCATCCTGTGTCGTGACTCCTCTAGCTTTGGCGACGTAGAGAGTCTGGTCCATCCCGAAAAGCAGAATCATTCCCACCTGTGTGATCTCTTTATCGCCCGAGAAGAATTCACGTAATCCGGCATTGCTGACATCCAGCGCTGCTTCCAGTACGCGCTCGTAGTTGAGTGTTGCGCTCAGCGTACTGGCCAACTCGAAGATCAAGTGGACTTTTTGATGGGCCGATTCCAGCTCAGTTTGCGCTTCGTATTCTTGCTTTTCGCGCTCGGCGATCAGCGCCTGCTTGATGCGTACTCCAATCTGGCTCAGTGCACCGCCTGCTAAAAGGAGAATCATCCCATTGATGAGATAAGGCAATGCGCGCACTATTAGCTCGGTCAGCGGCATGGTCAAAGAGAGTTTTTGCTGGTCCCACGTGATACCCCAGTACACCAGGACTATGCCCAACACGACGATGAGTCCGTATAGCCGTGTGAATCGCAAGGCTGCCGTTACAATTGGGATCAGTGAGACAAATAGCAGCGGACTTTCGGCGCCCCCTGAACCCGCGATGAATCCTAGCGTCAAGCCAATGTCCTGGATCAGCATGACGTTTTGAATCGCTTTGCTCAGCGCGTTTTTGAATAGCATGATCGTCGCAATGATGTTGGCAACACCGCCGACGACGAGTAGAGCGATGATTTCGCTCGGAAATTCTGAGGATCTGAACATGGTGTTGATGCCGATAATGCCGGCAACGGTGAGTAAAAAGAGCCATCTCAGGCTGATGAAGAGCGACTCGATCTTGATCTCTGACTCACTTAGCGGTATGCCAGTGCTTCGATCCTGCCGCAATGCTTTTTCACCAGGGGGGCGTGTGCGTTTAAGGGAAGTTTTTCTTGTGGATTTATCCTGGGCGCGCACATTATCTTTGGTGCGTCTGTGGCTCGCTATTCTTTTGCTCATACTCTCAAATTTACCGATTATATTGAAAAGCGCACGTGAATGATATCGCCATCCTGCACGATGTAATCCTTGCCTTCTAGATGAACTTTACCGGCCTTGCGGGCGGCCACCATGGACCCTTCCGCAATATGATCGGCGTAGGAGATCACCTCCGCACGGATGAAGCCGCGTGCCAGATCCGTGTGGATGACGCCGGCGGCTTCCTGCGCATGGGCGCCGACGCGCACGTTCCAGGCGCGTACTTCATCTTCGCCTACGGTGAAAAATGACTGTAGTCCAACGAGCTTGTAGGAAGCCTGGATCACGCGCGTGCGCGCCAGTTCGGTGATGCCGAATTCTTCCATAAAATCGGCTGCTTCATCTTGATCAAGCTGACTGATTTCCATTTCGAGCTTGCCCTGCATAGCGAGCACTGTCGAATGGTTGTGATTGTAGACGAGGGCTTTATCGGGATCGATGAGATTTTCCCCTGCGTTGAGTAGGACCAGGACCGGTTTGAGGGTCAGCAGGCTAAAACCACGCAGGTCGGTGACTTCTTCTGCGGTGAGATCCAGGTCGCGCAGCGGTATCTCTGCATTAAGGGCGGCCTGTAAGCGATGGAAAAGCTCCTGGTTTTCCAACAGCGCTTTGCGCTCATCGCCGCGCGCGCCTTTGTGCAGCCCTTCTTCGATGCGCGCCAGGCGATTCTCAACGGTCACCATATCGGCTAGCAAAAACTCACTATCCAGCGTCTCCACATCGCGTTGTGGATCGACGCTACCCGATAGATGGGGGACAAGGTCATTTTCAAAGGCACGCACCACGTGAACGAAAGCATCCATCGGCCCGATCTTGTTGCGCAACTCGCCCGTCAGCCCGGTCTTGCCCAAATCCTGATCCAGGCCGGCGATGTCGGTATACGTGACTTTGGCGTAGGTAGTCTTGTGCGGTGTGTATAACTTGCTCAATGTATCGACGCGCACATCCGGTACGTCTACCACCATGCTGTAGAGTTCGAGGCGTCCACTAGAAGCGACGGTTGTGGGGCGGTCGGCTCCCGTGAGCGCATTAAAGACAGTTGTTTTCCCGCTAGATGGTAACCCGATGATCCCCAGTTCCATAGGAAGCTCCTTAGCCTGTCATAGTCTGCCACAGGTATTATACCACTTTTTAACTGCGTGGACAACCATTCATTCATTGGTGATTACCCACATGTTGCACTATGCGCGCGATTCATTCACCGCAGAGGTCGCAAAGCACGCAGAGAAAGCTTCTTTTGTATCTCTCTGCGGCCTCAGCGTGCTCTGCGGTGAGATATGGGTAATCACCAGTTCATTCAGAGATCCAGATGAAAGTACGTGCTGAGACTTTTGTAGTCTTCAACATTTTCGATCTACTGAGCCTGGTTGAAATGGCGCCGCTGCTATTGTAGCACAACTGGGATGATAGGGAAATTAGCGTGAGCTAGCGCTCCGCTGTGGATTTGTCTGTCTCGGATAGAATACTGTTTATTGTGGACACAAGCTTTTGCGGGCTAAAGGGCATCAAAAGGTACCGATCCGGATAGAGGTCTCGGATGACGCGGAAACATAGCTCTGGGTAAGTCATAGGGTCGATGGTGCTGACAATGAGGACGGGGATACGCCGGAGACGTTGGTCTTCTTGCATAATATCGTAGAATTTGCAGCCGTTGATGTCCGGTCGCATTAAGTTTTGGATAAGGAAATCGATGTTTTGGTTTTTCAGAATATCTAGCGTGGTTCTGGAATTGCTGGTGTATAAATGCTCATAGCCTGCTCGTTCAAGAATGATCTGCAGCAGGCTAAGGATTTCAGATTCAGCATGTAAGCTGAGAATTTTTACCATGCAAAATGCCTCATGTGATATACATTTCGCACGCTTTATAACGGTTAAAAACATTTTGCATCATTTCATTATATCGTATTAACCAAAGAGTGTATATGGGAAGTTAGTACCAAAATAGTTAAACTTCAGTTAAACTCGCGTTATTTGCTTGACCGATCGCGTACTCGCGTATATCATGAATTGAGGAGCGGGTATAGTCGTGAGGAGGTGTACCGATGAAGAAGCTATTTCTGGTGATGTTTATCACGGTGTTGGCGTTAGCCCCGATGTCTGGAATAGTTTCGGCGCAGCCGGTTATGGCGGGTGAAACCATACACATTGTCCGGCCGGGGCAGACGTTGTTCAGCATCGCGCGGATGTATGGTGTGGATGTCTGGGCTTTGGCGCGCGCGAATAACATAGTCAATCCGAATCGGATATACATAGGGCAGCGTTTGGTGATTCCGGGCAACTCAACCATGCCGCCGGCAACCAATGTCTATGTGGTCAAGGCCGGCGATACCCTGTACAGCATCGCGCGCGTTTACAAGACCACGGCCTGGGCCATTGCGCGGGCGAACGGCATCTATGACCTGAACCACATCTATGTGGGCCAGCGACTCATCATTCCTGGCGTTGCGCCTGCGCCTACTCCCACGCCTGCGCCGCCTGCTGCCAGCGCCCAATGGCGTGGCGCCTACTACGCCAATGTCGATCTCTCCGGCGAGCCGCTCTTTGTGCGCAACGATGCCGGGGTCAATTTCCGTTGGGGGGTGCGTTCCCCGGACACGCGCCTCAACACAGATCACTTCTCGGTGCGCTGGACGCGGACGGCCAGTTTTCGCGGTGGTTTGTACCGCTTCACCATGATCGCGGATGATGGGGTGCGCATTCAGGTGGATGACAAACTTGTGCTCGATCAATGGCGGGTACAGTCGGAGAGCACCTATACGGTGGAAGTCGACTTGACGCCCGGTAACCATCTGATCACCATCGAGTATTTCGACGACGCCGGAAACGCAACGGCGGTGTTTTCCTTCGTCCGTCTTGGGGCCGCGTCTGTGACGCCGACGCCATCCGCGACTCCACCTTCCGCTGCGCCTGCCGATGCATGGCATGGCGAGTACTTCGGCAATACGGACTTGAGCGGTAAGCCCCTCCTCACACGCGCAGACCCAGACATCGGCTTTGAGTGGAAACTGAGTTCACCTGCATCCGGCATTCCGCAGGACTATTTTGGCGTGCGTTGGAGGCGTCAGATCTCTTTCGACAAGGGAAACTATGCTTTCTGTGCCATGGCCGACGATGGCGTGCGGCTGTATGTGGACGGCGTGCGTCTCGTCGACGAATGGCATCCTTCCAACGCTCTGTCCTACTGTGCCACAACCGCGCTTACCAAAGGCGCGCACGAAGTGAAAGTTGAATATTACGAGGATGGGGGGCAGGCGTTGATCTACGTGTGGTGGGAGAAACGCTAAACCCAGTTGACTTTTCGCCAAAACAAGGTATCACTTAGCGTACGTTGTGATCTTGAGGGGCGAGGGATAACCCTCTCCCCTCATTTCTGTTATGTCGAGGTATCCATAAGAGGTTTTATAGAAGCAGGGCTGCGATGAATATTGTCTTGTTGTCACCCTACTTTCCGCCCAATTATTACCATTTTGCCGTAGCGTTGCGCCAGAACAGTGTGAATGTTCTGGGGTTGGGCGATGCCTCCTACGGCGATTTGCGCTTCGAGTTGCGGTCGGCGCTCACCGAATACTACGCGGAACTTGACCTCTACTACTATTCCTTGCGCGAGCTTCCCCGTGGCCTTGAGGATGCGGGACGGCGCGCGGTCGCGGCGTTCAACCTGCGCGAGCGGTTCTTCCACATTGAGTTTTTTCATTTGGGCGATGCGCATTGGGTAGCATTGGAGGTCAATATGCGCCCGCCGGGTGGCTTGACGATGGATATGTTCAACTACGCCAATGACATCGACCTGTATCGGGAATGGGCGAATATTGTGGCTTTTGGCCGTTCGCAGATACACTTCACGCGTCCTTATCATTGCGCCTACGTCGGACGCCGGAGGATGCGTACGTATCGCTTATCCCACGCCGAGGTATTGCACCGTTACGGCGACCTGATTCCCGAACACGGTCCGATGAGCGAAGTTCTAGCGCCGGCCCTAGGACATTATGCCTATCTTTTCCGCTCCCCTGATCTCGATCGATTGCGGCAAGTCATCGCGGATGTTTTGGCGGTCTGAGTGTGGAGGATGTATGAATGTTGAGTATTATAAACTGGCGAGCCGGTGTCTTGGCCAGGATATGGAGCTCAAAACCTACGGGCACGCGGGCAAACCGGCGGTGGTTTTCCCCTCCACTTGTGGTCGGTTCTATGAGTTCGAGGATTTTGGCATGGTCGAGGCTGTTCAGTCGTTTATTGATGCCGGCCGCATTCGATTGTACACACTCGACAGTATCGACTGCGAGGCGTGGCTGGCGCACTGGATGTATCCTGGCGACCGGGGCGCGCGTCACGCGCAGTACGAGGATTATGTGATCCAAGAGGTGCTCCCGTTTATATGCGAGCATAGCGGCTATTGCGGGAAGTATATGACGGTTGGGTGCAGCATGGGAGCCTATCACGCAGCCAACTTTTTCTTCAAACACCCGGATCGTTTTGATGGCGTAATCGCGCTGAGCGGTCTATACGGGCCGGAATATTTCGTCGGCAACTACATGGACGACGCGGTCTATTTCAACTTCCCGTTGTGTTACCTGCCACATTTGACCGATCCGGCGTATCTTGAGCAATTTCGCCATAGTCAGATCGTCATCTGTGTGGGTCATGGGGCGTGGGAGGAAGACAGTTTGCGTGAGACGCGCGCACTGGAGGTGGTCCTGCATAATCTGGATGTCCCCGCCTGGTTTGATTATTGGGGTGCAGATGTCGGCCACGACTGGCCCTGGTGGCGCAAGCAATTACCCTATTTCTTGGAGAAATTTGAATGACGCATCGGCAAGCTTTCGCCACTGTTCCGTTGCGCGAGCAAATCGCGGAACTCCTCCGTGTTGGACTGCAGGACGTCCAGACCACTGGCGCTTTGCCGCCTTTCGATATCCCGAAAATCATCGCTGTCGATCAAAGTCGCCACGAGGCGCATGGCGACTACGCCTCGCCGGTGTGTATGGGACTGGCGAAAGTGCTGCGTCGCGCCCCTTTGCAGATCGCGCAGGTGGTCGCGCAGCACATCCCCGCCGTTGATTTCGTCGCGCTGGTTGAGGTTGCGCCGCCCGGCTACCTAAATTTCACGCTTTCAACCGATTGGGTTGCGCACCAGGTTCCGACCATCCTCGAAGCCGGCGAATCGTGGGGGAACGTGGCCCTGGGCAGTGGTCAACGCGCGCAGGTCGAGTTTGTCAGCGCCAATCCTACCGGGCCGATCACGATTGGCTCGGCGCGCAACGCCGTCATCGGCGACACGCTGGCCTCAGTGCTGGCAGCGGCAGGCTACACCGTCGAGCGTGAGTATTACGTCAACGACGCGGGTTCCAAAGTTCGCAACTTCGGCGCGAGTATCTTCGCCCGCTACGCCAACCTGCTCGGCGAGGACGTCCCCTTCCCGGAGCAGGGCTACCCTGCCGCCTACGTGACCGAACTGGCGAAGCATGCGCAGGCCGAATTCGGCGACCGCTACCTCACCCAGGATCGCGATACGGCAATCCGCGCCCTGGGCCTCTGGGGCATCGCTCGGATCCTCGACGGGGTGCGCGATGATCTGGCGCAGTTGCGTGTCCATTTCGACACCTGGTTCAGCGAGAAATCGCTCTACGAGAGTGGCCTGTTCGATGTGATGATGGCAAAGCTCCGCGAGGGCGGATACGTCGTCGAATACGATGGCGCCACCTGGTTCCGCCACCCCGACCTGGAAAAGGACGCCGTGCTCATCCGCTCGTCCCAGGTCATCCCTGACCCGGAGGATCGCCCGACCTATCTGGCGTCGGACATCCCGTACCTGTGGAACAAGATCGTCGAACGAGGCTTTGACAAGGCGATTTACGTGTGGGGCGCCGATCATCACGGCGATGTTCCCCGCGTCCAGGCGGCGGCAAAGGCCCTCGGCGTGGACGTGGACCGGCTGGTGTTCGTTATTTACCAGATGGTGACGTTGCTGCGCGGCGGACAGGAAGTGCGCATGTCCAAAAGCTCCGGCGAATTCGTCACCCTGCGCGAGCTGGTGGATGAGGTTGGGCCGGACCCCATCCGCTTCATGATGCTCACGCGCACGGTGGACGTCACGCTGGATTTCGACCTCGACCTGGCGGTGGAGCAGTCGGACCGTAACCCTGTTTACTACGTGCAGTACGCGCACACGCGCATCGCCGGGGTGCTGCGCAAGGCCGTGGAAGAGGGCTGCGACCTCGACGCGCCCGGCGACCCTGCGCTGCTGACGCATCCAAGCGAGTTGGCGCTCGTGCGCAAAATGCTGGCGCTGCCTGAAGTCATCGCGCTGGCGGCGAATGGCATGGCGCCGCACTACCTGACGTTCTACGCGACCGAGCTGGCGTCGCTGTTCCACGCCTTCTACCGCGATTGCCGTGTCGTCTCGACCGCGCCTGAAGACGCCGCGCTCACGCAAGCGCGCCTGATGCTGGCCCGCGCCGCCCAGCATGTCCTCGCCCGCGTTCTGCATCTGATGGGTATGGATGCGCCCGAACGGATGTGATCTTGGTAGACGGTAGACAGTAGACGGTAGACGGGGTCGGAACGAGCCAATCCTGTCTACTGTCTACCGTCTACTGTCTACAAAACTACTTAAGGAGCTACGTGACTTATGGGACTCAAACCTGACCACTGGATTCGCGCGATGGCGTTGGAACACCAAATGATCGATCCGTTTTTTGATGGGCAGAAGCGTAACGGTGTGATCTCTTACGGCCTGTCCTCGTATGGCTACGATATTCGCGTCGCCAATGAGTTCAAGGTGTTCACCTCCGGGGTGGGGGACCTGGCGGTCGTTGACCCCAAGCACATCGACACACGCGCGATGGTCGATTTTGTCGGCGACATCTGCATCATCCCGCCCAACTCCTTCGCCCTGGCCCGCAGCCTCGAATATATACGCATGCCGCGCAACGTGCTGGGAGCCGTGCTGGGGAAATCGACGTATGCGCGCTGCGGCATCGTGACGAACTTCACGCCTTTGGAGCCGGGCTGGCACGGTTACATCACGATCGAGATCAGCAACACAACGCCGCTCCCGGCGAAAATCTACGCCAACGAAGGTATCGCGCAAGTTTTGTTCTTCGAGGGCGACGAGCCGTGCGAAATCTCCTACGCCGATAAGAAAGGAAAGTACCAGGGTCAACAAGGCGTCGTGCTGCCACGGTTATGATGCGGGGATTGGGAATTCGCCATTCGCCATTCGCCATTCGCCATTCGCCATTCGCCATTCGTTATTCGTCATTCGCCATGAAACTGCGTATCGCGCTGATATTGAGCTTGCTCGCGTCGTTGGTGAGTGTCTTTGCACTGGCGACGTGGTTGGCGCGTTACGCGCTTTTGAGTCCGGTTTTCTACCAGCGATGGTTGCGCGAGAGTGATTTCGTTGCCCAGGCCGGCGCTGCGCTTGCCGTAGACCTGCCGCGCCAGATTCCCGCCGAGTTGTGGTCGCCGTGGGTTTCGCGTGAACCGGAGACGTTGCGCGCGCTTTTCGATACCGCGTTGGCGACCGTGGATGTCGAAGCGACGGCGATGCGCTTAGGCCCGGCCTGGACGGCCTGGGCGCTCGGCGAAGCGCCGCCTCCGCAGCGCCTGACACCCAATGTTGAACAGTACTTGACCGGCGCACAAGGCGAACTGCTGCGCGATTGGCTGTGGCGTGCGTTACCGTCCTGCGAGGAAGCTGCCCCACCTTACTGCATCCCCCTCAATCCCGGCGCACATTCTGCCGTAGGTCAGCTACAGCAGGCGTGGTGGCAGGATTGTGTCGCCGATCTAGTGGCGATGTTTGCCGAGGCTGAAACCGACTTCGTCGCCACGTGGCCTGAACCCCCGTTGTGGGTATCCTGGGTGTGGTATGCGCCGCTTCTGGCGTTGGCGTTGGCGCTTTTTGCTACCTTGCTGGTACCCGACCGCAAGCGGTGGGTCTGTATGAGTGTGCCACTGCTCACTGCCGGGTTGGTTGTCGGCGCGGTCGGGGCATTGGCTATTCTGGATGTCTTCCCGCTGCCGGACATTCGGGCGCTGTTTGGCCAACCTTTCTCGGCTGCGACAGTGGGACTATTTGCGACATCTTGGCGCGGGCTGCTGCACGTGATGGGACCGACCTTTTTGATCGGTGGGATGCTGACGCTGGCGCTTGGTCTGACGTGGCTCGTGTTGATCTTCGAGGGCTGGCCTGCCAAGCTCATCACCGTGACAGGTGTGCTTGCGGCTTTGTGGGGCGTCGCGCAGTTTTACCCAATGTCCGTCTTTGCTCCGCTGGCAACCGTGCGACCGGCGCTGGCTGTCGGAGCGACGCCCACACCCTGGCCCACCTTCACCAGCACGCCGACGTTGACGCCGACGCCCTACTACTGGCCGGTGGCTGCCGGTACGCCCGTGCCGACGCCGGGTGGTCCCTTTGCGACCAACGCAAGGCTGCTGGGCTGTTACCAGGCCGAGCAGGAACCCATTCTGGCGCTGGCTGCTACGGACGGTGAAGTGCGCGCTCTGCAATCCGCGACCACGTCACGTCACAGTTTTCCGGCGCTTGCCCAGGTAGCGCGGGTCGACAACGCGCTCCCGCTCACGACTTTTGCGCTATCGGGTTCTGGAGAGCAGATCGCTGTGGCGCAAGGGCGCGACCTTTACGTGTATGCATTTCCGTCGTGGGCGCGCGTGCTGCGCAGCCGAGTCTCGACGTTTTCGCGTATTCAGACATCGGCCTATGTCGATGGGGCGTCACAACTGGTGCTGGGATTGGAGAACGGCTATCTGTGGGTGGTGAAGCCGGAGACCGGCGGGCTGGTGTGGCTGCTGCCCGCCCCGGAAAGTCCGGTGACGGCGTTGGCGACGTATGCCTCGCCGCCGCGTGCGCTTTCGGGCGCTGCCGACGGGGTAATCCGCCTGTGGGATTTGGCTACGGGCACGGAACTCGCCGTACTGGAGGGCCATAGCGCGCCGGTGCGCTTCATCGCCTTTGCGCCACAGGGCGACTACGCCTTGTCTGTGGATGAGGCCGGACAGTGGCTGCTGTGGAACCTGGCGCAGGGGATGAAGGTGCGCCAGCGCCGACCGGCGCTCGATGGCGCACTCTCGGTACTCTTGTGGGAGAACGATCTTATTCTTGGGGGGACGACGGCGGGCGACCTGCTTTTTGCCGATGCTAACCTGACCATGCATCGCCTGCGGGTCACTGACGAGACCATCACGGCGCTTGCATTGGACGCTTCCGGCGCGGCTCTCATCGGCTCCGCCGGCGGCGAAATCTGTGTCTGGGGCGTCCTTGACCTGCCATAAATCTCATTTCTCATTTCTCATTTCTCATTTCTCATTTCTCATTTCTCATTTCTCAT
>DYKY01000053.1:0-2272 GCA_020722365.1 Thermoflexus sp.
CCTCTCCGCCTCGGAGAGGGGCCGGGGGTGAGGTGGCGCGTCGCGCTCGGCGCGGTGGCGCCCACGCCGCTCCGCGCCCCGCAAGCCGAGGCGATTCTCAACGAGGGGCACGACGCCGCGCATATTGACGAAGCCGCCGCAGCCGCCTACGGCTGCGCCCGCCCCATTGACGACGTCCGCGCCAGCGCGGAATATCGGCAGGCAATGGTGGTGAACGTGACGCGGCGCGCGATTCACAAGGTGTTGGGGGGATTCCAATTTGGCGACTGAGGCGCCACTCAGGCAAGAAAGCCACACGGTAGCCCTGGAACGCAATTTGCTCAGTTTGGTGCAACAACTGCGGGGTATGCCCGAAGTGCAGAAAATTATACTCTTCGGTTCCTATGCTGCCGGGCGACGCGATTTGTTTACTGACCTGGATTTGATGGTGGTGATGGAATCGTCGCTGGACTTTGTGACCCGCGCGGCCGAGATGGCCGGACGTATTCACGCGGATGCGGCGTTGGATTTGCTCGTGTATACACCCGCAGAATTGGAACGGGTGCGGGATCGCCCTTTCTTTCGTCACGTGCTAGAAACGGGTAAGGTGTTATATGAGAAATGAACCCGAGGCCGAAGGACGCCGTTGGCTGGCGCAAGCCAAGACTGACTTGATGTGGACAGAACACCTGCACACAGAGGGTGCCTATTATCTGGTCTGCTTCCTGGCGCAACAAGTGGCCGAGAAAGCGTTAAAAGCCTTCCTCTACGCGCAAGGAGAAGTCCTGGTCATCGGCCATTCGGTGCGGCAGTTGTGCGGTCGCGCCGCCGCCTACACGCCGGTGTTTGCCCAATATCAAGATGTGTGGGGCATTTTGGATAGCTACTATATCCCGACGCGCTATCCCAATGGTATCCCCGATGACATTCCGGCGCATGTGTACAATGAAGCGGCGGCTATCAGCGCGTTGACGTTGGCGCAGCGGGTGGTCGCCGAAATTGAACCGTGGTTCGCTCATGCTGAATCACCCATTATGGAATTAGAAGGAGGCGCTGATGTATCATGAAATCACATTGACTATTAACGGTGAAGGGTACACCCTTGCCGTCCAATCGCATCACACCCTGCTCAAAGTCTTGCGCGAGCAACTGGGCATCACCAGTCCCAAAATGGGCTGCGGGAATGGCGAGTGCGGCGCATGCACCATCCTTATGAACGGCTTGGCGGTCAACTCGTGCCAGGTCCTCGCGCCGGAAGCCGATGGCGCGACCATCGAGACCGTCGAAGGCCTGAGCAAAGACGGCAAACTGCACCCGCTGCAACAGGCTTTCATCGACCACAACGCTGTCCAGTGCGGCTTTTGCACACCGGGGATGTTGATGTCCGCCAGAGCTTTGCTCGACCGTACCCCCCATCCCACCGAAGACGAAATCCGCTACGCCCTCGTCGGCAACCTCTGCCGGTGTACGGGGTATACGCGCATCGTCGAGGCGATTCAGGACGTGGCTGGACAAAGCGATAGCTAAGGAGGAAGAATGAGTCAAAATATATTGACACAGGAAGCTCCCCCCATCCCTCATCAGATACCGCGTCCGAAGGAAATTTTGGCGCTTGAGGCGAAACGCTCTGCGGCACGTGCAACGATTTTGGAGCAACTTTCAATTCTTCTGACTCCAACGCCGTCACTTCAAATGACATACAAGGCGTTTCTTGATTGGGCAGATGAAGATACTTTGGCCGAATGGATTGCCTTACCCGGAACCGAGAATTTAGGAGAAGTCGTGATGACTAGTCCGGCAAGTGATAGACATCAAGATTTGACAAGGTTTCTTGTTTCAGTATTGAGCATCTATGTCGAACAAACAAACAGCGGCATTATACGTTCTGCGCCTTTCCAGATGAAACTGGAACATGGACGGGAACCAGATTTGTTATTCGTTGCTACTGAGCATCTGGAACGCCGCAAGAAAACTTATCTGGACGGCCCGGCAGACTTGGTGATTGAAATTATTTCGCCGGAAAGCATCAACCGTGACCGAGGCGAGAAGTTCTACGAATACGCGCGCGGCGGTATTCCAGAATACTGGCTCATTGATTGCGAGATGGAATGGGCGGAGTTTTATCAATTACAAGGCCAACGCTATCATCTGGTGATGGAAGGGCACGCAGGAAAGTATACTTCAACCATGTTGCCGGACTTCTGGCTCAATATCGAATGGCTCTGGCAAGACCCGCTGCCGCCGATATTGGAGATTGCGCGCACATTGGGCTTGATTGAGTAAAGAGAAATGA
>DYKY01000053.1:2372-23210 GCA_020722365.1 Thermoflexus sp.
GTGAAGAGAAATGAGTGAAGAGAAATGAGTGAAGAGAAATGAGTGAAGAGAAATGAGTGAAGAGAAATGGGTTTTCACCCATTACTGATTACTGATTACTCATTACTCATTACTCATTACTCATTACTCCTTCCCCGTTCCCACAAGGAGGAATGTATGACACAAACAATCTCAAATCCCGCCGGAAAAAGCGTCCCGCGCGTGGACGCCTTCGAGAAAGTGACCGGGGCGGCCAAATATGTGGACGATATGGCCTTTGGGCCAGGGCTTTTGTACGGGAAGATCGTCCACAGCCCGGTGGCGCACGCGCTGATTAAAAGGATCGACACGAGCAAGGCGCTGGCCCTGCCCGGCGTCAAGGCCGTGGTGACAGGCCAGGACAACCCCACGCACCTGGGATTATATCTCAAAGACCGCTACATCTTCGCTTACGACCGCGTGCGCTACGTGGGCGAATCGGTGGCGGGCGTCGTCGCGATAAGCGAGGAGATTGCGGAGGCCGCCGCAAAATTGGTCGAGGTCGAATATGAATTGCTGGAGCCGGTCTTCGATCCCTACGCGGGCGCGCAGCCCGGCGCGCCGCTGCTCCATCCCGATCTGGGCAAGTACGAAGTCGTCAACTTCATCTTCCCAGAGCCGGGGACGAACATCTCCGAACATTTCAAACTCCGCAAAGGCGACGTCTCGGACGCGGGCGTGAGCGACGCCGTGTGGGCGCAGTGCGCGGCGATTGTCGAAGAGACGTACACTATGCCGCAGATCCAGCACGCGCCGCTCGAAACGCACGTCGCCGTGGCGCGCTGGGACTTGGACGGCCAGATAACGGTGTGGGCGGCGTCGCAGTCGCCGTTCGCGCAGCGCGACTTGCTCTCGAACAGCCTGGGCGTGCCGCACGGCAACATCCGCGTGATCTCGCCCTACGTCGGCGGCGGCTTTGGCGGCAAGGCCGGCATCTCGATTGAGGCCAACGTCGCGCTGATGGCGCAGGCCGTCAAAGGCCGCCCGGTCAAAGTGCGGATGACGCGCGAGGAAGAGTTCGTCGCCACCAACGTCCGCCAGAGCCTGGTGAGCAAATTTAAGATCGGCTGTGACGCCAAGGGCAACCTGCTGGCGATGGACGTCGCCTACTACTTCGGCGGGGGCGCGTACAACGATTATGGCGTCAACATCGCGCGCGCGGCCGGCTATTCCTGCACCGGCCCCTACGACGTGCCGCACGTCAAAGGCGATTCCTACTGCGTCTACACCAACCACCCCATCGGCAGCGCCATGCGCGGCTTTGGGATGCCCGAAATCCACTGGGGCATCGAGCAAGTGATGGACAAACTGGCGGAGGAAATCGGCATGGACGCAGCAGACTTCAAACGCCGCAATTGCGTCCGTACCGGCGATATTATTTCGACCGGTATGACGATGCCCCAGATCGACCTCGTCACCTGCATCGACAAAGTTACAGAAGCCATCGGATGGAAAGACCTGACAGGTTTTCCGAAACCTGTCAGGTCTGGGAACAAACTCCGTGGCAAAGGTCTGGCGATCATGTGGAAAGCCCCCGCCATGCCGCCCAATCCCGGCAGCTCCGCCATCGTGCGCTTCAACGAAGACGCGACGGTCAACGTCTATGTCGGGGGGCAGGAACTCGGGCAGGGCGCGTTCACCGTCGCCGCGCAGATGGCGGCGGAGGCGCTCGGCGTGCCCTACGAGTGGGTGCGCGTCTCGGCCAACCCGGTGGACACGAAGTACAGCCCCTACGAGTGGCAGACCGTCGCCAGCCGCCTCACCTGGTCCATGGGCAATGCGGTCAAGGCGGCGGCAGAGGATGCGCGCGGCAAAATCCTCGACATCGTAGCGCAATACTGGCACGAAGACCCCGCCGACCTCGACATCAAGAACGGCGTCGTGATCTCGTACAAATCCGAGCGCGAGCAGCCGTTGCAGAAGATGGTCGTCTACGGCCTGCCCAACGAGAACTTCGAGGGTTGGCAGGGCGGGCCGATTGTGGGCAGCGGCAAATTCATGCCCACCTACGTCACCGGCCTCGACCCGGAGACGGGCCAGGGCGCGCGCGCCGTCGTCCACTACACCGTCGGCGCGCAGGCCGTGGAAATCGAAGTGGACACGGAGACCGGCCAGATGGATGTGCTGAAAATCGCCAGCGCGTATGACGTGGGCAAAGCCATCAACCCCGATCTGGTGATGACGCAAATCGAGGGCGGCGCGGTGCACGGGATGAGTTCCGCCTTTGAGGGCCTGCGCTTCGACGCGCAGGGGAAGCCGCTCAACGGCAACTTCGTGGACTACAAGATCGCCACCGCGCCCGATGCCCCGCGCGAGATCCACGGCGACATCGTGGAGACGCCACTGGAAGACGGCCCGTGGGGCGCGCGCGGCGTCGGCGAACACGTCATGGTACCCACCGCGCCGGCCATCGCCAACGCGCTCTACGCCGCCACCGGCATTCGCTTCAACGATTTGCCGCTGTCGGCGGAGAAGGTTTTCCGCGCCCTGCACCCGGCGGGGCCGGAACTGAGCTGCGCGTTGCCGCGATAGTTCGAGACGTGTTACGTAAATCGTCGGGATGAATATAGACCTCACCCCGACGATTTTTGTATACGCGACGCATCATACAAATAACAATTCCCGCACAACTAGGGTATAATAAACACAGATGACCGATGAATTTCATCATAATGGTACGATGATGACCGAACAAGCCCAGGTTGATTTCAAGATAGAGCGCTTACCCAAGAGTTTGCAAAGCACATTCCGCGAGTTGTACACAAATGGGAATGGGCATACAGACTATTTACGCCCTAACAAAATCTATCACGGCGATGCGCGCGATCTTTTGCCGCAGATTGAACCTAACAGTATTGCTTTGAGTGTATGGTCTCCCCCTTACTTTGTCGGTAAAGAGTATGAAGCCTATCTCAGCTTTGAGGACTGGCAAGACTTGTTGGCGACAGTAATTCGTCTGCACTTCCCCATTATCCAACCAGGTGGCTTCCTGGTCATCAACATTGCCGACATCTTATGTTTCAGAGACCCGGATATGCCCCGGATACAAGCCGAAGCGGTCAACAAAAAACGTTCCCCGGTGACGCGGGAAGATGTTTTGCAAGCGATGACAGAGTATCCCACTTATAACCGCTATCAATTGGCAAAATTGTTGGGATGCAGTGAACAGACCATAGACCGTCGACTCCATGGCAACAACATTCGTGGTGGCAAGTATGAACCACAAACCAGGGTAAAGGTTGTAGGCGGATTGATCGAAGCGTGGGGCATGGAAGCCGGTTTTTATCTCTACGACCGGCGCATCTGGGTCAAAGATGCAGCTTGGGAAAACTCACGCTGGGCAAGCTTATCTTATCGCTCCGTAGATGAGTTTGAATATCTATATTTCTTTTGGAAACCAGGCATAACAAAATACAATCGGGAACGCCTGTCGCCAGAAGAATGGAGCGAGTGGGGATCAAGAGGCGTATGGCAATTCCCCTCAGTGAGAGCGAATGATGATCATGAAGCCAAATATCCTCTTGAACTACCACTGAGAACCATAAGGTTACTAACCGATCCAGAGGAAACCGTACTAGATTGTTTTATAGGAAGTGGAACAACTGCCATTGCAGCTATACAAACAGGGAGACAATACATCGGAATTGAACTTGAAGAAAAATATGTTACCCTCAGTAACACTAGGATAAAGTCAGGCACACAAACAACATATATCGCTGAACCTGAAATGGAGCCTTATGCTGATCAATCCTCAAGAACTTAGCCAAAACCTTGATCGTTTGGAAGAATGCGACAAGTTCGTTCTGGGCAGAAATTAGAAATCGCCGGTAAACTCCCTACAATTCTCATTCTCAAGGAAGAGTCTTACCTAACTACAACACTATTCGTCAAGTACAATTATGAAGAAAGAGATAGCGTCAATTTGCTAAAAAGTATCACTGTCGCGGCTGTGCCCAATGGGATGCTCCAAGACCGATATAATCCATCAGTCCAGGATACCATTTGGATAGCTGGACGTAATGCACCTACTCTGGGAGAAGAATTCCGAGTACGCCTTAGCTTTTCACGGTTGAAACAAAAGGCAAATTGGCGTGTGCAGAAAATCTCGCTAACGCCGGATGAGTTCCAATGGGATGCTTGAAATAAATCGGGCCAAGCTGGGCGACTTAAATTATCTGCCCAGCTTGGCAAACATTATGTGATCATACAAACGCCGATAAAAGCACCGATTCTCAGCAAGCGTACCAGTGCAGCCTCATCCGCAGGTGTCTCTTTCAGAAGATTGTACCCCACACCCAGCGAGCGCGTCACATGCGCATCGGAGTTGCACACGACCGGGATACCGAGTTGCTTTGCTGCATCGCGGATGCGCGGCCGGTTGAGCAAGGCAACATTGGTGGAACAACCCTCCAGCGCATCGGGCGGATACTGCGCGACGTCGATAACAATGTCCGGGTGATAACGGAAAGGATGCGCCAGGGCAATCCAACCACTGCATTCGCGCACGAAGGTGTGCAGTTCAGGATAGGTCCATTGGCCTTCCAGGGCTGGATCCTGGATGCCCAGCACCAGCACATCTTCCCGCTCCTCGAGGGTGATCTCTACCCCCCCAAAGATGCGAAACGGCGCATACTTCCGATTCAGCGCCTCCAGGCGCGCCTGCGGCACAAGCCGTCCGTGATCGGTAAACACCATCGCGTCCAGGCCGCACGCGATGGCGGCCTGAATTTGTTCTTCCTCCGTTGATGTGGCGCACGTTGAACGTTCTGAGCTGTGAACATGTAAGTCTATTTTCATCTGTCACCTCGAATCGCCATTCTACCACTTGACGGAATATATCAAAACGCCGCCCGCACTTTACTTGTGCGGGCGGCGTGATCAACACCAAGCAAATCAAGAGGAGTGCCGGCCGATCTCCCGGAAAACACGCTTATCCACATCGTAGGGTTCCAGCGATCCCGGACGAACCACCTGCAGGCGCCCCCAACGATCGGCCTGGACCTGCCATAGCATTTCCATCGGTTTACTTTGCATCTTCCCGTCAGCGCCCGGGTACTGAACGCGCTTGCACTCACGGAGTAATACGTGAATTCCGCCATTTTCGGGAATACGCAAGGTTTGTAGAACCTCGTAAACAGGATCGAGGTTAGGAGATCCGGCCGAGACGCGCGTATTCAATCCAGGCAGGTTAATGGTGTTGATTGCAGCATCCACGACCACCCGCAGCAGACGCTCGGTGCTCGCAAAAATCGGCGGCGGCGCACTTTGCTCCAGACGCGTGATGTAGTCACTCACGACAATCGCCGTCACCGCAGTGGTCAAACAGACAAAAGCCGGCACATAGATAGCCGCGAAGAGGGCTTTATCTATAAACTCAACCGGCCTGCCCACAGTCGTGTAATACAACACCCAAAGCGGTGTCAGTAAAAGCCCGCCGATGGCAGTAACCACAATCAACAGAGTAAGCGAGATAGGGAAAGCATAATAGATCTGTTGCGCCCACCATTGTTCCCACCAATAGAAGTAACTGATATAGACAAGGAAGAATGCCAATAGACACATACCCACACACACCAACGTCAGAACCGGGAAATAGTTACCCGCGTCTTCCGGAGGAACCCACCCAATCCATACGGCCAGCGCAGCCGCAGACGGTAACAGACCCAGGACTCCGCCCTGCTTGAGGACAAACTTGCGTAACGTTGTGTTGAATCGATCCCACACCCTGACGTCACTCCCACAGCGCGGGCACACCGCCTCCTGCTGACCGTACTCCCCTCTGCACGTTCGACAAATCGGCATCGATGATCCTTTGGGCTATCGTGGATGGCGTCACACGCTCGACGCGGCGCGTATCTTCGCGCGTTATCCTAACGCCTTGATCCGCGCGGCGATCTCATCCTCCACTTGCTTGATCGCTGCCTTTAACTCCGTCTCGCGTTTTTCCAACCCGCGCAACTGGGTTTCGGTCGCCTCTAGTTGCTCAACGTATTTCGCGCGCAACGCGCCTTCCTTGCCCACCTGCGACAGCGCCTGCAAGTTCCCCTGCACCTGCTGCTGCGCTTTGTAAATCTTGTCCCGCTCGCCATCGAGTTGTTTCAATTGTTTCTCGTAGTCGGCGATAGTGTCGTAAAGCATCAGCAACTTAACAACCTGATCGTAAGCATTGCGCTCCAGCAGGCCTTGCTGGAGATAACGCTGCAAGTTCTGGTGCGATTGTTTCTGCACCTCCTCGTAGCGGCTCAGCAGGCGGCGCTCCTGCACTTTTAACACGGCTTCACCCCAGGCCGGCGTCTGCACCTCAAAGCGCAGATAATCGTCGGTGTGTTCCTGCGGATGCACAGTATCGAAAAGCTCGTAGTTCGACGAACGCGGATGTTCCACCAGCACAGCAAGCGGGGTTGCCGTGTGATTCGAAAGGCGATATTCGTGCCAGCGGATATCCCATTCCTCAAAGTGCAGGTAGCCACCCTTGATGAACAAGCGGTAAATCTCCCGGCTCGAACCGCTGGACTCAGTAACCTTGACGCTCAACTCCACCGCGTAGGGGACGACGACCTCGCCGCCCACCGCCGTGAACGGCAACACCGCTTCCCCCACATACTCGCCATCGTCGAGCACCGTCACCGGGCCACGTTCCAGGGTGAGGCCGCTCGCGTTCTTCATCCGCAGCGTCGCCACGGGGTGCGTCGCCATTTTGCGCCCGTTGTAGAGCAAATCCTTCTGGTACGACAAATCCGCCGACACGACCGGCACCATCGCCGATTGGCCGCGTCCCACCGTCACCGGCGTTTGGATGACATACTGGAACAGCTCTCCCAGCGCCTCGCCCTCCGTCGTGACGGTCTGGGCGGCGGCGAAGGCCTCACGCGCCGCCATTTTCTGCATCGCGGCGGGAGCGGGCGCGGCCATGGCTGCGCGCATCGCCAGCGGCACTCTCTCCATCATGTCAGCGCCCATACCTAAGGTTGCCCTTTCGAATTCTACCGGCGCAGCCGCGACGCGCGCTTCTTCTTTCACCTCCGGGCGCTCCGGCGTGAACGGCGTATAGAGATCGTAAACAAACGAGATCGGCATGCCCGCCACCAGCGAGAGCGATATCCCCTGCAAGTCCTCTTCCAGCCGGTTGTCGAAGATACCCCACCCCAGGAGCAGCGCCTTCGGGCCGCCTTCCGCCTTTGGATCGAGCACCAGGCGATAGCTCACCCGCCACGTCGGTGCGGGCGCGATGTAGCTGACCGAGAGATCGTGCTCGCCCGGCGACATACGCACCGTCACACTGCGGTACTCGTCTTGGGTGAGTGACGTTTGCAGGAAGAAGCGCAAATCCGCCGCGCCGCGCTCGTCGAGGATGTCCACACCCTGCACGCGCTCCAGCGCCACCGCGCGCACGGTCGCGCCCGCACCTGCGGCCTCGTCAAGCAGCAGCGAGACCATCGCCGACGCCAACGGCTGGCGCTCCGATGGCTCGTCGAGGCCGAGTAGCTTGCCCGTCAGCACTTCGCCCTGATCCAGCGCCATCTCGACGCGCCGTCCCCGCAGGCAAGCCAGCAAATCCCGCAGACTGCGGTCGTCGTCCAGACGGATGGAGCACCCGGCCAGGCGCTCCTCGCGGCTCTGCGGCGTGGCGTAATCAACGCCGAGCACCTGCCCCCCGCCCCAATCGATGGCGGTGAGGCTCTTCAGGATGTCGTTCATCTCCGTCACACGGAAGGAGAGTTCCACTTCCTCACCGCTTAACGCGGCCCGGCGCTCGAAGAAGCCTACGCCGTGCTTGTACAACGTCATCCGGGTAATGGGTAAGTGCGCCATACTACCTCCTAAAAAGTCACATAGTCTTTAGTCGCACAGTCAAATAGTCTGCGCCGGTGCCGATCTTCGGCCACATGAATGAAGGCTATACTCCATTAGCTCATACTTGAAAGGTTATAGTGGCATCCAAAACTATTCTACTCGCTATCTTGCAATAATGCAAGCAGCATCTTCGAAATTCTGCGTATAAATTCTGTTAGAAAAATCGACTAAAAACGAAAAAACCCACGGTTCACATGGACTTCATTCTAACAAACAATTCTTGTCAGCACAGATAAGGTTAAAAATCAACCTTCCTCGAAAATCAACGTCAACTGACCAAAACGCACGAGATCGCCCGAATTGAGCCGCACGGGACGGTGAGGCAGGAGGCGAACTTCGTTCAGGTACGTACCGTTGGTGCTCTGTAAGTCCTCCAGGAACCACCCTTCGGAGCGGCGCAAGAAACGCGCGTGGTGCCGCGAGACGCCGGCGGACCCGCCGCCATAGGGTTGGAGGTCGACGTCCGGCGGCTGCGGTAACATCGGATCTGTTCGCCCAACCACAACTTCGTCCAGCAAGGGGATCGAGAGCGCCACTCCCGACGTGGCGATGAACAAACGCGGGCCGGTCATAGCTTCCTGGGTATCGAGGCGCATCGTCTCCATGCGGGCCGTCACCGGATGTTCAAACTGCGCCGCTTGTTTGATCGACTGTAGCACTTGCTTCAGGTCGTTCACAAACAGCTCCATGCGGGGATAGCGAACCGTTAGATCACGATCCAGAGCGCGCAGCAACACCGTCTCCAAAGACGCCGGCAGGTTCGGGTTGTATGTCCGCAGCGGAGCGGGCGATTCATGATGGCGCTGCCCCATAGACGCATCGGGGGATAACGCCGAAAAGGGCAACTGACCAGTCAACAGTTCGTACAACACGACACCGAGGCTGTAGATGTCGGCGCGCGCATCAGCTTCTTCTCCTGCGGCCTGCTCCGGTGCGAGATAGGCCAACGTCCCCAAAATCGAGCCAGGGACCGTCAACTTCTGTGATACCATTAACTTTTGTGAGGCACCCCGCGACTTCGGTGATGCCTCCACCACTTTGACCAGGCCAAAGTCGGCCAACAACGGCCAATCCGGGCGGGCCAGCAAAATGTTGCCGGGTTTCACGTCGCGGTGAATGATGCCTTTGGAATGGGCGTAGGCCAACGCCTCGCCCACCGGGATAATCAGAGCTAACGCTTCAGCACCATCAAGGGGCGTGTCGGCCAGGCGCGCTTGCAACGATCCGCCTTCGACATATTCCATGACGATGAAGGCATAGCCCTGATCCTCGCCGTAGTCGTAGATGTTGAGGATGTTCGGGTGCCGCAGGCTGGCAATGGCGTGCGCTTCGCGACGGAAGCGCCGCAGGAATTGGTGTCCACCGGCATCCTCGATGTGCAACACTTTGACCGCCACCCAACGTTCCAATTGCGTCTGGAACGCGCGATAGATGACGGCCGCGCCGCCACGCCCGATCTCTTCCGTCAATTGATAACCGCCGATCGTGTGACCGCTCAAATCATCCATGTCACTTCCCCTTGTGATAGTCTGGTAGGTTTTAGTCGGGTAGTCGTTAGTCGGGTAGTCTCTAGTTGGATAGGCGTTAGTCGGGTAGATGTGCCGGTGGTGTATTAGCGCAGTTCCGCCAGCTTTTGGTCTACCGTGGCGAGGTCGCCTTCAAGCAACGCGATGCGGGCGGCGTCCAACGTCTGATAAGCTGTTTGTTGTGCCGCCGTGCCGCGGAAGTCGGTGAACAACGTCGTGTACGCCCTGCCCATGGCACCCACCGCATTGACCAGCGCCTCAGGCTCGAAGGGTACAACCACGGCGCTGGCTTCGATGTCCGCAATCCACGCCTCTTCCAACGTCTCCAAAGGCGCACCGTACACGCCTTCGTAATCGCCGCTGCGGTAAACCGCGCGGAACTTCTCCAGCCCCTGCTTCTCGATGAGGTATTCCGTAAAGCAGCCCACCGCGTAGTAGTTTTGCAAATCCAGGATGTGGTTCTCGAAGCGCAGCGGACGCGAAACGCGCGGGAGTTTCCCCGCTTGATGATACGCCGCGCAGAAGGTCTTCAGTGGGATATGGTCTGAATCGGCAATCGCCGTCATCCCGACATAGACGGCCAGGCCCTCGCTCACCAGCGTCGAAGTGGGCGGGCCGAACATGTGCCACGCATAGAGATGCGTCAGTTCACGCGTGAGGGTGTACTGTTGATCCTCCGGCGTCCCCGTACCATCGTGCAGGACGAAGATACGACGCTCCGCCGGCAAGGCAAAGCCACGACGTATTGTATTCGGCGCAGCAAAAGTTGTTCCGGCAACGTAGACGTCGAACGGCCCCGGCAGAGTGGCGCGGAAAGTGCCTTCGATGTGCTCCATCCCTTTGACGACCATCGCTTGCACGGCGGCGATATTCTCTATCCCATACATGCCCGCGCGGTAGTGCAAGGTGAAGCGCTGCGGCCCCCCTGTCTCCGGGTAAGCCATGCTCAGATCCCCTTCCAGCGCCGACGGTCCCCACGTCGGTGTTGGGGTGATCGTCGGAGTGGGCGTGGCCGTCGGCGTTGATGTGGCAGTCGGTGTATCCGTGGGTGGCGGCGGCGGCACCGGGATCGTTAGTTCTTGGCCGACGCGAATGACATCGGAGCTTAAAGTATTGGCGGACATGAGTTCGTCCACGGTGACGTTATAGCTTTTGGCAATCCCGCCCAGCGTATCGCCGGCCTTTACGGTATAGACAACCCGGTTGCGCTCATCGGGCGATAAGGTTGGCGTGGCCGTCAGCGCCGCCATCGTCTGTTCGTCGAGGGGAATGCGCAATTCTTGATCCGGGTAAATGACATCCCCTGCGATGTCATTCGCAGCAGCCAGTGCGGCAGTAGAGATGCCATAGCTATAGGCGATACCAGAAAGCGTGTCCCCGGATTTCACGGTGTAGGTGATGTAGTACGTGACGGAGGTGGGGGTAGGAGACGGTTCCACTTCCGGCGTGGGCGTGGGCAAAGACGGCGCAGCAGTTCCGGTTTCCCCCGACAGTCCCGTCGCTGTGGGCAATGGGACAAAGGTCAGGGTGACGGCCGGTGTGCCAGACTCCGGTTCTGGCGCAGGTCGCAGCAGCAAGAATACGGAGACCAGCACGAAGAGCAAAACACCCAGCCCCATCGCCAGACCAACCAGAATATCCTTTTGGCGAATCGACTTTTCTTCAATCATCGCAACTCCGACCCTGCAAGGTCCTGTTTCCATCTTGTACGAGCATGGCGAATCCTGGCCGCCACACCCTTCTTATATCACATCTTGACAAAAGTTCACACTATTACAATCGAGAGGCTTCAACCGCATTTACCTGAACGATGACCACGCTGATATTATCGGCGCCGCCGGCCTGGTTTGCCGCTTGAACCAGTTGTTCGCAAGCCGCTTGTGGTGAAGGCGCAGCATGCCATAGCGTCCATATGCGAGCATTGGGGACCATCCCGCTCAACCCGTCGGAACACAGCAACAGCGCCTCGCCGGGCGCAAGCGCCTGCTCGAAAAGATCGAACTCTACCTTGGGTTTGTCGCCGACCACCCGGTAGATGACGTTGCGTCGCGGATGTTGACGCGCCTCCTTCGCGGTGATGTGTCCCGCCGCCACAAGCCGCTCGACAAATGAATGATCTGTCGTGACCTGCGCCGCGCCATCTGTCGAAAGCCAATAGGCGCGACTGTCACCGATGTTGGCGATGGTCGCGTGCCCCCCCACCGTCAACGCGAGCACCAACGTGCACCCCATGTCGTTATCCGCAGCCCGACGTTGGGTATACACGGCCTGATTCGCCGCCGTCATGATCTGCTCGACCCAGACCCGCGTATCCGGTAACTTTCCGTCAGCCTCCAAATGTAGGGTGTCCACAGCTTCCCGGATCGCCTGGATCGTCAACTGGCTGGCGACATCGCCCGCAGCATGTCCACCCATCCCATCGGCGACCGCATACACCCCCACCGGAAGCCCCAACGTCGCAAAACGCCCGGTAAGATCGAGCGCCAACACGCTATCTTCATTCAATGCACGGACTCGACCTACATCCGTGAGCACCCCAACCTGCACCTGCACATCTTCCGGTGCGTGTAGACCACGCAGAGTCCCTTCGAGTACCGCGGCGAACACATCCGCCGTCTTTCCCGTCTGCTGCACACCCAAGAGCAGCGTGACCAACACTTCAGATAGAGAGGCGTTACCCGGTAGCGCGCCATCCGCTGGCGCTTCGTCGAAAGGTGTGTCAGCCGCTGGCGCGCCCAGCAATGTGAGCAATAACGTTGCTAACGCGCGGACGTTCTCCGCGAAATAAGCCTCAGCCTGGGCCTGGACTTCGCGCGACAACAGCGAGACATTGTCGATGCACACATACCGCGCAATGCTGTCGCTGAAAACGATATGCTCAAGGTCAATCTGCTGCAGAATGACGTAGTGTTGATGCAGATAGGCCATGCCCTGTGCCAGTGCACCCCCCCACTGCAACACCTTCTCGACGGGCTGTGGAGACGGTACGTCCTGCGTTCGCTTGAAGATCGGCTCGACGCGGTAATGCCGTGGCGGTTCGAACATTGTCTCCGTGAAAACGTCCTCGGGCACAATCAATGCGGGATGGCGCAAGTGCAACGCTACCACCTTTGCTGAGACCTCGAAGGTCTGCGCATTGATGGTTTCCCGCATCAGAAACTTCGGATAGATCAGCGTGATCCCACGCAAATCAGTCCCGCAGTGGGAGCAAGACTGTGCTCCCTCTCCGACAATCGGCGCGTCACAATACGGACAACGGGTCAGCGGCGTCGTGCCGCGCACCACGTAGATATTGTGAGCCTCATCCAGCCTCCCCACAGCCGTTTGGACGCTGAGGACCCGGTAGCGCCCCTGGCCTAACAATGTTTGCTCCGGCAGTGTGTCCGGGGTCGATGCGTCCGGTGTCGCAGGCGCTGAAGCGCCGCCCGATCCCCCGCCACGATCCACCTGGCGATTCCTAAACAACACGAACCAGCCCAGCACAGCCATGAGCAACACGCCGGCGACCCCCAGTCCCCCCACCAGCGCCATCACCAGACGCGAGCGTGTCTCCGGCGCTACGCCGTCCGGCAATGGCAGATGACACGCCGAGAGCACAATGACCAGACTGACAAGCAACAGCACGCGCCTAGCGCGTAATCCCTTAGCTCTGATCTTCATCTGTTCTGGCTCCCTTCAGCCGTTGCAAAGACGCCAACAGCGCCACCATGTACGTCGCCCGCGAGCGTACACGCTGGCCCTCCTGGTTGGGGAAGCGCGTGGCAAGCGCGATGGCGCGGGTTGCCCACACGCGCGCCTTCTCATAATCCTGCTGCCGGCGGAAGAGGTCAGCGCCGATCAAGCGGAGACGCGCGCCGCCCAACGTCCGTTCGACGCCGGAATGCGCCAGACCACGCTCGACCACGGCCAACGCAAGGGCGTAATCGCCCCGCGCTTCCAGCGCCGTCGCCTCGTGGTAGTCCAAATCCGCCAGGCGCGCAATGTCCTCGAGGTCTAGCGGCTCGGCAGGCAGCATCGCGCGGGCTGCGCTCAGGTGCGACAAGGCGGCGTCGTAATCGCCGAAGCTGATCAGCGTGTCGCCCAGGAGATGATGCGCCTCGAAACGTGCGTCAGGCACGGCCAACCCCCCGGCGTCCGCAGCCTCCAATACTCGCTCAAGCGCCTGGCGCGCCTGCACCGCCAAATACGAATGCACGGCCTGCTGCCCCAGTTCCAGGTTCGCCGCGACCGCTTCCTCCCACATGCGCGCTTCATAGGCGTGATAGGCCATCAACGTGAGCCAGTTCGGGGCGGCTTTCTCGCGATAATAGCCGAGATACTCGGTGAGCCTCTGGTGGATGAGCCGCTGAATCCGATGCGGCAATCCACGGTAGGCCACTTCGCGGACCAGGGGTTGGCGGAAGATGAGCCATTCGACATCGCGCGGCGTCAGTCCGAAGGGTGATAGTTGCGGGATCCGGCGCCGCACCGCTGTATCGCTCTCCTCGCCATAAGCGGCGACCAGGGTAGGCACCATCATCTCATCGCCGACTGCCGCCGCCGCGCGCAGTAAGTGCCGGTCAGGCGGCGAGAGTTGGTCAATGCGGCTCTGAATCAACCCGTAGACCATATCGGGCAGCGGGAAGTCTTCCAGCGAACCGGTCAGTTCCCAGGAATGGTCGCGGCGACGCAAAACGCCGGAGTTGATCAACGCGCGCACGGCTTCCGTGGCGAACAAGGGCAGGCCGCTGCTGCGCTCCGCCACCCACCGGATGACGGTTTCGGGCAGCGGCATGTCCTCGAAGAGGCGCTGCACCAACATCTTCATCGCCGCCTCGCTCAACGGGCCGAGGGGCAAGTCCATCACCCGCTCGTCCACCGACCAGCGCCGCAGCACAGGAGAAGCGGCGCTCCCGACGCCATCCGCTACGCCTTTCGAAGGCGTACCTTCGTCGCGATATGTTGCCACAAGCAGGAGTGGCGCGCCGATCGGCGTATTGATCAAAATGTCAAGCATATCCAGCGAGGCTGGCGACATCCAATGCACGTTGTCGAGGATCAGCAGGCGTGGTTGTTCCCGCGCCGCCTGCTGCCACAGTTCGAGGAACATCGATTGGCGTTGGGTGTCACGCATCGTCGGCGGCAGCGCGAGCACGTCCGTCGAGGGCGCGGCAGTCAATCCTACCAGCGGCGCGAGCAGGGCTGCCCACGGCGCGACGCCATAGCGCTCCAGCACCGTCGTCAACGTCTTCTGACGCGCTTCCGGCGAAGCTGCATCCAATCCCAGAAGGGAGGTAAGCGCCGCGTCCCACCCGGCAAACGGCAGATGCGCAGCGTACGACGGCGTCACACCCATGTGGACGGCGAAGCCACGTTTCTCTGCCATCCGGGTCAGCTCCTGCACCAGGCGGCTCTTGCCCACGCCAGCGCCGCCGTGAAGCAGCACAGCGCGGGATTCGCCGGCAAGCACAGCATCCAGGACACGCTCGAGTTGAGCACATTCCTCGTCGCGCCCCACGATAGGGATGTCGGATGCGGGCGCGCCCAGGAAGACCCGCCGCAGTCCGCGTGCGATGAAGGGAGCCAACGGTTCAGTTTTGCCCTTGAAGTGGGTGGGCGCGCCAAATTCTCCGGCGACGCGGCGCGTTACCGCGGGGTGGCTTGAGGTGTTAGGGCCAAGCCAGATTTCGCCTGGGGCGCATTTGGACATCAGGCGGGCGGCCAGGTTCACTTCGTCGCCCATCACCGTGTACTCGCGGCGGCGCGCCGTCCCCACGTCTCCGGCAAAGACGTAGCCCGTGTTGATGCCGAAGCTGAGCGTCCCGCCGAACATCTCTTGCAATTCGAGAGCGGCGAGGACGGCCCGCAAGGGGTCATCTTCGTGGGCGCGCGGCGCACCGAAGAGCGCCATAATGTACGCGCCACTCGGCGCCACGGCGATCTTGTTAACGATACCGTCGTAGCGTTGGATGGCGTCGCGGATCTGGATGAAAGCGACATTCGGCTCCGCGATGGCCTGTTGCACTTTTTCGTGGTCGCCCCAGTAGGGCAACAGATCGGGCAGGCCGGTCACGGCGAGCATCATCACCGTCACCCAACGGCGCTCGCTCCACATTCGGATGCGGTCCAGTGTGGGGGCGGCGACCAGCCGTTCCAGCAAGCTCGGCGCCAGGTAGGGGGTGAGGGCGTCCAGGCGGGAGAGGAACCACACCAGCAGGTCTCGTTCTTCTAACTGCGGGGGCTGCGGCAGCGCCATCACGCCATGAGCCGAGGGCTTCTCCCGCAGGGCTAACACCTGATATAAACTGCTCGCAGTTTCGTCGCCGCCGAGCGGGACGCAGTCCACCAGCCCCTGGCACGCGCGGAAAGTGCTGACGTCCAGGACCGTCTCGGCGGGCGGCGCGGCGGATTGCGCGCGGCCCATGGCCACCAGGGGGTGACCGACGGGCAGCAGCTCGCGTCCGGCGCGATCGCCAAGTCCCAGCCCAAGCATGCGCCCGCTGCCCAGGCCGATAGCGACCCGCAGCGGAAAACGTCCGAACGGCGTCTCCACCTCGCCCATCTCGGCCTTCATCGCGGCCTGGAATTCGAGCGACGCTGCCACGGCCCGCAGGGCGTGCTGCTCGCCCTGGAACAACAACATTCCCGCGTCGCCGCCAAACTTCTGCAAGTCACCGCCATATTGCGCTGTGATGCGGATCAGGATCTCCAGGAAACGATCCACCAGGTCCGTCAACTGCTCGGTCCCCTCAGCCGAGTCGGCCTGCGAGAAGCGCTCCGCCAGCGGGGTGAAGCCGTCGATGTCGGCAAACATCACCGTCCCTTCGAGTGACAGCCCGATTGGACCGGATACCGGCGCTTCGAGCATCGGGGCGGCGACGACCATGGGGATATAGGCGGTGACAACTTCCATCAAGTCCCGCAAATACAAGAGCAGCGCGGGCTGATAGTACAGCAGGCGCTCAAGCCAATGGGTGAGTTCCCCCTCATTCTCGGCCGGTCTGGCGTGCGCTGCATGAAGGGGAAGATCGGAGATAAAACTCATCACATATCCGTTATTTTTCCTCGATACGAATGGTTTTGATCAAGTCGCCGGGTTTGGTCGCGGTCTGAGGATCGCGGATGCTGATCGACAGCAGCACGTCCAGCCCCTTAATGACTTTGCCAAAGACGGCGTGCCGTCCGTCCAACCACGACGTCTCGACAAAGGTGATGAAGAACTGGCTGCCGTTGGTGTTCGCTCCGGCGTTCGCCATCGACAGCACGCCGGGACCATCGTGCCGCAGCGTGGCGTCGAACTCGTCAGCAAAGCGATAGCCCGGCCCGCCGCGACCGGTTCCGGTGGGATCGCCTGCCTGGGCCATGAAGTCAGCGATGACGCGGTGGAAGGTCGTGTTGTCGTAGAAGCCCTCGCGCGCCAGGAAGACGAAGTTGTTCACGGTGTTTGGGACTTTGTCGGCGTACAATTCGACGACGATGTCCCCCTTCTCCGTCTCAATCGTGGCGACGTACTGCTTTGCCGGATCAATCACCATCGCCGGCGGCGCGGCGTACATATTGTTACGATCTGCTGGATTTTTAGGCATGGGTATAGCTCCTTGTTCGGTGAATTCGGTGGGCGCCCCACCGCTTAGCGCTTCTTCAATGAGACTCCGGATCTTACCGGGGTTATTGCCCACCACTGACTGCCCGTTGACGAAGAACGTGGGCGTCGCGGTGATGCCTCTCTCAAAGGCTGCCGTAGACGCCTCGAGAGCTGCATCGACGTAACGACCTTCTTCTTTACAGGCGGAAAACTGTTTCATATTCAAGTCAATTTCTTGAGCCGACGCCTCGAGATCGAAGGTCCCGGCGCCGATCCCGGTAAAGACGGCATGTTCGTAAGCGAAATAGTGTCCCTGTTCAGCCGCGCACATCGCCGCCGCCAGATATTTCTGCGACTCCGCACGATTGAAGGCCATCAAGTGCCCAACGTAGCGCACCTTTCCCGTCGCCACGTAATCCTGGAGAATACCTTCCAGGCTTTCAGTATTGAAGGCACGGCAGTGCCCGCAGAAGATCTCACTGAACTCCATCACTGTGACCGGCGCATCCTCGGCGCCCAACGCGGGGAACCAGCGGCTTCCGGCGGGACCGGGAAAGCGCACGGTCGTCTCACCGTCATTGTACGGCGCCCCCGTCAATCCGAGGAACGACTCGGAACTCGCAATGACGGCCTCTGTTTCAGCAATCGCGGCAACGGTAGACGTCGGCGGGATTTTGATTGCAGTGGCCCGTGGCACAGTGGGAGTCACAATGTCAGGCGTCGCCATCTCCGCTGTCGAGCAGCCCGTTATCAACGTCACAAAGAGCGCGGTTATGAACGCGCGTTGCCAGAAACCTGATCCTTTCATCGGTTCTATTGCTCCTCAATGCGAATGGTCTTGATGAGATCGCCGGGCGTGGTCGCCGTCGCAGGATCGCGGATGCTGATCGAGAACAGCACGTCCAACCCCTCGATGACTTTGCCGAAGACAGCGTGCTTGCCGTCCAACCACGGCGTCGCGGCGAAAGTGATGAAGAACTGGCTGCCGTTGGTGTTCGCGCCGGCGTTCGCCATCGACAGCACGCCGGGGCCATCGTGCGTCAGCGTGGGATCGAATTCATCGGCGAACTGGTAGCCCGGCCCGCCCGTCCCCGTGCCGGTGGGATCGCCGGCCTGGGCCATAAAACCCTCGATCACCCGGTGGAATGTGGTATTGTCGTAGAAGCCCTCGCGCGCGAGGAAGACGAAGTTGTTCACGGTGTTCGGGACTTTGTCGGCGTACAACTCCGCGACGATGTTGCCCTTCTCCGTCTCAATCGTGGCGATGTACTTCTTCGTTGGATCAATCACCATAGATGGCGCTGCCGAGTACATCCCGTTTCGCAAGACCGGATCTGTAGGCATATCGGGGTTGACGGCTGAGGGTGCTTCAGGGACCGGAGTCGCTTGCGGCGCTTTTTCCTTGCCCTGATTCATGGTCAACACCAGTACGATGACCAACACGATCACAATCCCGACGACACCTGCGACCCACCACCATTTTTGTGTCTTGGCAGGTGCGCCCTTTTTCAGGGAAGACGAGGACGGTTTCTTGGTGGTAGACGTTTTCCTGGTTGATGAGGGCACGCCAGGGCGCTTTTGTGTCACGTTTGAACGTTTGTTAGATGTTGTGCGTTTTTTGGACTTGGACATAGTTCCTCCACACTTGAATATGTCTGGATTTTAGCCCATTTTGGTGGAAATGCCAGAGGGGGCCGTGCAACCACGAATTCAAAACGAATAAACAAATGCGCGCCTGGTTGATGAAACCTGTCACCCTATTTTTGCGCAAAATCAGAGTGACAGGTCTGCTACACAACCACGCACGCCCCGCGCTTGTCGATGCTTGTGACGACGGCCCCACGCGCGAACGGATTGTTCCTGAGGTGCGGCGCGTCGAGCAGTCCGCTCGTCACCGCCCGCGCCAGGGTCGCCGGATCGGTCAGCGGTAGTCGTCGGCGGAGCGCACGGGCACACCGCCGGCTCCCTTGCGCCGCACGTCCTGGCGCTCCGGGTGGAAGAAATGCTCCTGCGCGTCCTGGTCGATGCCCAGCGAGATCACATGGAGAAAGTCCGCCGCCGTTGCGTGCGCGAGGGTCTGGCCCTTGAGGTAGACCAGCACCGCGTCCGGCGCTTCACTGCCGTCGAAGACCTGCTCATGGTACAATAGCGACCATTCCGTACTACCTGACTATCCGACTACACGACTGAGGACTAACGATGGGAAACTTCTTCGGCAAAGAGTGGACCGGCGCGCCGTTTGAGCTTTTTGGGACGGCGCATCTGATCGCATTGGCGCTCGTGGCGCTCGCTAACGTGGCGCTGCTGTACGTCCGCGATCACGCCGGTGCAACGGCGCGGCGCAATATCCGCTACGGCCTGGCGATTCTCCTCATCATCAACGAATTTGCCTGGCATCTGTGGAACTGGACGACCGGCCAATGGACGGTCCAAACGATGCTGCCACTGCACCTGTGCAGCGTCCTGGTCTGGCTGAGCGCCTATATGCTGATCACCAAAAACCGCACCATCTACGAGTTCGCCTACCTGCTCGGCATTGCCGGGGCGCTGCAAGCCCTGCTCACGCCCGACGCGGGCATCTACGGCTTCCCGCACTTCCGCTTCTTCCAGGTCATCCTCTCCCACGGCGCGATCGTCACCGCCGCGCTCTATATGACCATCGTCGAAGGCTTCCGTCCCACGTGGGCGTCGGTGCGGCGCGTGCTCGTGGGCAGTTACCTTTACGCGCTCCACATCTGGGTGATCAACGACCTGATCGGCAGCAATTACCTGTATCTAGCCCGAAAACCGGAGACCGCCAGCCTCCTGGATGTGCTGCCGCCCTGGCCCGGCTGCATCCCCATCATCCTCGCGCTCGCCCTGGCCTTCATCCTGCTGTTCTACCTGCCGTTTGCAATCAAAGACAAACGAACCGGCCCGAAACACGCCTGACTCCGGACTATCTGACTGAAGACTACCCGACTACTGATGACTACACCACCTGCCTTTCTCATCCGCGACCTGCCCATCCACGGCCCGCTGATCCTCGCGCCGCTGTCGGGCTACAACGACCAGCCCTTCCGCCGCCTGTGCCTGGAATTCGGCGCGGCGCTGGTCTACACCGGCCTGCTCTCGGCGAGCGCCATCCTCTACGGCTCACAACGCTCGGATGAGATGCTGCGCTTCCATCCCGACGAACATCCGCTGGCGTGCCAACTCTTCGGCAGCGATGAAGACATGCTGGCGCAAGCCGCGCGCATTGTCGAACCGTTGGGCATCGACGTGCTCGACTTCAACATGGGCTGCGCCGAACCGAAGATCGTCAAAGGGGGCTACGGCGCGGCGCTGCTCAAAGACCCGGCGCTGATCGGACGCATCGTCGCGCGCCTCGTCCGCACCGTGCGCGTCCCCGTCACCGGCAAGATGCGCCTGGGATGGGACGCCGCATCGCGCAATTACCTGGAAGTCGCCCGCATCCTTGAAGACAGCGGCGCGGCCATGATCGCCGTCCACGGGCGCACCGCCGACCAGCAATACACCGGCCGCGCCGACTGGGACGCCATCGCCGAGATCAAGCAGGCCGTGCGCATCCCCGTCCTTGCCAGCGGCGACGTGAAGTGCGCCGCCGACATCCCGCGCATCCAGGCCCACACCGGCTGCGACGGCGTGATGATCGGGCGCGCCGCCATCGGCAACCCGTGGATATTCCAACGCCGCGACCTGCCCGACATCCCGTGGGCGGAGCGCGTTCCGGTCATCCTGGAACATCTACGGCGGATGGTGGACTTCCACGGCGAGTATCTCGGTCTCCGCCGCTTCCGCAAGCACCTGCGACGCTATCTCACCAGCACCGACGTCAGCCGCCAGCAGCGCCGCGCTTTCCTGCACTGCGAGGAT
>DYKY01000054.1:0-5207 GCA_020722365.1 Thermoflexus sp.
ATTCGCCATTCGCTATTCGCCCTCCGCTTCGGTCATCCGGTGAGGGTCGAGCAAGGCGGTAAGCGTCTCTGCAGGGAGCACGTTCCACGCCTCGGCGATCTCCCGGACGGTTTTGCCGGTGGATTGAGCTTCTTTAGCAATCTCGGCAGCTCTGTCGTAGCCGAGCGTGGGAGCCAACGCCGTCGCCAGCGCCAGGTTGCGCTCGACGGTTTCGTTGCAACGGTCGGCGTCGGCCTCGAGACCGGCAATGCAGCGGTCGGCGAAGACTTGCGCGGCGTTTGCCAGCAGCGCGATGGCATTGAGGATATTGTGCGCAATAAGCGGCATCATCAAGTTCAACTCGAAGTAGCCGCCCAGCCCACCGAGTGTGATGGCCGCGTCGTAACCAATGACCTGCGCGCAGGCCATGATTACCGCTTCTGGGATCACCGGATTGACCTTGCCCGGCATGATCGACGAGCCGGGCTGCACGGCGGGCAAACGCAGTTCCCCCAAACCGTTGCGCGGTCCCGAAGCCAGCCAGCGGATGTCGTTAGCGACTTTGTGCAGGCTCACGGCGATCGTCTTAAGCGCGCCGGAGGCTTCGACGAACGCGTCACGGGCAGCATTGGCCTCCACGTGGTTGTGCGCTTCGACGAAATCCGTTCCCAAGGCCGTGTTGAGATGCGCAATGGCGCGCGCCGCAAAACCCGCCGGGCAGTTGATGCCGGTGCCGACCGCCGTGCCGCCCAGCGGCAACGCGCGCAGCGCCTCCATCGCGCGCCGCGCGCGGGACATCGCCTGCTCGATCTGCGCCGCGTACCCCCCGAAAACCTGCCCCAGGCGGATGGGTGTCGCGTCCTGCAAATGGGTGCGTCCGGTCTTGACGATTGCATCGAACGCGACGGCCTTCGAAAGTAGCCGCGCATGCAAATGCGCCAACGCCGGAAGCAGATCGTCGCGCAGCGCCAACGTTGCCGCCACGTGGATCACCGTAGGGATGACGTCGTTGCTGGATTGGCTCATGTTGACGTGGTCGTTGGGATGTACCGGCGACTTGCTTCCCACTTCGCCGCCGAGCAGTTGGATCGCGCGATTGGCGATCACCTCATTGGCGTTCATGTTGGTCGACGTGCCGGAGCCGGTCTGGAACACGTCGATGGGGAAATGCGCGTCGAGGTCGCCGGCGCTGACCTCGTCGCAGGCCTGCGCGATGGCGGCCCACAGGCGCGGATCGAGGCGGCCCAGGTCCAAATTGGCCCGCGCGCAGGCATATTTCACCTGTCCCAGGGCTGCGATGAACCGGCGGCCAAAACGTTGCCCGGAGATGGCGAAATTTTCGACGGCGCGTTGCGTCTGCGCGCCCCACAACGCCGAGGCAGGAATATGGACTTCGCCCATCGTGTCGCGTTCGATACGGGCCGGTTCAAAGTCTAACATCAATCGTCGTCTCCTAGAGAATAGTCAGGTAGTCGTCAGTCGGATAGTCTTTTCGCCACGGTCAAAATTTCACCTCGTGCCAGCGACGCAGCGCCAGCGCGATGACGCTGACCGCGCCCGCCAGGTTCAAGAACGTCATCACCACGGGGATGATCAGGTGTTGTTTGGCCCGGTCGACAAAAGCGCGGTACGTTCCCACGTATACGATATCGGCCCACACGGTTCCGCCAGCTTCCTTTGTGCCAACGACGATCACCGGCTCGCCGGGCGCGAGGTAGTCTGCCGAATAGAGTGGTTCCGGCGGGTTGTTCGCCGCAGGCCATGCCGACGCTTGAAAGTCGTTGTTGCGGATGATCACATCACCGTCGTCAAGCGAGACGCGCAGATTCTCCGGTATGTAGCCGAGTTCGCACGTGTCTTCGTCGCAAGCGGTGTAGGCCACGTAGTTCGCAAGCACTATCGGATTGTCAATCCTCACGATGCCGTCGAGGATCACCGGCTCGCGTTGCGCGCCGGTCCGAGCTTGCGCTGCGCCAGGTCGCCAGATGCGCCAAAAATCACGATGACTGCCGGTTCAGGTTTTGTCGCCATGATGCTCCCAAAAACGTTGAAACGTTAGCACGTTGAGACGTTATTTTGCCTCAACTGGTGTAACACACGAAAGACCAGGATCAGGTAGACGATCAGCGCGACGCCAAGGATAATCAACACCGGCAACGGCGGAATCCAGATCAGCAGCACCCCGGCATCGATCAACGCCAAAACGCACAATAGGGCGACATCCGCACGGGCTATCCCCTTTTCGAGTACGGCATTCTCAGGCGCTAGCGGATCGTAGTAAACGGCCACTTCTCGATTCTGTGGATATTTCGCCTCCAGTTTTTTCAGATCGCCGAAGAACCACGCAAAGCTGTTGAACGACACGCGCGTTCCCTGGCGCACCTCGCCATCAACCGAATAGTGATAGGCTAGGTGTAGCATCTCTTTGGCAACATCCTTGCCCCGGTAATACTGTTCGACTTTTGAGAGCAGAATCACGCCGGAAGTCTCGCGCCACACAGTGCTCTGCAACCCGCGTAAAATTCCTCGCGCCACGTAGAACGTCCCATAGAGAAATAACGGCAAAGCCAGGGTCAGTAGCGCTAGAAAGACGACGAGCATGAGTACTCCTTGAGAAAGAATCGGCGAATCGACGAATCAGCAAATGGCCGCAACCCTCATTATAGTCGAAAGCGTGGTAAGAAAAATGAGCGCGCCGTTACCCTTCCGCGATGATGCGATCCACGACCAACTGTCGGAAAGCCGGCGACAGGCTGGCAAAATACGCGCTGAAGCCGGTCACGCGAACCACCAAATCGGGATACTTGCTGGGATCCTTGTGCGCTTCGAGCACCTTCTCTGCATCCATGATGTTCAGGTTGATCTGCGTGCCCCCCAGATCGAAGTGCGTCTTGATGAGCGTGGCGATGTTGTCGATGCCGCCCTCGTCTTTGGAAAGCATGGGATCGAGTTCCATCTGCATCGGCGCGGTGTTGCCGAAGCCCGGCTGCACGGACGCAATGGCGACCGCCATCGCCGTGGGCGCGCCGTCTTTGCGGTAGCCTGGATCGGGGTTCGCGCCGTGGGAGATGGGCGCGCCCGCGTGACGCCCGTTCGGCGTCGCCCCCACAGATTTGCCCATGGGAATCGTGTTCGCCCAGGAAAACAGGCCGGGGATCAGGTTGAACCCGGCCGGCGTGGGCGCGGCCTTGACCAGATCGGTGAACGTTTGATTGAGGCGCACAGCCCACGCGTCGGCGCGAGAGCCGCCGCTGCCGTAACGGGGGATGTTACGCATCATCAACCGGGCACGCTCGCCTGCGGGGCCATCCCAGTTGGTCTCGATGTAACGGGCGATCTCACCCCACGTCATCCGCCCCTCGCGCTCGATGCGCTGCTCCAATGCCGCGAACGAGTCGGCGACGGTCGCCAACGCCGCGCCGTCAAGGCACAAATTGTAGAATTCGACGCCGCCGTGCGAAGCGTCCAGGCCGCGCTCGATGGGGCCATAGCACAGCAAATCGAGCGCCAATTCAGGGAAAACGCGGTGCATATGCTCCAGGTGAAAGTCGAGGCTCGCAGCAATTGCCCGGATGCCGCGCCGGAGATGTTCCGTGAAACGCCCCCACAGGTTGGCGATGCTCGGCGGCGCAGTCGGGTCGGCGAACATCTCCTTCCAGGCCACCTCGAAGACGGCGGCGAAGTTGATCTTGACGCAATCGTTGAGCGTGTACTCGCGGCCCGGGATCGCCGACCAGTGACAGCCGGAGTAGGCGCGTTCGCGGCCCAGGGCGATGTCGTAGCCGTTGCGCGCGAAGCCCTCGGCAGTGCGCTCGATGCCGAGGAACTTGGGCACGCCGGTCTTGTCCGCGAACAGCACCTCGACGCCACGCCGCAACAGGCCGGGGTCCACGCCGTCGCCCACGCAGACGCCGACGTTCGCCGGGATTTTCAGACGGTGCGCGGCTTCCAGCACGAGATAGGAAACCGCGTTGGTGACATCGTTCCCGGCAGCATCAGGCCCTCCCAATTGCAAGTAGGCTGTGTCGCGCAGCAGCAAACAAGCGACATGAAAAATGGCTTCCTCATCGGTCAACTGCCCCGCCGCGACCTCGCGCTCGTAGTACGGTGTGAGCAGCACGTCCAACCGCCCCAGCGATCCGCTGCCGTTGTACATCCGCGCCAGCATCTGGTACCACAAAATCCACTGGCACGCCTCGCGGAAGGTGACGGGCGGTTCCGTGACCAGCCGTTCGTTGATCGCGGCGATTTCCAACAGGTTTTGCTGCCGCGCCGGGTCGTCCTCGGCGTCCGCCAGCGCCCGCGCGGCCTCGGCATGCCGCCGAATCCAGTCCTGCATCCCCAGGACGATGTCTTCCAAGCCGTCGTAGAACCCGGCCATGTCGTCCCGCGTGACGGGGGAGAAGCGCGTGTCCTCAGGCGTCAGCGCTTCCGGTGAACGGAGGTTGACCTCCCGGTAACGTTTGATCTTGTCGAGCAAACCGCCCCACCCCAAGTCAAGCCCGATCTGCAACTGCTGGCAGAAATGCTGCCCTGCCCCAATGCCGGGATGCAGTTGATACAGCGCAATTGCCTCCGCCAGGTCCGGGCGCAGCTTGCTCACCGCGATGTCGGGAGACCAGCCGCGCTTGCGGTACGACGAAAAGTTCGCCATATACCCGCCCGCCAGCGAGCTGACGGGGTCGATGTAGACCGGATGCGCTTCGAGCAGCGCCCGGTAGTTCGCACCTACGGCTTTCGGGCCAAAAAAGTCACCGCAGGGATGTGTCGCCTGCGGTTCGTAGCCCTCGATGAGGCAGTCGGTGATCGGCATCCCCGAGGTGCTCATCGTCTGCACGATCTTGCGGCGGTCGGGCGGCGGCAGGATAAGCGCCCAGTCGTCGTGATCCATCGAGCCGATGAGCGCCTGCTTTTCCCGCGTCTGCGCCAGCTTGGTCGCGCGTAACTGCTCGATACGCCGTTGATACGTCGATGTTGCCAATTCCGTTACAATAGCCATCACATACTCCTCCAACAATAAAATTCGAGTCTCGCCAGGCCGCGAGACATCTCACCTGAGGGTCTGTAAATAAACAACTTCCCGTTTCCCGCTCGGGCCGGTCTCCAGACCGCGCCCGCCGACGTCTGACCCACAGTAGTTATACTTTCCCGCTCGGGCCGGTCTCCAGACCGTGCCCGCCGACGTCTGACCCACAGTAGCGCGGTCGGAGACCGGCCACAGCTTTCAG
>DYKY01000054.1:5307-8810 GCA_020722365.1 Thermoflexus sp.
GCCCGCCGACGTCTGACCCACAGTAGCGCGGTCGGAGACCGGCCACAGCTTTCAGGAAGTCGCTCATGTTGGTTTCTAGGTGAAACGTGGTATCTTTTCCCACAAACACAGTGGGAGGAAAATGATGCGGTTTCCAACATGAGCGTCCATAGTTTATCTCCGCATGCCTAAACAGGCAAGTGTATCGCCGGACTGAAGGTATGAAACGGGAGAAGAAAGTTGGAGCGTTCAAACGTTGCATGCAATTGACGTAGATTGCGGTATACTTACCGTCGTATCGCACAAACGCGGAGCACAACGGTGATCGAATACGAGACAGATTTCCCATCACGGGTCTATGGCATTCAACTTAAACTGGCACAGTATCCGATTCTGGCCCGTAAGATTCGGGAGCGGATGCGTCAGGAGCTGTTCGCCAGAGGCATTATCACATTAACGGCGTTCGAGGCCGAGGTGCGCGAGAAAGCCATCCTCTCACAGTACCGCGAGGGACTGCAAGACCCTTTCGCCCAAGAACCGGAGCGCGTGTGGAACGAGCGCCGGGCCGTAATCCGCGACCAACTTACCGATTTCTACTTCGCCTACAACCTGCCCCACGAGCGGCTCGAGGAAATTGTGCAATCCGTCCTCTCCAGCCGCGCCGTTCCGCAGGATCACGAACTGGCGCTGACCTTCAACCCGGAGTTGGCCTCATGGGACCTGCTCTTCACCCAAGGCGCAGAGTACGAGAGCCTCGCGCCTGAGAAACGCGCCAAAGTGCAACACCACCTGCGCGAAATCATCGTCGTGCTGATCAAGGGGATGCTCAGCGACCAACTGGAATTCGTCGGCGTCGCCAAGGAACTCTTCACCGTCCAGGACCTCACCGAGATCCGGCGGCGTTGCATCGGGCGGGGCAAGATCGGCGGGAAAGCCGCCGGGATGCTCCTGGCGCAGAAAATCCTGCAACAGGCCGCGCCCGAAGATGGTATCGACATCAGCGCATGCGTCACCATCCCCGATTCTTACTTCATCGGCGCGGATGTCTTCTATGATTTTCAGCTCATCAACGGTTTCTCGCGCTACATGAATCAAAAATACCGCTCACGTGAAGAAATCGAGGCCGATTATCCGCAAATCCGCCGTGCCTACATGGACGGGCACTTTCCCGGCGAGATCATCTACAGCCTGGGGCGCGTCCTGGAACGCGTCGGCAACGCGCCGCTAATCGTGCGCTCATCGAGCCTGCTGGAAGTCCACTTCGGCGCGGCGCTCGCGGGGAAATACGAGAGTGTCTTCTGTCCCAACCAGGGCACAACGGAAGAGAACCTTTCGGCGCTGATCAAGGCCGTGGCGCAGGTCTACGCCAGCACGCTTAGCCCAGACGCGCTCCTGTATCGCCAACGCATGGGGTTGGTAGACTACGACGAACGCATGGCCGTGCTTATCCAAAAAGTCGCCGGCGATCACTACCGCCAGTACTTTTTCCCCACCGTCGCCGGCGTGGGCTACAGCCGCAATCCCTTCCGCTGGAATCCTAAGATTCGCAAAGAAGAAGGCTTTCTACGCCTGGTGAGCGGCTTTGGCACGCGCGCCGTGGAGCGCGTGGCGAACGACTACCCGCGCATCGTCGCGTTGAGCCACCCGCAACTGCGGCCCTACGTGGGCGCGCGCGAGACCCGTAAATACTCGCAGCACTTCATCGACGTGTTGGATGTGGAGACCAACGCGCGCGCCACCCTGCCGGTGCGCGACGTGCTCAGCGACGACTATCCCGCACTGCGCTACCTGGCCTCGCTCGACAAGGGCGACTACCTCTCGCCTATCATCTCCCGGCTGGACGCAGAAGACACGCATGCGCTCGTCCTCACCTTTGAGCAGTTGACCAAAGATCGCAACTTCATCGCGCTGATGCGGACGATCCTCAAAAAGCTGGAACGCGCGCTGGAATGGCCCGTCGATATCGAGTTCACCGTAGACATCCACCCCAAATACCCGCACGCCATGAAATGGCGCACCGACTACACCGTGCACTTGCTCCAGTGCCGCCCACTGGTCAGCCAGAAGCAAGTCAAAAGCGTCGAAATCCCCGATTCGATCCTGGAGGCAGACGTGATCTTGCGCGCGACCAAGCTCGTGCCGAACGGCGTCGTGACCAACATCCGCTATATCATCTACGTGGACCCCGTCCTCTACAACCAGGCGCCCAACTACGAGACCAAGTTCGACATCGCCCGCGTCATCGGACGGCTCAATAAGCGGCTGGAAAACGAGACGTTCATCCTCATCGGGCCGGGGCGCTGGGGCAGTTCCGACGTCGATCTGGGCGTCAAGGTCACCTACGCCGACATCTTCAACACCAAAGTGCTCGTGGAGGTGCCGCTCTACCGCGAAGGGAGCACGGCGGAGCCTTCGTACGGCACGCACTTCTTCCAGGATTTGATCGAAACCGGCATCTTCCCGCTGCCCATCGCGCCAGGGCATGGGGCGATGCTCAACACCGCATTCCTGACCAACACCCCCAACGCGCTGCCCACGCTGCTGCCCGACGACACAGCCTACGCCCCGTACATCCACGTCACCGACGTTCCCGCCGTCGCTAAAGGCCGCTTCCTCGACATCGTGATGAACGAGGAACAGGAACAGGCTATCGGCTACCTCAAATAATCCGACGTAGCGCCAGCGCCACCGCCGCCGCCCACGGCAGCGACTTGAACTCCCCTGCATCCAGCGCAGCCTCTATCTCGGCGCGCGAGAGCAACAACAACTCTTGCTCCTCCAAATCGTCGGCGTCGATCTCTGCCACACGGCGCGCACCCGTCGCCAGAAAGGGATAGGCGACGCCAGCGCCGCGATTGCCATCGACAGGAAACCGGCCCAAGGCGAGCCACTCCGCAGCTTCGTAGCCGGTCTCTTCGCGCAATTCGCGTTTAGCCGCCGCCAGAGGATCTTCGCCAGGTTCCAGATAGCCACCCACCACCGCGAGGGATACCCCATCCACGCAATACTTCGTCTGCCGGAAACACAAAAACAAGCCCTCCTCCGTCACCGCCGTCACGTTGATATAGTCCGGGGTGATGATCCAGGGCCAATCGGCAATGATACGCCCATCAGGCAACTCGACGGTGTGCTCTTCGACAACGAGAAACTTGCTATGATTCAACAGCGTGCGCCGCTCCAGTGTTTTCCAGGATTGCATTGTATCGCTCCATAAGTTTGTTTTGGACAACCACGCCTCGACTATACCGCGCCTGTGCGACAAGTCAACGCACCAACGTGTTTTCTTAAACTCCCCTTAAAGTAAAACTTGGCTGCTCTTAAAGATTTCCGCGCGCAAATCGAGTATGCTAAAAGCGTAATCTGATCCACAAGTTGAGGGTCAAACATCTGGCGAAACAGCATTTCGCCGCGCTCTTCAAGGTGTTCGGTCCTCGGCCTGGATCAGCGAGAGGCCAGCGTCGGGCTTCAGCGTTTGTACTTATCCAGACAGGATAAGGCGCTGTTGCCCGTTCGCTGGCGCTGAT
>DYKY01000054.1:8910-23131 GCA_020722365.1 Thermoflexus sp.
TTTACCCAGGGAACCGTCTTGAGCGAATTGCAGGCCGCGCTGAGCAGCATCTACGAAGACGTCAACCCATCGGTGGTGAGTATCCAGGTCACGCAGAAAGTTTCGATGCAGATGCAGATGCCATTCTATGGCTTGACGCCGCAAACCGAAGAGCAGTACCAACAGGGCGCGGGATCGGGTTTCGTGTGGGATAAGCAAGGCCACATCGTCACCAACTACCATGTCATCGAAGAGGCGGACAAGGTTCGCGTGCTGTTCTCCGACGGGACCAACGTGCTGGCGGACGTCGTCGGCACAGACCCAGACAGCGATCTGGCTGTACTCAAAGTCGATATTCCTGCCGAACAACTCCATCCTGTGACGATGGCAGACTCAGAGCAGGTGCGCGTCGGACAGTTGGCCGTCGCCATCGGTAATCCATTTGGTCTGGAAAACACGATGACGGTGGGGTTCGTCAGCGCGGTAGGACGTTCAATGCCCGCCCAGGCAACGAGCATGAGCAGCGCGCGCTATACCATCCCCGATGTCATCCAGACCGACGCGCCCATCAACCCCGGGAACTCTGGCGGCGTGCTGGTCAATGAGAAAGGTGAAGTTGTCGGCGTACCTTCGGCCATCATCTCGCCCGTGCAAGCTTCGGCAGGCATCGGCTTTGCGATCCCCTCAGCCATCGTCCAGAAAGTCGTGCCGGCGCTCATCGCTGAAGGCACCTACACTCACGCCTGGCTAGGCATCAGCGGGACGACGCTCATCCCCGACATTGCGCAGTCCATGGGGCTGGACGAAGACCAACGCGGCGCACTCGTCATTACAGTTCAAGAGGACGGCCCTGCCGGCACAGCCGGTCTGCGTGGCAGCGACGGTGAGATTACTGTAGACGGGCAAACCCTGCCTACGGGCGGCGACGTCGTCATTGCCCTCGCAGGCAACACGGTCAACACTTTCGAGGACCTGGTCGCCAACCTGGCGCGCTTCTCTGCCGGAGAAAGGGTAACGCTCACCGTGATCCGTGACGGCGCGATCCGTGAAATCGATGTGACCCTTGGGAAACGCCCGCAGAGCACCGCAATTGTGCCCGCCACTCCTCAGCAGCAGGACGAGCCGAGCACGCCACAGGGCACTGCCTGGTTGGGTATCATGGCGATGTCCATGAACGCGCAGCTCGCCAAGGCCATGGATCTGCCCGCCGATCAACGGGGCGTGCTGGTGGGACAGGTACAGTCCGGCAGTCCGGCGGATAAGGCTGGTTTGCGGGGGAGCGACGAATCGGTCACAGTCGATGGACAAGAGTTTGCCGTCGGCGGCGACGTCATCATTGCCTGGAACGGGGAGTCGCTCGTCAGTATGCCGGAACTTCAGGCGCGTGTTCGCAACTCACAACCCGGCGATGAGGTCACCCTCACTATCCTCCGCAACGGGAGACAACAAGAACTTGTGGTGACACTCGAAGCCAGGCCGTAGAAGCTATTCTGACGCTATGACGGCGTCGGTGTAAAGCAGAGGGAGCTATATAGCTCCCTCTGCTTGGTATAGCTCTTGCTCTCCTGGCCCTTTCGTGTATCATGGGCCGTAACAGATCAAACCGCATCTGATACAATTTACACACAAAAGGTGAGGAGGCTTACGATGTCAGTCATTGAAGGGATTATTGCACGCGAGATTCTGGATTCGCGGGGCAATCCGACCATCGAGGTCGATGTTTACGTGGAGGATGGCGGCTTCGGGCGCGCCGCCGTGCCCTCTGGGGCGTCTACGGGCGTTCACGAAGCCCTGGAACTGCGCGACGACGATAAGGATCGCTATCTTGGCAAAGGCGTGCTGAACGCCGTCGAGAACGTCAACGATGTGATCGCCGATGAACTACTCGGTTGGGACGTCACCGACCAGAAGGGCATCGATGAGATGATGATCGAATTGGACGGCACGCCCAACAAGTCCAAACTAGGCGCGAACGCTATCCTGGGCGTCTCGCTGGCCGTGGCGAAAGCCGCCGCCAGCTACCTGGCTATGCCGCTCTTCCGCTACATCGGCGGCACCTACGCGCACGTGCTGCCCGTCCCGATGATGAACATCCTCAACGGCGGCAAGCACGCCGTCGATGGCCCCGATCTACAGGAATTCATGGCTATGCCCGTGGGAGCACCCTCCTTCAGCGAGGCGCTGCGTTGGGGTGCGGAAACCTACCACGCGCTCAAGTCCGTGCTCAAGAAGCGCGGCTACGGCGTGGGGATTGGCGATGAGGGTGGGTTCGCGCCGAGCCTCAAGACCAACGAGGAAGCCATCGAAGTCATCCTCGAGGCCATTCAAAAGGCCGGGTACGAGCCGGGCCAGGACATCTGGATTGCGATGGACCCCGCCGCGTCCGAGATTTACGAGAACGGCAAATACAATCTCAAAAAAGAAGGTCGCGTTCTCAACAGCGAGGAAATGGTGGACTTCTACGCCCAGTGGGTGGAAAAGTATCCCATCATCAGCATCGAGGACGGTCTGGCTGAGGACGATTGGGAAGGCTTCAAGCTGATGACCGCGCGCCTGGGCCACAAGATTCAGATCGTCGGCGACGACCTGCTCGTGACCAACACCGAGCGCATCGCCCGTGCCATCAAGGAAAAATCGGTCAACTCCGTGCTTATCAAGCTCAACCAGATCGGCTCGCTCACCGAGACCATCGCCGCCATAGAGATGACCCACAAGCACGGCTGGACCGCCGTGATCTCCCACCGCTCCGGCGAGACTGAAGATTCCACCATCGCCGACCTGGCCGTGGCGCTCAACACCGGGCAGATCAAGACCGGCGCGCCCTGCCGCTCCGACCGCATCGCCAAGTACAACCAGCTTCTGCGCATCGAGGAAATCCTGGGCGAGCAGTCCGCCTACGCCGGGATGGGCGCGTTCACGAACCTGTAAAGCGCCATTCACACGTCGACCCAAGCCCCGAGCGTCCATGCTCGGGGCTTTTTCGTTCCTCTCACACATGCTTGCGCCGGATCATAATCCGGCGCGTTCCTGGCAGGCTCTGCCCCTCCCTTGCTGTGGCCGATCTCCGACCGCGCCACCACAGACCCAGGCTTGGGCGGGCGCGGTCTGGAGACCGGCCCGAGCAGTTTCGGTATGCTGCGCGCTTGCCTGCTCGCGTAGACACGGTATAGTTGCCATTGAGGTGGATTATGAGAACTCTGCCAAGCAGACATCGGGCGATTTGTGGGCGTGGTGCGGTGTGGGCCTTGCTGCTGGCGTTAAGCGCCTGCACTCGCGCCACAACCGGGATCGAAGGCAGGCTCACCCCCACATCGCCGCCGCCGGGAACACCGGCGCTCGTGGTCGAATACGCATCGCCGGTCGCTGCTATTGCCGAAGCGACTGCTATGGCTGAAGACGCGTCTGACGATGGGCTGCCTGCCGCTACCTCACTGCCCGCTGAACCGCAAGTGTTCATCAACCATCCGGTCGAACCAGGAGATACGCTGTGGGGATTGGCGGTGCAGTACGGCGTGCCGATGGCGGCCATCCAATTGCAGAACGGCCTCGGCGCTTCGACGGTGGTCAAAGCCGGAGATGTCCTCGAAATCCCGCCGCCCGACGCCTGGGAAAGCGCTTCGACGTATTGGGTGGTCTACGAAGTCGTTGGCGGCGATACACTGAGCGGCATCGCGGCGCAGTACGGGTTGACCATCGCAGACCTCGTTGCCGCAAACGGTCTGGCTTCAGCGGACTTTCTCACAGTGGGGCAGGCCCTGATCCTGCCGTTGAAAGCACCCGCCCAGGTGCTCGTGCAAGCCCCCACACCGACAAACACGCCTTTCCAGTTGCCCACACCGACGCTGGCATCAGCCAATCTTACCGCAACACCAACGGTCGGCGCGCCGACCATCGTCGCGGCGCCAACAACTGCCCCACTGCCCGCCGACATCGCCGCGTGGCCGGGTGAAGTGTGGCGCATTATGAACGAGACGCGTGCCGCGTATGGCTTGCCGCCCTATGCCTACAACGAGACACTGGCCCTGGCCGCGCAAGCCCACGCGGAAGATTGTTCGCAGCGCGGCTCGTGCAGCCACACCGGCTCCGATGGGTCGGACATCAAGACGCGCGTCCGGCGGGTGGGCTACACCGGCAGTTACGCCGAATGTTGGGCCGTGCGCCCTTCCCCGCAAGGCGTCATCGACGTGTGGCTAGACGAGGTCGCACCGAACGACCCGCACCGCCGCACCGTACTGCACACGTGGTTCACCGAGGTCGGCATCGGCGTCGCACCGAGTCCGTGGAAGGGCTACTATTACGTCATCGCGGATTTTGGCAGGCCCAGGTAAAAAGGGGCAAGAAGCAAGAAGCAAGAGGCAAGAGGCAAGGGGCAAGAGGCAAGAGGCAAGAAGCAAGAGGCAAGAGGCAAGAAGCAAGAGGCAAGGGGCAAGAGGCAAGGGGCAAGAAGCAAGAAGCAAGAAGCAAGAAAACGACAACCTTGCGAAGGTTAGGAAACCTTCGCAAGGTTGTATAAGGTTGTATAGGATCGACTGTTACCCAATGTGCGTCTCAATCTTGAAGTGCGGCGGGTTTTCGAGGTGACGCTTGACCGCGCACAGTTGCGCCGACTTGATCAGAGCGGACTTATATTTCTCCGGGAAACCGGCGGGCAAGTCAATATCCAGATTGACCTGGCTGATCATATGGGTCATGGGATCGGACACCATACTCTGCCGGATACGAATGTCCTCTGTGGGCAAGCCGCGCTGCTGGCAGAAGCTCAAAACGTAAATCCCGGCGCAGGTGCCCATCGAAGCGAGGAACAGCATAAACGGCGTCGGGGCTGAGCCGTTGCCGCCCTCTGAAAGCGGCTGATCCGTCTTGATCACCATGCCGTCACATTCTGCATCGACGCGCGCGCCACCCGGGAACGAAATCACCATATCCATTGCCATAATAAACTCCTCCTTTTCCCATTCCTACATAAAATGTTGAGGAGTTTACCCGAATTTGCCGTTTCCGCAAATTTATGCTGTGGCCGGTCTCCGACCGCGCCACTGCAACTCCAGGCGTGGGCGGGCGCGGTCGAGAGACCGGCCCGAGCGGAGGGATCAACGTTAGCCTGTCCAAAATGCGAGCTGGCGCGGCGATTGGCGCCCGTTCAGCAGGATGTACGGCGCGGCGCGCTTCGTGGGAATGCCGAGTTTGCTCAAGTCGCTGAGAAAACGCAGCGTGCCCTGGCGACGCGCGCGCAGAATCCGGTCGGCAGTGGTGAGGCCGATGCCGGGAACCCGCAGCAGCATCTCGCGTGTGGCAGTATTCAACTCGATGGGCGCCTGACTCAAGTGAAGGTTCGCCCAGGCCAGTTTGGGGTCTTCGTACAGCGGCAGATTGCCGTCCTGCTGGAAAGGCAGTTCCTCCACATCGAAACCGTAATCGCGCAGGAGGAACGAGGCCTGGTACAGCCGGTGCTCGCGGTGCAACTGGATCGGCGGATTGTGCTCCAGCGGCGTGTCGGAAAGGGGAGCGAAGCCGCTGAAGTACGTCCGCGCCAGACCCAGGTCGCGGTAGAGGTAGGCCGACGTCATCAGAATCTCCACGTCCGGCTCGCCCACCGCGCCGACGACAAACTGCGTGGTGATGCTTGGCCCGCGTCCGGGAAGCGCCTGCCGCAGCTCGTGAATCCAGCGCAAGCGTTGGAACAACTCATCCGAGAACTGCTTGTGCGGCGCGAGGTCCGCCAGACGGCGGGCGTTCGGCGCTTCAAGATTGACCGATCGGCGCACATCAAATCGTTACATTCCTGTCAGCAGATTAAGCGGATTGAGCAGATTGTTTGTCTCTCTGTCGTAAAAATCTGCTTCATCTGCTCAATCAGCTGATAGAAAAATGTGGTTGATATATTCATTATACGAACAAACGTTCTATAGTCAAGCGCATGTTGCCAAATTCGCAGAGTTGGGTATGCTATGTCTAGCTTCTAAACACATTTTTTACGTGAAGGAAAGGAGAACTCTATGGCCATCAAGATCATCGGCAATTCCCTGCCCAACATCCCCTGGGAAGACAAACCGGCGGGCAGCCGTGGTGTGGTGTGGCGCTCGGCGCGCAACCCCATCATCCCCCGCGATCTACTCCCCACCTCAAACAGTATCTTCAACAGCGCCGTGGTGCCGTACAAGGGCGCGTTTGCCGGCGTCTTCCGCTGCGACGATACCGCGCGGAATATGCAACTGCACGTTGGGCGAAGCCAGGACGGCGTGACGTGGGAACTGAATCCCGAGCGCATCCACTTCGCCTGCAACGACGCCGACTGCGATTGCGCCGAGGTGAACCGCTGGGTCTACGGTTACGATCCGCGCGTGGTGTGGATCGAAGACCGCTACTACGTCTCGTGGTGCAACTGGTTCCACGGACCGACCATCGGCCTGGCCTACACCCACGACTTCGAGACATTCTACCAATTAGAAAACGCCTACCTGCCCTTCAACCGCAACGGCGTGCTCTTCCCGCGCAAAATCAACGGCAAATACGCGATGGTGAGTCGCCCCAGCGACAACGGGCACACGCCCTTCGGTGACATCTTCTACAGCGAAAGCCCGGATATGCGCTACTGGGGCAATCACCGCTACGTCTTCGGCACGGCGAACGGCTGGCAAAGTACGAAGGTGGGTGCAGGGCCGATTCCCATCGAGACCTCGGAGGGGTGGCTGATGATCTACCACGGCGTGCTGACGTCGTGCAGCGGCTTCGTCTACAGCGCGGGTGTGGCGCTGCTGGACCTCGACCAGCCGTGGAAAGTGATTGCGCGCAGCCGTCACTACATCATGTCCCCGCAAATGCTCTACGAATGTGTGGGCGACACACCCAACGTCGTCTTCCCCTGCGCGGCGCTGTGCGACGCAGACACCGGGCGGCTCGCCATCTACTACGGCGGCGCGGATACCGTCGTCGCGCTGGCGTTCGGCTACGTCGAAGAGTTGATCGACTTCGCCAAGAGTGACTCGCTTGTCTAATGGCATAGACTACAAAAGTCTCATAAGGCACTTGCTTGAGCCAACATATGCGCTAAACAGCGGGGCTACAAAGCGAAGTGCGTGCTGAGACTTTTGTAGTCTGGCTCCGGTCTAAATTCGGGAAGGTTAGGGCAAAAACACATTTTCATGCTGCGGAGACTTATCGGTTTTGGGCGTGTATTGGCAGTTGCCGGTTTGCTCATGCTTGGGGGAGCACGCCTTTCTGCCCCGGTCGAGGCGCAACAAGGTGGTACCAATCTCCTGGTGAATGGCGACTTCGAATGGGGCAGCGCGAGCGACCGCGCGTGGCCGTTCCAGGATGCCATCCCGGAGGTGCAAGTCTGCCCTGGATGGCGCGCTTTCTACGTGGACAAGGCGCCTGCGAAGGCGAGCGCCCCCACCTACTGGCGGCGGCCTGAGTTCCGCGACATCAAAGCCTCCGAGTATCCCAATCGCATTCGCACCGGAATGCGGGCAGCCAAGTACTTCTCCTTCGGCGGCCAGCACGAAGCCGGATTCTACCAACAAGTCGGCGGTATCGAGCCGGGCACGCCCCTGCGTTTCACTGCCTTTATGCAAACGTGGAGCTGTTTACCCGGAGCAGAGTGGAATGTCTGCCCCACAGGCGACAAGTCGAACAGTCCGGCCACCATGCACACCAAGATCGGGATCGACCCCACCGGCGGGACCGATCCCTGGGCGGCGAAGGTGGTGTGGTCGCCGGAAATCGACGCTTACGACGCCTGGACGTATTTCCAGGTCGAAGCGGTCGCGGAATACATCACGGTGACGGTCTTCACGTATACGTGGGCGGACTGGACGGACGAGCGGTTTCGCATCAATAACGATGTCTATCTCGACGACGCCAGCCTCATCGCATTAGAACAAGCGCCGGCAACCGCCGCCCCGGAGGTGATGGAGACGCCCGACACCGAACCGGCTGCAATGCCGGCCCCCATTCAAGCGCCTGTAGCAACCTCAACCCCAAACGCGGACGGCAAAATCATTCACGTGGTGCAACCGGATGACACCTTCTACGCCATCGCGCTTCTGTACGACGTCTCTCCAGAGCAACTGGTGCAACTGAACGGGTTGACCGACATCGACATGCTATCGATCGGGCAGGAGTTGCTGATTTCCGCTCCTGAATCCCCGGCAGGCCCGGCGACGGCGGAGCCGGTCGCGCCGGAACAAGCATTGCCGTCGCCGACGTGGGCGGAGCCGGTGATGGCGACGCCGACACCGTCCACACTTCCGTCCGGGGCGATGGCAGTCTCGGCGACAACGACAGTCGCCCCAGAATCGAACTCGGCTCCAACGTCAGAAGCCAAAAAAGCCACGCTGCCCTGGGGGCTTGCCGGCGGCATTGGCCTGCTGCTGGGCTTCGGAGCCGGCTTCGTCATCGGAAAAATGCAACACTAACCAACGAAAATTTACCGCAAAGTACGCAGGGATCGCAGAGAGTTTACAGATACTCAGCGTTCTCAGCGGCCTCGGCGGTGATAAAGGCGCTATTTGCAAGTCTTGCAAAACCGTTAAGAGGTAGGTATGGCAACAGATAATCAGATTCTCACACGGCCGCTCAAGGCCGTCATCCTGGCAGCAGGGCAGCAATCCATCACCGAGGACCGTGCGCCCATCGTGCTGCAAACGTTAGGCGACCGCAAGATCGCCGATTACGTCATCCAGAACGCGCTGCGCCTGGTTGCGCCGGAGGACCTCTACATCGTCGTCAGCGCGCCACAGGACGAGGCGCAAATGTGCTTGTGGGGCGTGGACGCATCGTGCCCGTACCATTACGTCGTCCAGGAAGAACAACGCGGCACAGGCCACGCTGTTTTGCAGCTTGCCCCACTCTTCGAGAACTTCGAGGGTGCGCTATGGAATGGCGATCTGCTCATCCTCTATGCCGACACGCCGCTCTTCCGGCTGAACTCGATCCGTGGCTTGCTCAACCGGCATCGCCTCAAGCAGGCGCACTTGACGCTGCTCTCCGCCGTGGTGGACCGTCCCTTACCCTATGGGCGTATCATCCGCGACGCCGCCGGGCGCATTATGGACATCATCGAAGACACCGACGCCTCGCCCGAAGTGCGCGAGATCCGCGAGCTGAACGTGGGCGCCTACGTCGCGCAGGCGCGGGCGCTCTTCCCCGCGTTGGAGAAGCTGCCGCCCTCACCGGTGGATGGCGAATATCGCCTGACAGATTGCGCACACCGCCTGATCCACGCCGGGATGCGCGTGGAGAGTTACCAGATTTACGACCAGGACGAGGTGCAGGGCATCAACAACCGCGCCGATCTCGACCAGGCCATCTTTATCCTGCAAAAGCGCCTCTATCGCCCGCGCCGCACCGAAGAACAAAACCTGATCGCGTTTGGCACCGGCGGCTGGCGGGCCGTCATCGGTGAGGGCTTCACGCTGCACAACGTGCGCCGCCTCTCCCAGGCGCTGGCGAACGAGATCACCCGTCAAGGCCAGGAGAAACGCGGCGTGTTGATCGGCTACGATCGGCGCTTCCTCTCCGACCGCGCCGCCGAGGCCGCAGCGGAGGTCTTCGCCGGAAACAACATCGCCGTCACACTGCTGAGCGAGGATGCGCCGACGCCGCTCATCACCTACGCGACGGCGCTGGTCAACGCGGCCTACGGGCTTGCGTTTACAGCTAGTCACAATCCCCCTGAGTGGAATGGCCTCAAAGTTTTCCGCAACGACGGCTCGCTGCTGCTAGACGACGAGACGCGCCAAATTGAGACTGAGGCCAACGCCCTGCGCCTGGAGGATGTGGTGAAAATCGATCTCGACCTGGCATTGGAAGCCGGCATCGTCAAGCGACGGGATTTCACCAATGCGTACGTGGACGCGGTCGAAGCCCTCATCGACCTGAACGCGATCCGCGAGGCCGGGCTGAAAGTCATCGTCGATCCGATGTACGGCGTGGGGCAGTTGACGATGGGCATCATCCTCACCGAAGCGCGCTGCCGCGTGACCTTCATCAACGAGCGGCACGACCCGCTTTTCGGCGGACGCTCGCCCGCGCCGAACCTCGACGCGCTGCGGATGCTCGTCACGCACATCCGCAACGAGGGCGGCGTTGCACGGCAACGCTACGACCTGGGCCTGGCGACCGACGGCGACGCCGACCGCATCGCCATTGTGGACGAGCAGGGCGAGTACATCACCGTCAACGACATTCTGCTGCTCCTCTACTGGTACCTGCGCGCGGTGCGCGGCGAACGCGGCGGCGTGGTGCGCAACCTGGCGACGACGCACCTGCTCGACCGCCTGGCGGCGCATTTCGGCGAGTCGTGCTACGAAGTGCCGGTGGGCTTCAAGCACATCACTGCGTCGATGTTGACACACAACGCGCTGCTCGGCGGCGAATCCAGCGGCGGCCTGACGATCCGCGGGCACATCCTGGGGAAAGATGGCATCTTCGCAGCGGCGCTCATCGTGGAGATGCTGGCGCGCACGCGGAAGAAGATCTCCGAGTTGTTGCAGCAGGTCTACGCGATCACGGGCCGGCTCTACGCCGAGGAAGACGGCATCCAGGCGACGCCGGAGATGCGCATCGTCATTCCCCGGCGGATCAAGGCGCTGGCGCAGGAGCACCAGATCACGCCGGTGCATCTTGGTCCATATCCCGTGGTGAGCATTTCGGAACTGGACGGCACGAAATTCCTGCTGGAAAACGACAACTGGGCGCTGTTGCGCTTCTCCGGCACCGAGCCACTGCTGCGACTGTTCGCGGAGGCGGATTCGGCGGAGAAGGCGAAGGAACTCATCGAGAGCCTCAAGGCGCTGGTTTCAGCTTAACGCACGATATACGACCTGGGAACGTGCGCCAAAACGATCGCCTCAAGCATATCGAGGTTTTGTAGATTGATAAAGTAGTGACATTGTGCGACCAATCTTTCCAAATCACGCTTGCGGGCTAACCAACCACCCCCATCTACGAAATTGACAAACACCCGGTTTTCACCATAACGGCTATTCGACGTAGTGATTTGGGTATATGCCGCCAACATATCACGCGCCTTCGCCGTTTGCCCGCTACTGGTCGTTTCCTGGAAACTGCTCATAATGATGACCCAAGGGTCTTGCAACGTGGGAACAGCAAAGTCTATGTCAACATTGACAAACCGAGAGCGTCCCTGCTCATAGCCAATCCCGTAATTGGCCTTGACGTTGTCCAATTGCGCTTGAATGGCAGCCTCAACTTTGTACCCTTTGCGCCCACCATAAGTGCCGATTGTGGATTCTTTGTAGCGGATAGCGCGGAAGGCTTGCGGGATTGCGCCAATCTCACGATAGTTCAACTTGTCCAAATAGAAGCGCGGAATATAAGTGATCAATTCTGCATCGTGTACCCCGTCCAGCAATAACTCAGCTATCAATACTCGCAAGTGCGCATCATCCGATAATTGACGCTTGATTTTGTCAATACTCCACTCGCTTTCAAAACCGCCGGCGATTCGCCCTATTTTCCGCAAAAGCGAGATGATGCGCATAAACTTTTCATCGGATAGCCCAATATCCCGCAGAATCACCTCAAGGCCGTCAGGTTCTTCTTGTAAAAAGGCAACCACGTCTTCTAATGTGCGTACGTTCGTCGCCGCGATATGTGGGTTTTCAGCAGTGCGTAAGAGATCAGCTACTTTTTCTTCAATTTCGCTCTCAAGTTCCTCGTCAACAAAGAATATGGTCGAGCTATCCCAGGCTTGCTGAAATGTCAGTTTTCGTGCTTGCATCAGACTTTTATCTCCAGTTTTGCAGCTTTCAAAGCCTTTCCCCATGTCGGAAAGGTTTCCAAGAACAGATCCAAGTTGTATTGACTTTTTTGTTTTACGTCTTCAGGAGTCGGCAATCGTCCTAGCTCTACGGACAATTTGCGCAACTCTAGCTGTAGAGCTTTCTTCGTTATGACACGTGCTTCTTGCTTTACGCTTTGACGCTGCACTTGTCCGAGGTTTTCGAGCTGTGCGATTTTGTTGCGCATCATGTTCACGTAATTGATATCGAGGTCGATCGCTACGTAGCGCCGTCCGAGTTTGGCAGCGACAATTGGCGTTGTACCGGTACCGCCAAAAGCGTCCAGTACAACGTCGCCCGGATTGGTCGCCAATTTGATGATGCGTTCCATAAACAATTCTGGCAACTGGCACGGGTGATAATCCCGGTCGCGCCGATGTTTAATGCGATGAATATCCCACCAAATATCGTTGAGGGGAGATTGATCATCATCCCCCACTTTTTTGCGGCGCTTTATACAAGACGCGCGCAAGCAATAATATCGCGCGTCTACAGGGCTGACGGAAGCATAATTGAAAGTAAAATTTGAAGGGTGTTTTGTATAGAACAACAAAGCGTAATGCGCCGGCATAATCTTTCCACGCGGTTCTGATAAAGCGTCCCAGACAATCCAGTTTTGAAAATAGAGATGTTGATTAAGAAAATCGGCGTGATAGAGAGACCAGCGCGGCAGATTAAGCACGAAAAGTGCGCCGGTCGGTTTGAGCACTCTGACATACTCGGCTAACCAGGCATTGCACCAGTCGATATAGTTATAGTCGGCGCGTTCATCATCGTAAACCGTGTAGTCCTTGTCCAAATTGTAAGGCGGATCGGCAAAGACTAAATCTATCGATGCATCAGGATATTGTTTCAAAACTTCGATTGCATCGCCATGATGAATCACATCGTATAGATTGTTTTGATCAACCGTTGGCGCGTCGCTTCGCCGAGAGTGCTCAACATAATCCTTTTTTAGGGGAAATACGAGATGCGGAAGCGTATATTGCACGGGACGTTCCGCCGCAAGCATGTTCATCCACGGCAACCCTTCACTAGGCCCAACGCAACCATTGGTCTCGACCGGAGGAGTATCGACAAGTTTGCGAGTTTGCCCATTCGGGGTTAGCTCAACGTTGAGCATTTCGATGAAAAGGTCAAACAGGGGCTTGGAAAGCTGAGTATAGTTGTTTGCTGGCGGCAAATCCTTGATCACGTCTGAAATCGCGTAGCCTTTTGGGTTCATCAAATGCGCTTTTCCACCCCAATCTTTCAGTGTACGCCCACAGGCTTTACAATATTGATGCGGTAAACGCACTTGCTGAATATTGAATCTCCCATCGCCTTTGGTGAACAACATCACCGCTGCGTGAACCGTGGGTAAGCCCTTGCTTTCAATAGGCGTAGATTCAACGGCAAACCAATACTTGAAAACGAGCTGTTTCTCCAAAAAAACGCCTAAGTGCGGCAATACGCTTGGGACGCCCTGTACAAGGAGTAGGCCACCATCTGTTAGGACCCGTACAGCTTCTGCTAACAACGCGCACAAAAACTGCCCGTCCTGAGTTTCCAAAGCGCCAGTTATAACAATGACAAACTCAAGAGAATCCGATGCTTGTTGGGACAGTTTCTCCAAAAATTCAGCACGTTTAATATACTGGATATTCATCATCAGGTGATTTTACTGTATTTGGCGCTTGGTACAAGCGTCCACTTCGCGTGTCGTTTCCGCCAATGCCCCCGCCAGCCGGATCGCCCCTTGCGCCGGTTCATGAACCGGCGTCAAGGGCGACAACGTCAATCCCCGTTCGACGGTCGCCGCCACAAACGCGGCGCGGATGCTCTGCCCCTTGAGGATGACGCTCCCCGTCAACGCGCAGGGGATCGCGCCCGTCAGCGCCAGGCGGCGCGCGACAGCCTCCACCGCGACAGCCAATGCTTGACCGGCATCCTGCAAAATCGCCCCGGCCATCACATCGCCCCGCAAGGCCACGGTCTGCACCAGGGCGGCAAGCGCAGCGATGTCGGCGCGCTGCGTAGAGGGGGCGTAAACGTGGGCGATCAAATCCTGCGGCTGTCTGAGCGACCAGTGCGTCAAGATCGCTTCGGTGAGCGCGGTTTGTGGGCCGCGTCCGTCGGCGGCGCGGGCTGCGGCGCGCAACGCCGCCCGCCCGATGGCATAGCCGCTGCCGTCGTCGCCGAGGAGATAGCCCCACCCGTCTGCGCGCGCGACTTGCCCGTGGCGATCCTCGCCGTAGACCATCGCGCCGGTGCCGCAGAGCACGGCAATGCCCCAACCATCCGGCGTCCCCGCTGCCAGCGCCAGGCGCGCATCGTGCGTGATGACGACCGGCGCGCCTGGATAGCGCGCGTCGGCCCACACCCGGATCACGGCTTGATCGGCGGGGCGCGCTGCGCCGGCCCCACGCCGAGCCCGGCTTCCGTCCCAGCCCTCA